>JAGAMC010000040.1 GCA_017624915.1 Oscillospiraceae bacterium | reverse complement strand
TAAACAAGACCATCTGCTCCCGGACAATTCAATCAAAGCATCCAATTTGCAGGATGGACACTCGTAGACTCCAGATTCAAGTAAATGTTTCCGACGACCAAGTTCTCGAAGGATATTGTGTGCTGTTATACAATTGTTATCGGCAGCATGAAGTGCAGTGTAGTCTGGGAATTCTGCACCACAGAACTTGCATTTTATTGTTTTATCAATAGCGAGAAATTCTGTTCCGCAGACTGGGCAGCAGACATTTATAAATTTCCCGGCTGAATAGATTCTTGGTGAGAAAGAGTTTGAAGAGTGTTTTGAGGGACTGTCAGAGCCATATTGCAAACTCAGCAAAGAAGCATATAGGCATGATGCGGTTCTTCCTGATGGGGCTGATAATCGTACGTTGGCGACACGACTGAGAGAAATCGGATATATTAGCAGTTTTGAGTTGGAAACGCGAACTAGCTTTGATAAAAAGCAAGGATCAAGTAGTGTGCCTGTAATTCGTTTCAGAGTTAGACCGAAACAGTAAGGCTATTAACGTTTCCTTTGATGCCTTTTCCGTCTGTAAAGGGAAAACTAAAGGGAAAACAACCCTAAAAAGGGCGCAAGAAAACCCTGTAGCCATTGCGGCTACAGGGTTTATTCTTGGCACGCCCGAAGGGACTCGAACCCCCAACTTTCAGAACCGGAATCTGACGCTCTATCCATTGAACTACGGACGCATTTAAATACCATGCCATTATAGCAGGTGATATTTAAAAAGTAAAGAGAAAAATGTCAAAACCTCCTGCACGCTCAGAAGCCGCTCTGAGGATTTAAAGGGAAAAATCCTCGTCTTTCAGCGAGGAAAATTCCGCCTTGGCGGGGCGGGGCGGGGTGCGGCGCAGGGGATCATACTTGAAGGCGCGGCAATGGGAGGAGCAGGACATCACACCTTTTTTGCTGCACACCACCTGATCGTCATTCAAAGAGCGGCTGCGGACGCAGTAGGCACAGCGGGGTTCGATCTTGTTTTGAAACAGCCAGGACATGAGGTTCCCTCCTATGTACAAGTCAGTAAAAATATTATACCGCACTTCTGTGTCGTTTTCCACATCTTTTTTTGCGCCGGCCCAGCGCACAGACGGCGGCAGTCAAAAAAAGCAGCCACATAAGCCATGCGGACACGGTGCAGATGGTCAGCGCACGCTCAAAATCCAGCGCAGTCAGACTGTTCACCTGTTGGGTCAGATAACTGGATACGGGCTGGGACAGAGGGAAAAACCGGGCGAGCAGATAGGTGAACAGGGCAGACAGTGTGCCGTGGAGCAGTTTGCCCACGAAATATGTATCGACCCGAAGATCACTGTCTGCAATGAAAGACAGCACCTGACAGTGGACGGAGAGACCTGCCCAGCCGAGCATAAAGGCGGCCATGGGGATCTGTTCGGCCATTGGCCCGGAGCCGGACAGGGAGGATACCCCCGAGGACATTTCCAAAAGACCCGTGAGCAGCTGCTGCGCCCTGAGCCGGTCAAAACCCAAAGGGGAAAGTGCTGCTGTGGTCAGCTGGGCCAGCAGGTTCATGATGCCGCACAGGAACAGCAGCCGAATCAGCACGGTAAACAGCACCACAAAAGCGCAGATATTCAGAACGGAAGAAACGGCATTTGTTATGCTCTGGGTGAAGGCGGAGGAAAAGCGGACGGTCTGAAATCTGGGAGAGCAGGTGCAGGAGCGAATGGGTTCGCTCCTGCCATAAAAGCGGAAGAGCAGGCCCACGCACAGGGAGGCTGCCATGTGTGTGAGATAGAGCAGAAGCCCGATAGCGCTGCTTCCAAACACGCCTGCACCCACCACGCCAAGGATAAAGGCGGGGCCGGAGTTGTTGCAGAAGGCCAGCAGCCGCTCGGTCTCTGTTTTTGAGCACAGGCCCTTTTCGTATAGCCCGATGGCGGTACGGGCGCCTACCGGGTAGCCGCCTACAAAACCCAGAACCAGAGCTGAGGCACCCACACCCCCTACCCGAAACAGTGGGGCCATGAACCGCTCCAGTGCCCGGCCCAGATAACGGGCAAGACCCAGCTCCACCACCAGCGAGGACAGCACGAAAAAGGGGAACAGGGAGGGGATGATCACATTGGCGCACAGGGTCAGACCCTGCCGGGCGGCATCCGTACTCTGCTGGGGGAACGCCATCAGCGCCCCGGCGGTGCATAGCAGTGCAAACGCCCACACGAGACTGCGGCAGTTTGGATGGGTAAGGATACGCAGCATGCAGGACACCTCCGGTATCATAATAAGCAGCAAATATAAAAAAGGATATGCGGTTGGGCGGCAAACTTGCCTGTCCGGGCATTTTTGCTTACATAGAAAAACAGCGCCTGCCGACTGGCAGACGCTGTTTTTACAGCTTATACGGTGAAATAACCTATGGCGGTGTGGAGGGGTTCGCCCTTGACCAGCCGGGCCTTGAGCTCCCGGCGCAGATGGGTGTCCTCGGGCAGGGTGCTGTAATCCAAATCGGGGGTCTGGATCACATTGAAACCAAAGCTGAGGAACGGACCGACAGCCTCTTTGGTTTCGAGGATCTGGAAACGGTCCTGAAATTTGATAATATTGCTGTCTGGCTTGAGGATCTGGCGCAGCTCCGGGCTGAGCAGCCATGTGTTGGTGCGGAAGACCAGCTTTTTGCCCTTGGTCTGGGGGAAATACTGCTCCAGCATCCGGGATGCCATACGCACGGACTGGGCAACCTCGTCGTCCTGCAGGCCGTTGGCTGCGGGAGGGATGTGGATAGAGATGTAGCAGGGAGTTTCATCAAACAGGTGATCATACTGGGCAAAGTGATTCAGACCGAACTCATACTGCAGACGGCCCAGCCGTACCAGAAAACAGCGAATGAAGTAAGCGGCCCAAAGCATATGACCGAAGGTCACGCCCTCCAGACCGAAGGTAGTGTGCTGCCCTTCCCACTCCCGGCGCACGCCGGATTTGTGGATGCTGATCTGCTCGGCATCATAGCCCCGCTGGGCCATGTTTTTTACGTGGATGGGCTGACCGGTGAGGAAGGCCACCACGCAGGTGACGTTGCTGCCGTGGTCGGCAAAGGCGACGGGGTCGCCCTTCCAGCTCCAGACGTTGGAAAAGTCGGCGGGCTCGCCGTAAAACATGATGTAGTGCATCAGCCAGCAGATGCGGTTGAGCTTCTCGTCCTGCCGCAGCAGGTCCAGCTCCTGATAAAAGCGGGGTCTGTAGTACTCCCCGTGATCAAACTCGTAGTAGTCCAGAATGGCGTCAAAGTCATAGTCGTCCAGCCAGTTGGGGCGGTACGCAGCCATTGCAGGTTCGTAGCAGTTTACCCAGGCCGTGGGAAGCTGAATGTTGATATATTGTGCCAGCTGTTCCAGTTCCATGATATACATTCCTTTCACATCTCGCGCCGGCCCTCAAGGGCGCGCATGAGCGTGGCATCATCGGCAAATTCCAGATGGCTGCCTACCGGGATGCCGTAGGCGAGGCGGGTCACTCTGACCTGAAATGGCTTGAGCAGGCGGGACAGGTACATGGCCGTGGCCTCGCCCTCGGTGTCCGGGTTGGTGGCCATGATGACCTCTGACACGCCGCCCGCGGCCACACGCTCCACCAGAGATTTGATGTGCAGGTCGTCGGGGCCCACGTGGTTCATGGGGGAGATCACGCCGTGAAGCACGTGGTACAGGCCGTTATACTCCCGGGAGCGCTCCATGGCCACCACATCCTTAGGGTCGGCCACCACGCAGATGACGCCGCCGTCCCGCCGGGGACTGGCGCAGATGGAGCAGGGGCCGTCTCCCTGAGTCAGATTCTGACACACGGGGCAGCAGTGGATGGACTTTTTTGCGTCGGTGATGGCTTGGGCAAACTGGTCAGCTTCCTCCTGAGGAAGGGACAGCACATGGAATGCCAGCCGCTGGGCAGACTTGGTGCCCACGCCGGGCAGACGGGCAAAATGCTCTACCAGCTTTTCAAGGGCGGGGGGGAAGTACTGCATAGGACACCTCCGAAGTTAAGATTCAGGGGTTGCCGCGCAAAGTCCGGATGGCGGCAGGGATGTCGGGTGCACCGTAAACTGCGGAGCCGGCTACCAGAACGTTGGCACCGGCCTCGATGACCAGAGGGGCGGTGGCGGGGGCGATGCCGCCGTCCACCTCCAACTCGCAGGCGGGGTTGTACTTGTTGATCAGAGCGCGTACCTGACGGATGGTGTCCAGCTGGTCGTGCATAAAGGCCTGACCGCCGAAGCCCGGCTCCACCGTCATGACCAGCACCAGATCCAGCTGCTCGATGTAGGGCAGGATGGCGTTGGGAGAGGTGATGGGGCGCAGGGCAACGGCCTTTTTCACCTTGCACTCATCCATGATGCGCAGGGCCTCGGCGATGCGGGTGGGGTGGTCTGCCTCCAGATGGATGGACAGCAGGTCGGCACCGGCTTTGGCAAACTGCTCCACATAGCGCACAGGCTTTTCGATCATCAGGTGTACGTCCAGAAACATATCGGTGCACTTGCGCAGGGACTGCACCACGGGGATACCGATGGACATGTTGGGGACGAAAGCGCCGTCCATCACGTCCACGTGGACGTAGTCGGCGGTGCTGATCTTTTTCACGTCGCGCTCGAGATTGGCAAAGTCGGCGGACAGAATGGAGGGGGCGATCTTGATCATGCTGGTCATTCCTTTCTGTTGTGTGCCGCGGGACCAAAGCGGCCGCGGCGGCATAAGATACAGGGCGCGGAAGAAATGGGGCGCCCCAAAGTGACGCCGGTGACCGGGCTGCTCCAGGTCATGCCCCGGACCGCCCTGCGGCCCGGACAGACCGGCCGTCTGCCGCGTTTGAGATACCCGGCCCCCCGGGGTGCGTGCTCCGGGGGCCGGGAGGGATCATGGAAAAAACTCCTGGGTCATAACCACATTGGCCTTGTACCCCGCGTCCAGCAGGGCGGTGATGATCCTGTCCTTGTGCTCATGGCCAAAGGCCTCCAGCGTGACGCGCAGTTCCACGCCGGACTGGCGGTTGATGTTGATGAACTGGTTGTGATCAAGCTTGATGATATTGCCGTTCTCCTTGGCCACGATGTCAGCCACCCGCAGCAGTTCGCCGGGGCGGTCGGGCAGCAACACGGAGAAAGTAAAGATGCGGCCGCGGTTGATCAGCCCGTGCTGTACCAGAGAGGACATGGTGATTACATCCATATTTCCGCCGGACAGCACACTGACCACGTTCTGATTTTTGCAGTCCAGATGGTGCAGGGCAGCCACCGTGAGCAGTCCGGCGTTTTCCACCACCATCTTGTGCTTTTCCATCAGGTCCAGAAACGCATCCACCAGTTCCCGGTCCTCAATGGTGATGATCCGGTCCACATTCTTTTGGATGTAGGGGAACACCTTGTCCCCGGGGGTCTTGACTGCCACGCCGTCGGCAATGGTGGAGATAGCGGGCAGGGTGGTCACCTGGCCGGCCTCCAGACTTGCTTTCATGGAGGCTGCGCCGGTAGGTTCCACGCCGATGACCTTCACGCTGGGATTGAGCAGCTTTGCAAGGGTGGACACGCCGGCGGCCAGTCCGCCGCCGCCGATGGGAACAAGGATCACATCCACATCGGGCAGGGACTGGAAGATCTCGTAGGCGATGGTGCCCTGACCGGTAGCGATGTCCAGATCGTTGAAGGGGTGGATATAGGTCAGGCCGTCCTCCTGCGAAAGCTTGGCGGCCAGCGCCGCCGCGTCGTCAAAGGTCTCGCCGTGGAGGATGACGCGGGCGCCGTAGTCCTTGGTATTGTTCACTTTCACCAGAGGGGTGGTGGTGGGCATGACGATGGTGGCCTTCACGCCGGCGGTCTGGGCGGCATAGGCCACGCCCTGAGCGTGGTTGCCGGCGGAGGCGGTGACCAGACCGCGGGACTTGTCCTCGTCGGACAGAGTGCTGATTTTATAATAGGCGCCGCGAATCTTGTAGGCGCCGGTGATCTGCATATTTTCCGGCTTAAGGTACACACTGTTGCCGCAGGCGCGGGACAGGGCGGGGGAGTGGATCAGGTTGGTTTCAGAGATCACGCCCTGCAGTACGCTGCGGGCGGTTTTGAATCGGTCGAGAGTCAGCATGAGCATCAGTTCCTTTTTTCGAGCATATACGAAATCATACTCTTATCAGTCCGCGAAGTCAACATTTACAAGGCTTTCAAGCGGTATGATTTTTGCCGAATACCCGGTCGTAGGTGATATACTCCATGGCCCGGGCAAAGGGGAGGATGTCATCGGACAGTTCCATGCCAAGACGCACGTTATATATGGGGGTGACGGCGTAAAAATCCTCCAGAAGGTGCATATAGGGTGTGCGGGGCATCCCGGTGGAGATGGCCACGGAGTTGAGCAGATTGTAGTCGGAGATCCTGTTCCCGGTGCGCTGAGACAGCAGGCCGCCCTCCAGCTTCCGGTTGGAGTAAATGAGGAAGGGGGTGGCGTACATGGTCATCAGTTCCTGACCATCCAGTCCGTCCAGAGAATTGAACAGTCCGCTTTCGTTATAGGCCAGATAGTTGGAGCCCAGCGTGGGCATGTGGTCGCCGAAGAAGACCAGCACCGTGGGCCGCTCCCGATCGTCGATCCACCGGGCAAGGTCGCCCAGCATTTTGTCCGCGTCGTACAGACCCTGGGTATAGGTGGTCAGGGCGGTGAGGGCAGGCTGGCTCAGCCGGTCGGAGGAGACCTCAATCTGGATCAGTGAGGGGTCAATGCCGTCATAGGGCTGATGGTTCTGCATGGTGATGGCGAACAGGAACGTGGGAGCCTGTGCGTTGTCCATGCAGTGGCGGATGGCGCGCAGGGTGGACTCGTCGGTGACGTAGCCGCGCTTATATTCGGCATAGATGGTCTGAGTGATCTCGTCCTGCCCCCAGAAAGCGTCAAAGCCGATATTGCCGTAGGCGGAGTCCCGGGAATAGAACTGCTTGTTATAAGGGTGCAGGGCGATGGTGTCATAGCCCGCGTCCCGGTAATTTGACACATAGGTGGAGATGGGCTGGGACACATAGCGGTAGGGGGTGGGAATGCTGGGCACATAGTCACAGGTCAGCCCGGTCAGCACTCCGAATTCGGGCCGCACGGTACCGCCGCCGATGGCGGTGGTGTAGACGCTTCCGCTGCAGCACCGGGGGCTGGTCAGCAGGCGGTCGTAGTTGGGCAGGGGATTTTTGGAGAAGGTGACACCGTCCAGAATGCGGGCGTCAAAGAAACTTTCGCTGAGGATGACTACCACGTCGAACTGCTCGGCGTTCGCATCGGCGGGGACGGCTTCGTAGCCGGCCAGCATATCGTTTACAAGGGACTGGGAGTAGCCCTCCGGCTCCTGCACGTTGAGGCTGAGCAGGTTGACGGTGAAGGCCCCCACAAAGCCGTTGGCATTATAATTGGAGCTTTGCAGCGCCGAGTCAAATACGGACATGCCGAACTTCCCCAGCGCAACGTCTGCCTTGTCGATGTTGGAGCAGGGCAGCCACGCGCACAGAGCCAAAATCAGGGCCGCCGGCAGGCGGGCATACCACTTCAGCGGCAGTTTGATCTCCATGACGGCCAGCAGGAGCACCCACAGCAGCAGTGCCGCCGCCCCCACAAAGAACCAGCCGGGTACTGACCCGCTGATAAAGGAGGTCAGGTTGCCCGCATGGGACAGCATAAGGACGTCCTGCGGCATAAAGTGGTCGCCGTTCAGGGCAACTTTGGTATAGTTTACATAAGAACAAATGAGGGAGACAGAACCGAAAATACCGGCTGCAAGAGCCGCCCGACGGCACAGCAGAAGCAGCAGGGCGAAGACCAATGTCACCACCAGCACCTCGAAGGCGACAGCGCCGGGGAAGTTTGTCCAAAACAGATGTAAGCTGGTCGGATGCCCGCCGTAGTTCATATAATCCATGATCAACAGACAGAACACAGGGAACACGGGGACGCTGATCCAGGACAGGATACGAAGAAAGGCAGAATGCTTCATGGGGCGCAGGACGGACTGAAGACGATCCTGCAGGTGCTGGTTGTTTTCCATAGACAGATCCTCCCGGGGAAACGGACGGTAAATTGCGAACTAAAACTATATTATAGGGCAAAAGATGAAAAAAAGCAACGCCACAGAGCGAAAGATAACAGCACCTTGCGGATCTGACGCAAGGTGCTGTTTCGATGTTGGATATTACAGGGACATGCCTATAAATCCCTGAGAGGCCAGATACAGACCCAGCGCGCTGAGTATGGGGGCAGCCTTGCAGGCGGGACCGGAGGACAGACGCTCCTGAATGGCGGTGAACAGCAGGGTGGTCACGGTGAAGACCACACCGCCGGAAATGGCCAGAGCCACAGCACCTGCAGTGTTTACAAAGCAGGCGGCCCAGGGCAGCAGGCCGAAGGTCGCTGCGGACAGCAAGAAAATGTGGCCGTAGCTGCGCTTTGCTCCGGGGGCCAGATAGTGGTCTGCCAGCAGCACCACCAGACTGATCAGCACCAGAGCCGGGATATCGGGCCGGGGCAGGATGATAATGGGAGCAAAAGTCCGGACCAGAATCGCCGCCAGCAGGGCAGCGCCCATTACCCCGGCCAGCAGAGTGTTGAGCATATAAGGATGTTTCTTCATAACTCAACCTCCCCAGGACGTGGCACCGGAATCCACATCGGCACCGGTGACAAAGGAAATGGCGGAATTTACGCTGCGCACGATGGCCTTGGAGGTGACCGTTGCGCCGGTGATGGCGTCCACGTTGGTACCCACGGCAGCTTCGCCCGATGTGTTGAGCAGCTGGGCAAGGAAAACGTGATCTGTCAGTGCCTGAGCGCCAAGGCCGATGGTCTCGGCCATGTCCAGAACCACCAGACCGGTCACGGTCCCCTCGGTGCTGACGCCGATCATCATGCGGATGTCGTCGGCATAGCCGGGGGTGACAGTTTCGATCACAAAGCCGTTCTCACCCTTATGGACGGAGCGGATGTTCACATCATCACCGGAATAGGGTTCCACAACGAAGTCGGTGCTGCCGGGCAGGATGGTGCGCAGGATACGCAGGTGCTCGGACTGTGCCCGCTGAGCGGCAGCGCCGTTGAGGGCGAAGGATGTACCCAGAAGCACAGCGGCGGCCAGTGCGATGGTCGTGATGGGGAGCAGGATCTGCTTTTTCATCGGGCTGCACCTGCCTTTCCTGTGCCGAAGCGTCTGGGGGCGGTGTAGCGGTCCAACGTCCAGACAAGGGCGTTCATAATGAGAATGGCGTAGGTCACGCCCTCGGGATACAGGCCGTTATAGCGCAGCAGCACGGTCAGCCCGCCGCAGCCCATGCCGTAGAAGATCTGGCCCCGGGCCGTAACGGGGGAGGAGGAGTAGTCGGTGGCCATAAAGATCGCGCCCAGCATCAGGCCGCCGGAGAACAGGCTGTACAGCATCCAGGAAATGGGGTCGCCGGTCTTGCTGAACACAAGGGTCAGCACAGCTACCGTGCCCAGATAGGCGGCGGGGATACGCAGGGAAATGACCTTGCGGTAAACAAGATAAGCGCCGCCCAGCAGCAGGGCTGCCGAGGACAGCTCACCGATAGAACCGGGGCAGTTGCCCAGGAACATGTCCCACAGGCTCTGCTCCGGAAGTGCAGGGATCACCATCTGGTGCAGGGCGGTGGCCGAGGACACCGCATCCGCCCCCGGGGTGTGGTAATAGGTCACGCCCAGAGGGTAGATCAGCAGCAGGAACGCCCTTGCGGTCAGGGCCGGGTTAAAGATGTTCTGACCCAGACCGCCGCACAGGATCTTGACCACCAGAATGGCGAAGACGCTGCCGACAGCCGCCTGCCAGTAGGGGACGCTGGCAGGCAGAGTCATGGCCAGCAGCAGGCCGGTGACGATGCAGGAACAGTCGGCAGCGGTGTTTCTGGACCGGGTCAGCCGACAGTAGAGCCACTCTGTTCCCACGGCGCAGGCAACGCACACAGCGCTTACCAAAAGTGCCCGGACACCCAGCACCGCAGTGCCCACAAGCAGCGCGGGCAGCAGCGCCAGCACCACGTCCAGCATAATGCGGTTGGTCCTGAAGTTTCCCCGGATGTGGGGGGAGGAGGCAACGGTCAGATTCATTTTGCTTTCGCCTCCCTCAAAAGTTTCTTGCCCACACGGAACCTCTCCACCAAAGGCAGCTTGCCGGGGCAGGTGAAGGCACAGCTGCCGCACTCCATGCAGTCCATAAGGTTCAGCCGCTCCAGCTCCTCTGGCTGTTTGGAGTTGACAAAGCGGTACAGATACAGGGGCTGCAGCCGCATGGGACACACGGCAACGCACTTGCCGCAGCGCAGGCACACGGGGTTTTCCGCCGCGCCGTTTTTGTCCTTCAGCAGGCACAAAATGGAGTTGGTGGCCTTGACAACAGGCACGCTCAGATCGTCCTGAGCCTTGCCCATCATGGGACCGCCGCTGATGACCCGCTCGGTGCGGTCATTCATACCGCCGGCGGCCCGGATCAGATCGGAGAAGGGTGTGCCGATGGGGACGATGAAATTCTGTGGTTCGGTGATGGCCTCACCGGAGACGGTGACGATGCGCCGGGTCAGGGGGATGCCCAGACGAACGGCGCGGAAGATGGCGGCGAAGGTGGACACGTTGAACACGGCGCAGCCGGCGCTGGCTGGCAGCTGACCGGGAGCGACCTCCCGCCCGGTGACCGCCTGGATCAGCTGCTTTTCAGAGCCCTGGGGATAGCGGGTGGGCAGCACCTCCAGACGGATGGCAGACTGATCCTTCAAGGCCAGTCGGATCTTTTCGATGGCCTGAGCCTTGTTGTCCTCCACCGCCAGCACAACGTCCTGGGGATGGAGAATATCCTTCAGGATCAGCATGCCCTCCAGCACGTGTTCCAGATCGGTGCGCAGCATCACGTCATCGGCGGTGATATAGGGCTCGCACTCGCAGGCGTTGGCGATCAGAGTGTCGATCTTGCCCATGGCGGAAAGGGCCTTGGCATCACCAGGGAAGGCGGCGCCGCCCATGCCCACGATGCCGGCCTCCCGGATGGCGTGCAGGATCTCATCCCCGGAACTGGGGATGGAGGCGGGGGCGGCAGTATCCTGAAAATCGTTGTCGATGACCACCGCCATCACATTGCCCATGGTGGGGTGGGGGCGGGGCTCGATGGCGCTGACCGTGCCGGAGACGGGGGCGTGGACGGGGACGCACAGGCCCTCGCCGTCGCCGATCTTCTGCCCCAGCAGTACGTGGTCCCCCACCTTGACCAGCGGGGTGCATATGGTGCCGATATGCTGCTGCATGGGGATCACCACCTGCTTGGGGGAAATGGTGTGCAGGGTGGTGTCCTTTGTGGACATTTCCTTGTTATATTGGGGGTGGACGCCCCCAAAAAACAGGTGTTTCATTCTTTCACCTCGTTCAAGTTCGGATCATGGACTGGAAGCCGGGGCTGTAGAACCGCTCGCCGGCGGCGTTGACCCACATGGCCTGGGCCCCGTAGAGGTCCAGCAGCTTTTGCCCGTCGGCCTGAGACAGGAGGAACAGCGCCGTGGACAGGGCGTCCGCCGCGGCGGAATCCTCGTGTACGATGGTCACGCTGCGCCAGAGCTCGCAGGGGTACAGGGTGTCGGGGTCAATGATATGGTGGTACAGTTTGCCTTCCACCATGTAAGTGCGCTGGTAGTCACCGCTGGTCACCACGCAGCCCCGGGGCACATAAAGGGTGTGCAGGTAGTCCTGACTGCCGTCAGTATTCTGGATGCCGATCACCCAGGCGGTGCCGGCCTCGTCCTTTGGCCCGGTGGCGCAGACGTTGCCGCCCACGCTGATCAGAAGGCCCGCGGGAGCATGCTGGGCCACCTGCTGAACGGACCAGCCCTTGGCTATCGCGCCCACATCAAGACGCAGATCGGGGTCGGAGAGATACACGGTGGAGGCATCTTCATTGATCACGATATGGTCAGGATCGGTGTGCTCGCTTGCGCTCTGCAGAGCATCCCATTCCGGCAGTTTGGCGTTGAGGGGATCATCCCGACCGTCGCTTCTGGCTTGATGCCACAGGTGCAGCACGCTGCCCATGGCCACGTTGACTCTGCCGCCGGTGGCGGTATAGAACTGCTTGCAGTCGGACAGAAGGCGGATGATCCGCCCATCCACCTTGACCGGAGCGATGCCGGCGCAGTCGTTGACAGTTTTCAGGTTTTGAATGCCGTCGTAGTCGTTGTAAATGTCAAACAGCTGATGGTACTCCAGCAATTCATCGTGGATGGCCTGGGCTGTTTGATGAAACGCCGCCTCGCTTTCGGCCCGGCCCACGATGGTGGTCACTGTGTCAAACAGGGACAGAAAGGTGGCAGTATACTGCTTCTGTCCGGAGTGGGGAGCTGAAAGGCTGCAGCCGGTCAGCAGCAGAACAGCGGCCAGCATCACTGCCAAAAGACGCGTTTTCATCCCTGCATCGCCTTGGCAATGAGTGCCTGGAAGCCGCCGATGGCGATGGTGACGCTGGAGGAAAGATCCGCATTCGTGGGGGCGGTCTTCTCGTTGACGGCGATGCCGGCCACCTCGTCGGCGGTCTTGCCGGTGACATAGGCGGCGAAGGAAGCGGCCTGCTTGTCCCACTCGGCGATGGCGCCGCCCCAGGCCACCATGCCGTAGTCCTCGCCCAGCTGGTTCTTGGTCAGCAGGGGGGCGGACAGGTCGGTGATGATGGTGCCGGTGCGGTCGAAGTTGACCTTGGCCTGCAGGCTGTCGATAAAGCAGCTGGTGATCTTTCCACCGTTGACGGTCAGAGCGGTGACGGTGCAGTCCAGCTGGGCAAGGCCGTCCCCGTCGGCGGAGGCGTTTTTGCTGCTGTCAACGGAGCTGGTGGTGGCCAGACGCAGCTCGTCGCCGGTCTGGGCGCCCAGATGCTGCGCATTGGCAGCGGCAGTCTCGATGGCGCTGACGTAGCCACCCAGATAGATGGTGGCGGAGGAGGCCAGGTCCGAGCCGGCGGGGGCTTTGCCGGTCTCGTCAATGGCGCCGTTCTTCAGTTCGTCAACGGTCTTGCCCACGGCGTAGTCCGCCAGAGCGGCGGCCTGCTCGTACCACTCGTACTTGGCACCGCCATAGGCCTTCATGCCGTAATTGTCGCCCAGTTCGTTTTTGGTGAGCACAGGTGCACTCAGGTCGGAGGTGATGGTGCCCGTACCGTCAAAGGTGACCTTGGCCCCCAGACTGTCGATGATGCAGGAGCGGATCACGCCGTCATTGTCCACCGTCACGCCCACTATGGTCACATCGTAGGCGGCTTCCGCGGCGTTTTTGCTGTCTGCGGCGCTGCCCACAAGGGCAAGACCGGTCTTGACAGCGCCGGCGTTTTCAGGGGCGTTGTCGCCGGAAGTGCTGCCCCCTGTCTGGGAATGAGTGGGGCAGTTACATTCCGTGTAGTACACAACAGGGGTGCCCGCGCAGCCGGCCAGCAGGCCCAGGGTCAGCGCGGCGATCAGGAACAGGGAAAGCTTTTTCATGGTCTTATACCTCCGAACGTATCTATTTGCGTGTATCAGCGGCTTTTACTTGGAATATGTGCCGAATAATCGCTGCAGTTTAATAACGCTAACAGTATCTTAAAGGATGTATCCCATTCTGTAAAGGAAAAAATCGTCCGGGCGGCGTTCCTGATACGGACTGGGAGGAAATGGAGGGGCGTCGCAGCAACTGGAGGTTGAAAAAGAAGGAAAACCAGCTATAATATATTATGACAGAAAAACGCCGGGAGTATGCCCGCATTTACGGAAAGAAGGCCCGCCTATGCCAGCACAGGAACCAACACGTACCATTGCCTATATCTGCCCCCAGTGCCGCCAGTCGGTCATTGTGGAAAAAAGCCTGTTTGCACTGGCGGCCGCGCCTGTGAAGATCCCATGCCCCTGCGGAAAGTCCGCGTTGGAAGTGGAGTTTCTGGCCGATAAGGTGAAGCTGGGCGTGCCCTGCCTGTTCTGCGGGCGGGAGCACCGGGTGACCTGTTCCTCCACCGCCTTTGTGCGGGAAAAGGCGCTGGCCTTTTCCTGCGCCGCCTCCGGATTGGACTGCTGCTACGTGGGGGAGGAGGGTGCGGTCTTTGCCGCCACCGCCCGTCTGGAGCAGGCTGTGGACAAGCTGGAGCAGGAAGCCGGGGAAGAAAATGTATTTCTTGACGACATCGTCATGCACGAGGTGTTGTCCGAAATCAAGGACATTGCCGCCAGAGATGGGATCAGCTGCACCTGCGGCAGCAGACAGTGGTCCTTTCAGGTGAACTACAGCTCGGTGGATCTGATGTGCGCCCGGTGCGGCGCCCAGACCCGCATCCCTGCCGCCACGGCAGACGACATCGACGACATCTGCTGCAGAAACACCATTTTGATCCGCGGAAAGAGTGAATGATACGGTATGAGTATATGGTACGAGTATAAGACCCGAATCGATTCCCGGGACGTGGACGGGCGCGGCTTCTGCCGGCCATCGGCTCTGCTGGGCTATCTGCAGGAGGCGGCCACCCACGCCGCCGAGAGCCGGGGTTTTGGCCGGGAGGTGCTGATGGAACAGCACGGCGCCTTCTGGATGCTGGCCCGGATATGGTATGAGCTGGAACGACCTGTGCGCTATGAACAGGAGCTGACCATCCGCACCTGGCACCGCGGGGGCAGGGGGGCGTCCATGTACCGCGACTTTGACCTGTATGTGGACGGCCGGTATATCGGACAGGCGGTCTCCGTGTGGGTGCTGGTGCGGCTTTCAGACCGGAAAATGCTCCGCCTGTCCCAAATCCCGGAGCTGGAGGGTACCGGAGGCGGCGAACTGAACAAGGACAAACAGCTCAGCAAGCTGCGCATGCCGGAGCAGATGCACCTGGCCGAACGGCGCATGATGCATTACAGCGATACGGACATCAATGACCATGTGAACAACACCCGCTATGCCGATTTCGCCTGTGACGCGATCCGGGCAGACCTGCTGGCGCAGGGGGAATATGTGGCTCAGATGCAGATCGGCTACCATGCCGAGTGCCGCCCGGGAGAGGTGATCGATGTATTGGCTGCTGATGGCGCAGACGGGCTTTTTGTCCACGGTGTGGACGAAACAGGCAAAAGTCGCTTCGATGCCATGCTCATTCTTGGGCAAGACATTCCTTGACAAGGGGCTTACTGAGGGGTTAAAATAATTTAAATATCCATTTATGAAATGTTGCTGTCACCTATGGGGACAAGAATCACAAAGGAGATGTAAAACATGGTCAACCGTGACGCTTCTTTTAAGTTCGTTAAGCAGGGTCTGACGTTTGACGACGTGCTGCTCATTCCTGCTGCCAGTGATGTGCTGCCTGCCGACATCGATCTGCACACTCAGCTGACCAAAAAGATCCGGCTGAACATTCCGCTGATCAGCGCCGCCATGGACACCGTTACCGAGTACCGTATGGCCATCGCCATCGCCCGCGAGGGTGGTATTGGTATCATCCACAAGAACATGTCCATCAGCCAGCAGGCTGAGCAGGTGGACATGGTCAAACGCAGTGAGAACGGCGTTATCACCAACCCCTTCTGGCTGGCCCCCGGCCACACTCTGGCCGAGGCGGACGAGCTGTGCGCCAAGTATAAGATCTCCGGCGTGCCCATCTGTGACAACGGCAAGCTGATCGGCATTATCACCAACCGCGATATGAAGTTCGAGACCGATATGTCCCAGCTGATCGACAACGTCATGACCAAGGACAATCTGGTCACCGCCCCCGAGGGGACCACGCTGGCCGAGGCCAAGGAGATCCTGCGCCGTCACAAGATCGAAAAGCTGCCCATTGTGGATAAGGACTTCCACCTCAAGGGCCTGATCACCATCAAGGACATCGAAAAGGCCGAGGTCTATCCCAACTCCGCCCGTGACGAGAAGGGCCGCCTGCTGGTGGGCGCCGCCATCGGTGCCACCGCTGATGTGCTGGACCGCGTCGCCGCGCTGGTGGAAGCCGGCGCCGATGTGCTGGCCCTGGACTCTGCCCACGGTCACAGCCAGAACATTATTGAGGCCGTCAAGCGCATTAAGGCCCTGTACCCCGACGTGCAGCTCATTGCCGGCAACGTGGCTACCGCCGATGCCACCCGCGCCCTGATCGAGGCGGGCGCCGACTGCGTCAAGATCGGTATTGGCCCCGGCTCCATCTGTACCACCCGCGTGGTGGCCGGTATCGGCGTGCCCCAGATCACCGCTGTGTACGACGCCGCCTGCGTAGCTGCCGAGTACGGTGTTCCCATCATCGCCGACGGCGGTATCAAGTACTCCGGCGACATCTCCAAGGCCATCGCCGCCGGCGCCAACGTGGTCATGCTGGGCTCTCTGCTGGCCGGCTGTGAGGAGTCTCCCGGTGAGACCGAGATCTATCAGGGCCGCCAGTTCAAGGTCTATCGCGGCATGGGCTCGCTGGCCGCCATGAGCAAGGGCTCCAAGGACCGCTACTTCCAGCAGGACAACAAGAAGCTGGTGCCCGAAGGCGTGGAAGGCCGCGTGCCTTACAAGGGAGCGGTGGGCGAGACCATCTACCAGCTCATGGGCGGTCTGCGTTCCGGTATGGGCTACTGCGGCTGCGCCAACATTGAACAGCTGCGTGAAAACGCTCAGTTCATGCAGATCACTGCTGCGGGCCTGCGCGAGTCCCATCCCCACGATATCTATATCACCAAGGAAGCCCCCAACTACACCATCAGCCCCAACGGCTAAAAATCAAACGCAGCCGCGCAAATGGGCGGCTGCGTTTTTATATCCGAAAAACCGCCGGCAGGATATCCTGCCGGCGGTATGCATTTGGGAAGAAATGTGCTCAGAACAGACCGGTGATCTTACCGTCCGCGTCCACATCGATCTTTTCAGCGGAGGGGACCTTGGGCAGACCGGGCATGATTTCCCATAAAAATCAAATGATTTTTATGGGGACCCTTTTGATTTATAATCCTCGGGCGAAGTGAATCCGCCCTGCGGGAACTCGGCTGCGCCGAGATTCACGCGCCACTTGGCGCGGGGCGCTCCCGCGCCCATCATGACCATGCCGGCTTAGAACAGACCGGTGATCTTGCCGTCAGCGTCCACATCGATCTTTTCAGCGGAGGGGACCTTGGGCAGACCGGGCATGGTCATGATAT
Source organism: Oscillospiraceae bacterium (assembly GCA_017624915.1). GTDB lineage: Bacteria > Bacillota > Clostridia > Oscillospirales > Oscillospiraceae > Lawsonibacter. The sequence goes on along the minus strand of JAGAMC010000040.1, from coordinate 6,472 downwards.
CACCGGTGAGGGCGACTACAAAACCGGCGCCGGCGGATACCTTTACCTTGTTGACGGTGATGTTGAAGCCCTTGGGCGCGCCCAGCTTGGTGGGGTCGTCGGACAGGGAGTACTGGGTCTTGGCCATGCACACGGGCAGGCTGCCGTAGCCCAGACTCTCCAGACGGGCGATCTCCTTGGAGGCGGCGGAGGAGAAGTCCACGCCGTCCGCGCCGTAGATCTTGGTGGCAATGGCGGTGATCTTGTCCTTCAGGGGCTGATCCAGCTCGTAGGAGAAGGCGAAGCTGCCCTTTCCCTCGTCAATGATGCGCAGCACCTCGCGGCCCAGTTCCAGACCGCCTTCGCCGCCCTTGCCCCAGACCTCGGACAGGGCTACGTTGACGCCGTAAGCGGCGCACTTCTCCCGGATGAGGGCCAGCTCCGCGTCCGTGTCCTGCACAAAGCGGTTGATGGCCACCACGGCGGGCAGGCCAAAGACCTTGGTGATGTTCTCCACGTGCTTGAGGAGGTTGGGAAGGCCGCGCTCCAGTGCCTCCAGATCCTCCTTGCCCAGATCGGCCTTGGCAACGCCGCCGTTATACTTCAGGGCGCGGACGGTGGCCACGATGACCACGGCGTCGGGGGTCAGACCGGCAGCGCGGCACTTGATGTCCAGGAATTTCTCCGCACCCAGATCGGCGCCGAAGCCCGCCTCGGTGACCACATAGTCGGCCAGTTTCAAAGCGGTGTCGGTGGCGGACACGGAGTTGCAGCCGTGGGCGATATTGGCAAAGGGGCCGCCGTGGACCAGAGCGGGGGTGTGCTCCAGAGTCTGGACCAGATTGGGCTTGATGGCGTCCTTGAGCAGGGCGGCCATGGCGCCGTGGGCCTTCAGATCCCGGGCCAGAACGGGCTTGTCCTCAAAGGTGTAGCCCACCACCATGCGGCCCAGCCGCTCCTTCAGATCCATCAGGTCGGAGGCAAGGCACAGCACGGCCATGATCTCGCTGGCCACGGTGATGTCAAAGCCGTCCTCCCGGGGCACGCCCTGCATGCGGCCGCCCAGACCGTTGACGATGTTGCGCAGCTGGCGGTCGTTCATGTCCACGCAGCGCTTCCATGTGATGCGCTTGATGTCGATGCCCAGTTCATTGCCCTGCTGGATGTGGTTGTCCAGCATGGCCGCCAACAGGTTGTTGGCAGCGCCGATGGCGTGGAAATCGCCGGTGAAGTGCAGGTTGATGTCCTCCATGGGCACCACCTGCGCCCAGCCGCCGCCGGCGGCGCCGCCCTTGACGCCGAACACGGGGCCCAGAGAGGGCTCGCGCAGGGCAAGGCAGGTCTTTTTGCCCAGCTTGGACAGGGCGTCGGCCAGACCAACGCTGGTGGTGGTCTTGCCTTCGCCCGCGGGGGTGGGGTTGATGGCGGTGACAAGGATCAGCTTGCCCTTGCGGGGCATGGAGCGCATGGCGGTGATATCCAGCTTGGCCTTGTAGCGGCCGTACAGCTCCATCTGCTCCTCACTCACGCCCAGCTTGTCCGCAATGGCGGAAATGGGCTGCATCTGTGTGCTCTGGGCGATCTCGATATCGGTCATCATAGGGCAATTCCTCCTTGAAAAATTACAAAAATAAGGGCGCACCAAGGAAACTGGTGCGCCCAGACGGTCGGCATTGTTGGCATTACGCCGGTCATACTCCCCGTGGGTGCGCCCACTTCCGTCAGTTATATGACCACTGCTAACATATCATGAACAGGAGGGAATGTCAAGTGGGGGGTACAACATTATTGCGGCATACCGTCTTGTGAGAGCGTAGCAAATGAAGTATAATATATATAGTTCGAAGCCGAAAGGGATGACCCGCGTTTGATCGTATACCTGTCCTTGATCCAGTCGGATGCCGACAAGACAACGTTTGAAGTTATCTACCATACATACAAAAACCTGATGTTTTATGTTGCGCAACGTATCCTGAACAACGAGCATGACGCGGAGGACGTGGTCCACCAGTCTTTTTTGAAGATTATCGATATTTTAGAAAAAATTGATGAGCCGGTGTGTCACAAAACCAGGTCCCTGGTCGTTATTATTGTTGAGAGGACGGCCCTCGATCTGTACCGCAAGCGCAAGCGCAGTCAGGCTGTTCCCCTTGACGAGGGGTATGAGGGGCTTTCTATGCCCACGCAGGCGGAGAACATGGCGCAGGAGGACTCTTTTGCCCGGGCCATGGCGGCCCTGCCCACCCGGCAGCGGCAGGTGCTGCTGCTGAAGTACGACTGGGGCTATTCCAACCGGGAGATCGCGGCCCTGCTGTCCATGGAGGAAGCCAATGTGCGCAAAACCATCCAGAGGGCAAAAGAAGCGCTGGCCGCCGCCCTGCGGGAACAGGAGGTGTGAGCGATGGACCATATAGAGGCGCTGTTATACGAGCACGCACCCCGGGCACGGGAACTGTGGCTGAGCACCCTGCCCGACCGGGACGATGTACCGGAGCACACCTTTTCCCGCCGCTTTGAGCGGCGGATGGCGTTGCTCCTCCGCCGCCAGCGGCGCTCGCCCCGGATGGATCAGACCCTGTTCATGCTCAGACGCACGGTAGCCGCCGTTCTGGTGCTCATCTCCGTCTCCTTTGCCGGACTGATGACGGTGGAAGCCTTCCGGGAGCGGGTGATTGAAGTGGTGGTGCAGGTGTTTGAGGAACTGACGGAGTTCCGCTACCGCTCAACTAGTGTAAATACGGAGATCCCGGAGGTCATCTTTAACTATATCCCGGAGGGGATGGAGGAGACCACACGCACGATTCGCCCAAGTGTGCGCACACACATTAAATTTGAAGATGGTGCAGGTGGATTTTTTGATTTGCGGCAAACACTTCTTCGCCCCGAGGACTCCTACACAAAAATATTGAATACGGAGAATGCAATCACAGAAAACATCGCGATTCGGGGTCATGAGGCGATTGCAAATTTTAAATCGGGGAACAGCACCATACTATGGTCGGAGGGCAACGTGCTCTATCGTCTGTATGGAAATATTAATATGGAGACGCTGAAAGAAATTGCCTATCAGCTGGTCATAAAAGAAGATTAAAAATTTTTGAAATTTAATGTCACAAATCCACCTCCTGCATCGTTATAGTGTGTAGACAACGATGAAAGGAGGTGGAACTATGTTTAAGCGAAAAGGCGGTTTGTCAAGTGGCCGTGCGCAACATTTTTGTCCCTTTCCTCCTGCATTCGTTCACAGGCAAGAACGGAGAAATTTTCTGCGGCATCTCCGGGCGTGGGAAGAAAGGAGGGACTGAAATCCTTTGGGACATCAACGCTTTCAAGGCGTTTAGAGAAATAGTCCCAAGAAACGATGGTGAAATATGTTTGTACAAACTGCCAAGCAATGCGAAATATTCTAATTGAAAACTGATGCCGCTTTTGCTATATTGATTTTATAAAACAGAGAAGGAGGACCTGAAAAATGAAAAGACTGAAAACCCTATTTACCTGCATCCTTTTGGGCGCCATGCTCCTGCCTGCGACTGGCTGCGCCAACACCGAACCTAAAGCCGCGCATCCAGACGGCTATGTGGAGTATTCGGCGCTTCTGGCTCACGACTGGTCTGCAGCTCTGGATGCGCTGAATTTGTCCGAAGATGAGATGATGTCAGGAGGACGTCTTGGAAAAGGTGTGTGGGACACAGGCAAACAAGTGGAATATTGCGGTGCGGATTTGGGCGTTCGTCTCTACACTTGGACTAACGAACCGGATTACGTCGTATTTCAGGGATTTTCCTATCAGACCTTCCTCAGCAGCGACCTTCACGAGGCCGCCCAGGTGATATCCACCATCGCCAAACAGATCACCGAAGCGCAGGGTAACGCGAACGATTACAAGGGCCTGCGGGATATAACTCGAATTGCGGATATGTCGGTGGAGGAAATCGAGGAGCTGTTGAAGAAAAACCAGAACAGGGGTGGGAGCAAAGTTAACGCTTGGGCGTTGGGCTTCCTCGACACACAAGAAGGACAAAAGCTGCAGAACTGGGTAAAGGAGAACAGTCAGAGATATCGGGGTGAGCCGTTGGATCTGCCGCAGTTCATCCTAAAGATGACTGTTCATTTTGCCGAGACGCCGTATTTGGAATTGAAGTATGAGCTGGCAAGCCTTGACCACCAAGGCTTGATCGCACAACAATAGTCTTTGTACACGAAGGGCACGTTGCAAAATGAGATAGTCAAAACCTCCGGCTTAGCCGGAGGTTTTAACTTGTTTGCTGTCAGCGCTTAAGATAGGCCGGAGGCCGGTGCTGCAGGGCTTCGGTCAGATGGGGGGCTGAATGGCTTTGCTGCCGTCCGGATCGGCGATGGTGCGGGCCGTCCGGGACTATGTGGCGCTTATCCGGGGGCTTGCGCATAAGAATAGGCAGGTTTGAGATGGAAAGGACTGTATTTCCGTTTCCGACTTGACAAAAAAACACCTTTCCAATATACTGTTATGAGTAAAAAGCTTGGATGGGAAGCAGTACACGTGCCCTTGGGGTACAGAGAGCCGCCGGTCTGGTGCAAGGCGGTCCCCAAACCCGTGGAAGTCGTCCCGGAGCTTCGTTCCCGAACCGGCAGTAGGGAACGGCGGGTCCTCCCGTTACAGAGGCAACGAGTGTCCCTTGCACAAGGGAAATTCAGGTGGTACCGCGGACTATGTTCGCCCTGAGCAAACTGCTTGGGGCGATTTTTTTATTGCCCCTGATTCAAAAAAGGAGTGTTACAAATGAGCAAAGAACTGCCCAAGGTTTACGAACCACAAGAGGTGGAAAGCCGCATCTACGAGGCGTGGGAGAAAAACGGCTGCTTCAAGGGTCACCGCGACCCGGACAAAAAGCCCTTCACCATCGTCATGCCCCCTCCCAACGTGACCGGTCAGCTGCATATGGGTCACGCCATGGACTGCGCCCTGCAGGACGTTCTGATCCGCTTTAAGCGCATGCAGGGCTATGCTGCCCTGTGGGTGCCCGGCATTGACCATGCCGGCATTTCCACTCAGGTCAAGGTGGAGGAGGACCTGCGCGTCAATGAGGGGCTAAGCCGCTATGATTTGGGCCGCGACAAATTTTTGGAGCGGGTCTGGGCGTGGAAAGAGAAGTTCGGCAACCGAATCGTCCAGCAGCAGAGAAAGATGGGCGTTTCCTGCGACTGGGAGCGCTCCCGCTTCACCATGGACGAGGGCCTTTCCAAGGCGGTTCGCGAGGTGTTTGTCAACCTGTATGAAAAGGGCCTGATCTACAAGGGCAGCCGCATTATCAACTGGTGCCCCAAGTGCACCACCGCCCTGTCCGACGCCGAGGTAGAGTACAAGGATAAGCCCGGTCACATGTGGCACATGCGCTATCCTCTGGCCGATGGTTCCGGCTATCTGGTGGTGGCTACCACCCGTCCTGAGACCATGATGGGCGACACCGGCGTGGCCGTCCACCCCGATGACGAGCGCTACAAGCATCTGGTGGGCAAGACCGTTATGCTGCCCATTATGAACCGCGAGATCCCCATCGTGGCCGACGAGTACGTGGAGATGGACTTCGGCTCCGGCTGCGTGAAGATGACCCCCGCCCACGACCCCAACGACTTCGAGGTGGGTCTGCGCCACAATCTGGACACCATCCGGGTGCTGGACGACAACGGCGTGGTCAACGCCAACGGCGGCAAGTTCGAGGGCATGGACCGCTATGAGGCCCGCAAGGCCGTGGTAGCCGAGCTGGACAGCCTGGGTCTGATGGAAAAGATCGAGGACTATTCCCACAACGTGGGCACCTGCTACCGCTGCGGCACCGACGTGGAGCCCATCATCTCCGCCCAGTGGTTTGTGAAGATGGAGCCTCTTGCCAAGGAGGCCATCCGCGTGGTGGCCGAGGGCGAGACCAAATTCGTCCCCGACCGCTTCTCCAAGACCTATCTGAACTGGATGGAAAACGTTCACGACTGGTGCATCTCCCGCCAGCTGTGGTGGGGCCACCAGATCCCCGTGTGGTACTGTGCCGACTGCGGGCACATGACCGTCAGCCGGGAGGATGCCGAGTGCTGCGAAAAGTGCGGCAGCAAGAATATCGAGCGGGACCCCGACGTGCTGGACACCTGGTTCTCCTCCGCTCTGTGGCCCTTCTCCACTCTGGGCTGGCCCGAGGACAGCGAGGATCTGAAGTATTTCTATCCCACCGACGTGCTGGTCACTGGCTACGACATCATCTTCTTCTGGGTGGCCCGCATGATCTTCTCCGCCTGCGAGCAGACCAAGATGCCCCCCTTCCACACCGTGTTCATCCACGGCCTTGTGCGCGACGACAAGGGCCGCAAGATGTCCAAGTCTCTGGGCAACGGCATTGACCCGCTGGTGGTCATTGAGGAATTCGGCGCCGATGCTCTGCGCTTTATGCTGGTGGACGGTTCCACCCCGGGCAACGATATGCGCTACTCCGACAAGCGCGTGATGGCCGCCCGTAACTTTGCC
>JAGAMC010000039.1 GCA_017624915.1 Oscillospiraceae bacterium | reverse complement strand
TTGCCTTTGATAGCGAAAAGGCAAACGGACTGGCTTACGGTGCTCCTGCTGCGTTCAAATCTGCCAACGTGCTTGAAGAAGATCAGGAACTTTTTGCCGGCGATGCTCACTATGTGATCGTTAAGGTTGACATGGCTGAGACCGTTGGCAACGAGGCCAATCACAATGGCGCAGACATCCCCACCATCGACTTCGGCATCAACGTGCTGGCTACCCAGTTTACTTATGAGAACGACTCCTTCGGCAAGGATTATGATGCCGGGGCAGAATATGATGAGCCTGTCACCAGCTGGGACGGCACTGCAGATACCTCTTGGTATGATCCTGCCAATCCCTTGACTGAATACAAGATCGAAACTGCCGAGCAGCTTGCCGGTCTTGCAGAGCTTGTTTCCGGTTCCACAACCTTTGACGGTGTTACCTTTATCTTGGCAAATGATATTGATCTTTATTGTGAAGATACCACTGCAAGTGCTGACGGCGATCCTTTGACCTTTAGACCCATTGGTGATAAGTCCAAGAACGGAACGTTTGAAGGTGTATTTGATGGAAACGGCAAAACCATTTCTAACCTCTACCAGAACGGTTGGGATCTCGGTTATATGTGGGGTGCATATGGTTCCTACGGTTTGTTTGGCAACCTGAATGATGCTACCGTCAAGAACTTGACTCTCTCCGGCGGTGAAAGCTATATCGAAGGTGGCGACGTATCCTTTGTTGCCGGTAGTGCTACCGGTACCTGCGTATTCGAGAACATCACGATCGAAGACAGCATTGCAGCAACCTACAACAACGGCTGCGGCGGCATCATCGGATGGTCCGGCGCCGGCAATTATACCTTCAAAAACATCACCATCGCTGAGGATGCGGTTCTCGGCGGCCTTTGGGGTTCTTTTGACAGCTCCATCGGTGGTGTTGTCGGTCAGGGTGAACCCGGTGCGACCTACAACTTTGAAAACGTAAATATTGCTTGCCGTATTGACGCTTATAACGATTGCACAGCTTCCTACGACTACTACAACTACCGTATGTGCGGTATGATCATCGGTCGTTTGGAGGAAACCACGACGATTGACGGAGCAAATTATCCCGATACAAGCAAGTACAACATTACTTGCAAGGATGTAACCGTTACATATGATGATTGGGCAAACTACCACTATTGCCGCGCTGCAGGTGCCAGGGGCATACGAGTTGAGGCAGGTTATGCGTATGATGGTATCGCAGCTGATTACGACCACAGCATTTGCACCGTGCACCATATGGAATTGATTCCGTTTGATCAGATCTTTGGCGGCGATCAGTATGGTGTTAAGGGCTTGGAGAGTTACGATGGAGTAACTGTTATCTATAATAATAAATAATTCTGCATTGTTCATAAAAGCCGGCCCACCCCTTCGGGGGTGGGCGGCGATGAAAGGGTGCAAAGCTTTTGCACCTTTTCATTACCGAAGGCAGGGAAGGAGGTTTGTGTCCTTGAAAAAGCTGTATGAAGAATTATTCTACATTCCCAAGCGCGAAGCGATTCCGGATAAGGTCTTTCGATGCAGGACAACACTGAGCCTTCTGACCATTCTGGCTTGTACAGTGGTGATGTTTTCAGCCGCCTTTGCCTGCTTTGCGGAAGATGTGTCCAGTGACGCAAACCGGCTGACCGGTGCGCACTATACGGTGGAAGCGGCACAAGCCCCGGGAGGAGTCTATACCTGCCCGCTGGCCTGCGGCGACGCACACACCTTTACGATCACCGGACAGGGCTCGGCCAGCACCGGCTACTGCAGGATCGAGATAGAGGGGCAGGAGTTTTTCACCCGACCCATCCGTCCCGGCGAGAGCATTCAATTGACCGTTTATGCGGCACAGGGAGTGACAATTTCCTTTGCACCGCTGTGGGGCAACTGCGCTGCGGACTACGTGTATGGTGACGGCGATGGCATTGACAGCGGGCTGCGTACAGGTTATGCCATTTACACCGTTGAGGAAGGGGCAGAACTGGACGCTATCGCGGAGCACTACAGCGTTTTGCCGGATGACATTCTGGTATTCAACGGTTTGAGCACCCTGACTGCCGGCCAGACGATCAAGATCCCGGGCGCTCCCGCTGATGCGCCTGCCTATAAAGTGCCTGTTCCCGACCCTGCGCCGCAGCAGGATAAAAGCCCTGCGGAAGGTTCTGCTCCCGAGGAGGGCTCTGCACCCGAGGAGGGTTCTGCTCCTGAGGAGGGTTCTGCTCCCGAGGAGGGTTCTGCTCCCGAAGAGGGTTCTGCTCCCGAGGAGGGTTCTGCTCCCGAGGAGGGTTCTGCTCCTGAGGAGGGTTCTGCTCCCGAGGAGGGTTCTGCTCCCGAGGAGGGTTCTGCTCCCGAGGAGGGTTCAGCTCCCGAGGAGGGCTCTGCCCCTGAGGAGGGTTCTGCCCCCGAGGAGGGTTCTGCTCCCGAAGAGGGCTCTGCCCCTGAGGAGAGTTCTGCTCCCGAGGAGGGTTCTGCTCCAGAGGATGGCTCTGATCCCGAGGAGGGTTCTGCCCCTGAGGAATCTGTTTCGGGCGCAGAAGAAGCCGCTGATCTGTAAGCGGCGTGCTGTGGAGCGGTGGCTTTCAAACAAGCGGCAGGAAAAATTGATTTGCGTGTTTCCCCTTCATTAAGACGCAGACCGGATCCCTTCGGGGAGCTGGTCTGCGTCTTCTTTTGCGCGGGAGCGGAAAAGCGGGTCAGGTGCGCTCCTTTTGCTGAAGGATGCTGAACTGCTTGGGAGTAACACCCATAATGGCGCGGAATTTTCTTGTAAAAAAACCCGTGTTGTCGAACCCGCAGGCGGCAGCGGCGGCTGTGACCGTGATATCCTGAGTGCTCAGAAGTTGAGCAGCTTTTTCCACCCGGATGCGGATCAGGTGCTGGAATACGGTGTGGCCGGTATAGTCCTTAAACAGACTGCACAGATAATTTGGGTGCAGGTGGACCTGATCGGCGATCTCCCGCAGAGTCAGACGCCGGGCGTAGTGAGTGTCCATAAAACGAAGGCAGGCCTTGACGGTTTCGTTGCCTTTGGGCGGGGCGTCATCGGAGACCCTCTCCAATCGTGGGCTCAGGGCACAGAATATTTGGATAAGGCTTGTAAAGGCGGTGAGCTTATACAAAGACGATTCGCGCGGACAATTCCGAACCTGCTCGAAAGCCAGGCGGACGGAAGGGTAGGCATCGTCCTCACAAGTGAGAAGACGGGGAAAGCGCAACTGCTCGGACTGCATAGGCAGGATCAGTTCCTGCTGGAAAAAGTGGCTTTCCGGCATGGTGAGCAGGTCAAGAGAAAAAAGCATTACATCGTAAGCGCCGGCGTCGTCAAGTCCGTAAACCGCATGCACTTCACCCGCCGGGATGAATGCAATCTGTCCCGGCAGGAGGGGGAAGGTATGTTTGCTGCTGTGTATTTCAACGCGGCCGGTCTGCATATACAGGATCTCCAATTCAGGGTGCCAGTGGACGCCGGAGGCGGGGATCAGCCCCTTTTTCCGGGTTCTGCGAGCGAAGCTGAACGGAAAGTCGGCGGTGGCTTGGAACGGGTATTCGCGCCAGCTCTTCATATCAGGAACTCCTTAAGATAGTGCGCTTTTTGCTTAATATCGTATCTTGCTGTATTTAGATTACCATGAGATAATTGTTTTCGCAAGGATGAATTTTTGATTGGATGCGGAATAAAGCTCGATATATTAAGTTGACTGATACATATTTGGAAAGAAGGATTTAATATGAAGAAAGTTACATTTGCAATCCTCGGCATGGGAAACCGCGGCACACAGTGTGCGCAGATCTGTAAAATATCAGGATGAAATGGAGATCACCGCTATTGCGGACAACCGCCGGGTGCGGCTGGAGTCTGCAAATCGCGCCCTTAATCTGCCTGAGAATCGCCTGTTTGACAGCGCTGAGGCCATTTTGAGCCAGCCCCGTCTGGCCGTTGTGTGTTCCGGATGGACAACGATGTTGTAGACCACCAGACGGTCAATCTGCTGATGGAGGATGGCTGCACGGTCAGCTTTACCATGTCTGCGTTCAACGCCGTTCAGGATCGGAATATCCATGTTATGGGCACCAAAGGCGATATTTACGGTAACCTGAAAGACAACGAACTGACGGTTCGCGTATACGGTCAGGAGCCCTATACCATTGACCTGACCACCATGTGTGATGACTTCACCGGCCACGGCGGCGGAGACAGCCGCATGCTTTATGACGTTGTGCGCTTCCTGCGAGGGGACGACTTTGATTCCAGCGCCATCACCACAATCGAACGCTCCGCTCAGAGCCACTACGTGGCGTTCGCCGCTGAGCAGTCCAGAGTTATGGGCGGCAAAGTGGTGGAACTTTCCGAATTTGTTCCGGAAGCCGCCAACTGAAACGGTTAAACTGTATATTTTGATTTGAAAGCCCTGCGGCCAGATAGCCGCAGGGCTTTTTGCGCTTTTGCGCGGGTGAAAATGTAATGTGAACGCGAGCGTACACTGTGAAAAGGATTTCTGTCATGGGGGAGGAAGTGTCTGGGAGAATGGGACTGGAAGGAAAGGAGAAGTTTGAAAAATGAAGTGGAGTATGTTAGGTGAAAGAAACAACGGTGTGGAGGTGATGGAGAGATGATTTATTTTCAGGATTGGAATATCCGGGCCGATGGTTGTGTCATTGCCCGGCAGTATGACAATCTGACCAGAACGATTGCTGTGTCCGGTGATATTCCGGTGGGATGGGATTGGGTGCTGTTGGTACAGGTGGGGGAGTGTTTGGATATCCTCCCTCTGACTGTTTGTGAAGATGGGCTGAGTGCTGCCCTTTCGGCACAGCAGCTGGCGTTTTCAGGCTATTACAGCATGCAGCTCAGAGGCACACAGGGAGAGATGGTGCGGCACAGCAACATTATCAGTGTGTTTGTTCCCAAGTCCCTGAGCGGAGATGAAATGTGGCCTGTTCTGCCCAGTGAGTTTACTCAGATGGAGCGCAGAGTGGCGAAAGCAGCCGCCGAAGCACAGGGATATACAACCCATCCCCCTGCGATAGACGAGCAGGGAAACTGGGTACTGTGGGACGGAAGCAAATACGTGGACAGTGGCGTATCTGCCCTGGGTGTAGAAGGCCCCGAAGGAGACAGGGGCGTCAGCGGCGTATATGTTGGCTCCGGCGATATGCCGGAGGGCTGCAATGTGCAGATCGACCCTGATGGCGACGCCGTGACTATGGAGGAACTGGTGGAGCAAGTCCTGAAGGAACTGCCCGTCTATAACGGGGAGGTCGAAGCGGTATGAGTTTTAACATCGAGGTTGAGG
>JAGAMC010000038.1 GCA_017624915.1 Oscillospiraceae bacterium | reverse complement strand
GATGACACAAATGCGGCCCGAGGTGCGCCAGAGGGTCTCGCACAGCTGACCGGCAAACTCGGACACGCCGCCCATGAGAGAATACTTTTTGAAGATGACACCGCCCTCTTTATCCGTATAGATCTCCAGCGGGTCGCCCTCGCGAATGCGCATGGTGCGGCGGATCTCTTTCGGAATAACCACACGACCAAGGTCGTCGATGCGGCGCACGATTCCGGTTGCTTTCATATATAAAAACTCCTTTGTTTAATTGATAACATTTCTATTATCTGTAAGAAAAGGCATCTTATTCGAGCATAATTATTTTCAAATAAAATTCTATATTTTTCCCCCAATATTTATCTCGAACAGAGGCAACAAAAAAAGAAAATGAGCGATACCTGATTTGGATAACCAGGTATCGCTCATTTTACATTTGCGACATTTACATTTGAGGTATCGCTTTGAGCTTCCGCCCGAAATCTTCGATTACTTGGAGTAGTCGTAGAAGCCCTTGCCGGTCTTCTTGCCCAGCAGACCGCCGCGAACCAGCTTCTTAAGAAGCAGAGAGGGACGATACTTGGGATCGCCGGTTTCATTATACAGGGTTTCCATAATGGCCAGGCAAACGTCCAGTCCAATAAAGTCGCCCAAAGCCAGAGGACCCATGGGATGGTTCGCACCCAGCTGCATGGCCTTGTCAATGTCAGCAACGGAAGCAACGCCGGTTTCAACCAAGCCAGCAGCTTCGTTGATCATGGGGATGAGGATCTTGTTAACTACGAAGCCAGGAGCTTCAGCAACTTCAATGGGATCCTTGCCGATTTCCTGAGACAGAGCATAGATGGTCTGGAAGGTTTCTTCTTTGGTGTTAGCACCGCGGATGATTTCAACCAGCTTCATGCTGGGCACAGGATTGAAGAAGTGCATACCAATGAGGTCATGGCTCAGGCCATTGCCCATTTCGGTGATGGAGAGAGAGGACGTGTTAGAAGCAAAGATAGCTTCGGGCTTGCACAGAGCGTCCAGCTCATTCAGAAGGGCCTTCTTGGTGCCCATTTCTTCCTTAACGCATTCGATAACCAGGTCAGCATCAGCACAAGCGCACTTTTCGGCTACCAGAACGTTTGCCAGAAGCGCATCAACTGCCTCCTGAGTCATCTTGCCCTTTTCCACGCGCTTAGCCAGAGACTTAGCCAGCTTGTCCTTATGACGCTGTGCAGATTCAACAGAGCTTGCGTACAGCAGAGCGGTGTGGCCCTTAGCTGCAAATACCTGTGCGATGCCACTACCCATGGTGCCGGCGCCAAAAACAGCAACTTTCATGATGATTCCTCCAAATATATGTTAGGTAATGTTGATTTTATAATTTTCGTTTGTTTCGTCAAGGGGAAAAACAATTAGCACTTTTCAACCACAACTGCAGTACCCATACCGCCACCGATGCACAGGGTAGCCAGACCCTTCTTAGCGTCTTCGCGCTTCATGAGTTCGTGCACCAGGGTAACGATGATACGCGCACCGGAAGCACCTACGGGGTGGCCCAGAGCAATAGCACCGCCGTTAACGTTCAGCTTGGCAGTGTCGAAGCCCAGTTCGCGGCCAACCGCAATGGACTGTGCAGCGAAAGCTTCGTTAGCTTCGATCAGGTCGATATCGTCGATGGTAACGCCGGCCTTTTCCATTGCCTTGCGGGACGCGGGAACGGGACCTACGCCCATGATCTTGGGATCTACGCCGCCCTGGCCCCATCCGATGAGCTTAGCCATGGGCTTGAGCCCCAGTTTAGCAACGGCTTCGCCGGAAGCCAGAACAATAGCTGCGGCACCGTCATTGATACCGGAGGCGTTAGCTGCGGTTACACGCTGCTGACCCTTGTCTTCACTTTCCTGAACGCCGGTGGGAACGAAGGTGTGAACAACCTGAGGAGCAGGAGATTCAGGACCTACGGGGAATGCACCGCGCAGCTTGGCAACGCTTTCAGCGGTAACGCCGGCCTTGGGATATTCGTCCTTCTTGAATTCAACGATTTCCTTCTTAACCTTTACGGGAACAGGAACGATTTCGTCTTCGAAACGGCCTGCAGCCTGAGCAGCTTCTGCCTTCTGTTGGGAAGCAGCTGCGAAAGCGTCCTGTTCGGCACGGGAGATCCCCCAGATGTCGTTGATGTTTTCAGCGGTGGTGCCCATGTGATAGTTGTTGTAAACATCCCACAGACCATCGTTTACCATGGTGTCGATCATCTTGGCGTTGCCCATACGAGCGCCGTAACGGGCAGTGGGTATGGCATAAGGAGCTGCACTCATGTTTTCGGTACCGCCGCAGACAACAACTTCAGCGTCACCGGCCAGGATGGAGCGTGCGCCTTCGATTACGGACTTCATACCGGAGCCGCAAACCATACCAACGGTGTAAGCGGGAACGGAATAAGGAATGCCGGCCTTAACGGAAACCTGGCGAGCAACGTTCTGGCCCAGACCTGCGGTCAGGATACAGCCGAACATGAGTTCGTCAACATTTTCAGGCGCAACGTTTGCGCGTTTGAGCGCTTCCTTAACAGCGATAGCGCCCAGATCGGCGGCTGGCACGTCCTTCAGCGAACCACCAAAAGAGCCAATAGCGGTACGGCAGCAGTTTACGATGTACAAATCCTTCATTGTTATTCCTCCATAATATTTTATTTCAGTTATCTATTTATTACTTAATAATCGATTCAGGAATTACTTATTGGTAAATACGGCAGCTCTCTTTTCCACGAAAGCGCCCATGCCTTCCTTCTGGTCAGCGGTAGCAAAGCACATAGCAAACATTTCATTTTCCAGAGCGATACCGTCGTCGATATCCATCTGCAGGCCGCGATCAATGCAAGCTTTAGCATACTTTACAGCGATGGGAGCGTTTTTGGCAATGCTTGCAGCCAGTTCCATAGCGGCGTTCATCAGTTCTTCTACGGGATATACAGCATTGACGAGGCCAATGGCGGCAGCTTCAGCAGCGCGGATCTTCTTGCCGGTATAGATCAGCTCCTTTGCGCGGGCAGCGCCGATGCGGCGAGCCAGGCGCTGGGTGCCGGAAAAGCCGGGGATGATACCCAGACCAACTTCGGGCTGACCAAACTGAGCCTTTTCGGAAGCAAGGATCATATCGCAGCTCATTGCCAGTTCACAGCCGCCGCCCAGGGCGAAACCGTTTACTGCGGCAATGGTGGGAAGCTCCAGTTTTTCAAGGCGGCGGAACACCGCGGAACCGAACTGGCCGAACTTGCGGCCTTCGTGAAGATTCATCACGGACATGGCAGCCACGTCTGCACCGGCTACAAAAGCACGGCCTGCACCGGTGATGATGAGTGCAGCCAGATCGTTGTCCTGCTCAACAACAGCAATAGCCTCGTTGAGTTCGGAAAGAACCTGCTGATTCAAAGAGTTCAGTGCTTCCTGACGGTCAATGGTAATGATACCGACCTTTCCGTTCTTTTCATAGCGTACGAATTCGCCCATCTTTTCCTCCTCATCCCGCTTGACTAACGGTATATTTGGTGTTTTTGCAAGTGGCTTGTCAAAAATATAACAAACTTTAGTTAAAAAATTTTGCGGTGCCCATTGCTCGCGGTTTTCTTGGGTGTCAGCAACTATATGATAATACATTTTACAGAATAAAGCAAGGGACTTTGTTAAAGAGTTGTAAAAATTCTTAATAAATGCATTTTTCGTGCATTTATTCCATCACCCCACTATAAAAAGTATCTAACGTTCACGAACGGCAAGCAAACTCCTTGCAGAAAAATTTCGACGGACAGGTGGATGCCCGTAAAACGAATGAACCGATACTTAACTGTTTTATGGTATCTGTCAGTGGAGTCAGATCAACAAAAGGAAGCGATACTTGGTTTGATAACCGAGTATCGCTTCAGTCTGTTTGTGTGACAGCAAAAACTGTCTGTGGATGAATTTATTTTTTTTGCTCGTCAAGCAATTTTTTGCGGTATTGGGATGGAGTAATTCCGATGGCCTGCTTGAACTTGCTGGTGAAATAGGACTGGGAGGAAAAGCCGCATCGTGTTGCGATCTCGTTCAGGGGAAGGTCGCTGTCGACCAGAGACATCTTTGCGGCGGTGATCCGGTATGCCAGAGCGCGCTGGGCGGGGGTTTTGCCGTAAACACTGGTGTACAGCTTGTGGAAATAGGTGGGATCCAGATTGCTCAGCTCGGCAAGATGGGCAAGGGAGAGATCCCCGGTAAGGTTGTCGCGCATATACCGATCTGCTGACATCAACTCCTCGCGATGGAGGAATGCACCGTGGTCCGCTGAGGTAATGGGAAGGCGCTGAGAGGCCAACAGGGACAGAATGCGGCAGGCACAGCTCTGGAGAAACAAGCGACTGGCCAGAGTGTTCTTGTCCTGTGTAGCCATCATTTCCCGCAGCAGGTCCACGATCGCGTCTATATTCCAAAGCAGACCGTTGCTGGGCAGCTGGTCAAAAAACTCACAAAACTCCGGATCCTGCGTAACGATATTTACAAAGTAGCATTTGTAGGGAGGGATCAGCTGCTGCCGCTGCCCGGGGCGGTACAGGCAGTAATGCTGTTTGCGGGCAGGGTGAAAGACACCGTCGGTCAGCGTGCCGCCAGCGTAGTCGTCGGTATAGAACTCGAACTCATAGGCACTGACCAGCCCCTCTGAAGGCGGCTTTTTTCTGTTCTGGATACTGGAGAAACCGAATCTCGAAAGTGAAAAATGCGCAAGCAGCATAGGATCCCTCCCGAATTTTGGCCAGAATATCTTTTGTATGGAAATTATAGCACAGACAATGGCTCGCCGCAAGAATTTGATGGTTTCCTCTGCGGCTGACCTGAAGTTCGGCAGGGTGGATCTTTGCGTGTGCCGCAAGAGGCGATACCAAGATTTTAACAAATAACGCCAAGATAATGATAGAAATCCCGGGAAAAGGCCGTTATAATCAAGGTACAAAACAAAAGGAGGGTTTCTTATGTACACAACAGAAGACATCAAAGTGTTGATCCAGCCCGTGCCCCAGCAGGTGACTGCGCTGAGCGGGGAAGGACTGAAGCTGGCCAGCACCAGCAAATTCTGCGTTACCGCCCCCGCCGCCGAAAAAGGCCCTGTCAAGACCGCAGCAGAGGACATAAAGGCGTTCCTGACTGCCAAGTGCGGTGAGGACTGCTTTGCCGCCGACGGCATCCCTGTGACGCTGGAACTGGGCACTGCGCCCGCAGGCGTAAAGAACGAAAAGGAAGCCTACCGCATCCGTGTGGATGCCGAGGGCGTGACCATCACGGGCTTTGGTGACAGCGGTCTTTTCTATGGTGTTGGCTCTTTCAAGCAGATGTGCAAGTGGGACAACCGCGGCGCATGCATCCCCGCTGTGGAGATTCTGGACTGGCCTGACAATGCCCTGCGCGGCTATAAGCAGGAGTGCCGCTATGGCTCCAACGTGATGGAGCGACAGGGCTGGCTTGACATGATCGACGATCTGGCTGCCAAGAAAATGAACTATGTGTGCGTAGGTCTGTACGGCTGCTGGGAATTGCAGTATGACGGCCGGGTGGCGGAGTCTCTGTATCTGCCCCTGAAGGACTATCCTCAGCTGCAAACGCCCATGACTATCAAGTACTATTCGCCCACCGAGGGGAAGTGGATCAACTGTGAGACCCTGCCCCCCATCTTCCGGGATGATTTCTTTGGTGAGATCGTCCGCTATGCCAAGGACCGGGGCGTGGATGTGGTCCCCGGTTTTAACTCCTTTGGTCATAACACCCTGTTCCCCAGAATGCTGCCGGAAGTTGCTCCCAAGAACGAGGATGGCACCAGCAATCCCAACGGCTTCTGCACTGCCAATCCGGAGACCTACAAGCTGCTGTTCTCCGCCTATGACCAGATCATTGACGAGTATCTGACCCCCAACGGTATCACCGCTTTCAGCATCCATCTGGACGAGGTGTGGGACCAGTACGGCGTGGATGTCAACGATCCCTACACGCTGAAGCGCGCCTGGTGTCAGTGCCCCGAGTGCAGGGGCAAGGAGCGGGCCGAGATTTTTACCGAACACGCCATCAAACTGATCAAGTACCTGAAGGAAAAAGGCATGAAGTCCATTTTCATGGCCCACGATATGGTGTCCGGCAAGCAGTCCAAGCTGGGCAACATTTCCGAGCTGTTCCGCTCCCGCATCAAGGAGGAGGGACTGGAGGATGTGCTGGTCTTCGGCTGGTGGTGGTATGAGGATGTGAAAGAACTGGTGGACTTTGCGTGCCATCCCGACGATGTTGGTCTGCGTTCCGTTATCAACCCCTGGAACGGCTACTATATCTGGAGTCTGCTGACCAACCCCCTGCGCAACGTCCAGATCATGGCCGAGATGAATCACAATTCCAAGTGCGGCGAAGGTATGCAGTTATATGCTCTGTGGGACCGGAGCTATGACCGCGTCCATGACTGTTTTGCCGACTACGGCTGGAACTTTGAGGGTACCGGCAGCGTGAACGACGTGACCGAGCGCTATGTGGCCCGCCACTTTGCCCCCCTGCAGGACAAGGTCCTGCGCGCCTTCCGTCTGGTGGATTGGATCACCGAGAGCCGTGCCCCTTACAGTGACCCCGAGAAGCCCTCTCAGGGTGTGCTGTCCCACAGAAGGACGCTGCAGGGAATCTCCTACTACAGCAGCTGCTATTTCAACGTGAAGGAACCCTATCCCCGCCATTTCCCCGGATCTCCCATGACCAGACTGGTCCTTCCCAAGCGCTGGGATCACGAGCGTCTGTTCTACACCGCTTCTTCCATGGCCAAAGAAGCACAGGCCATCTTCGAGGAGGCCGCCAATACCGCCGGCTGCGATCGGGAGATGGCCCTGCGAATGGCCTACGAGTGCTGCAACTATCAGGTGCTGGTAGAGGATTGGATCGCCTTCCTGCAGATCTATGACCTGACCCATGGCGGCGACCAGAAGAAGATCGCCCCCATCGCCCGTGCCCGTCAGGCTGCCCGTCTGGAGCTGATGGCCATGTGCGAGCAGGTGAAGGAGAAGTTTGCATTGGAGGGCGCCACCATGCGCAACCACTCCATCTTCATGCAGACCTTTGCCGACATTGCAGAGTACATCGAGAACACCGACCAGCCCGCGCTGGACCTGTTGGATATCACCGCCATCACCAGCCCCGAGCTGCGAAACCTCCGCTGATCAAAACAAAACAGACCGCGCAGTGGGAAACCACTGCGCGGTCGATTTTTATGGATATTCTGTTATGCTGTGGGATCAGCCCTTCATTTCGCCCAGCATTTCCACAAGGTTTTCTGCCATCTGCTCGGCAGAGCCCTCTGCGTATTTGCGGGTATCCACCTCGTAGCAGCCGTACTCAAAGGCCCTTTTGGTGGGGAAGTAGCCGTAGGCACCGTTGCAGTAGGCCAGCATCATGGTGGCGGGGAAGGGAGAGTTGTCTTTGACATAGGCGCCGCAGGTGTCGAACATCTCGCAGGGAGCGGTGGCAAAGGCCAGCTCGCCCATACGCACGGCGTTCAGCTCCAGAGGCTGCACGGGGGGCTTGGCCAGACGTTCCAGAACGGCGCGGGCCTGATAAGGGGAATTGTAGCCTTTTTCCTTGGCCAGGCGGCGGGACTCGTTTATGTCGACGCCGGACAGCCAGTGATTCCAAAGCTCCCGGGCCTCGTCGGCCTTGCAGTCGGTGCTGTGGTCCACGGGGCAGGCGTACTGGCGGCGGACAAACTGCAGGGGAGCGGTCTCCACCTCGCGCATGTTCTCCAGCAGGGACAGGGCTTCGTTGCCCAGACGTCTGCCGTAATCCTCCATGTCGGAGGCGGCGGCTTCGCCGGCAATTTTGCTGCGGGTGGTCAGGTTGCCGCCGGCGCCCTGGAAGAAGGCGAAGTGGCAGTTTCCAACCACCTCCAGATAGCCGCGGACGGAGGCGATGTAGTCGGCGGAGATGTCCTTTCCGGTGAGTGTGCCGGTGAAGCAGGGGTGGGCCTGCCAGTTCATGACCAGAATGTCCTTGCCGCCCTCGCGCTTGATCTGCAGCAGGCGCATGCGGTGGTCCGCCTCGGTGGTGTGGCCCACGGCGGGGTTGGCCTGGGTGGGGGCACCGCAGGTGCCGTCCTCGCGCCAGTAGTGACGCACGAAGTTCATCCGCTCCAGTTCCTTCATAGCGGTGAAGATGCGGGCGGGCTTGCGGTCTTCCAAAGCGGCATATGCGGCCTGAGGGACCTTGGCCACGCAGTGAGCGATGTAGTCATTTACAGTCTGGGGACCGGGGTTGAAGATATCGGGACCGGCGTGGGTGTGGGTGCAGGCGATCATGATGTGCTCGCCGGGGATGCCGGTTTCCCTGGTGATGATCTCACGCATGTCGGCCACCATGCCTTCCATGGCGTGCAGAAGGTCCATGGTGATCAGCAGCAGGGTCTCGCCCTGACAGTCGGTGATGGCCAGGCAGGTGGCGTAGAGGGTATCGCGAATGTTGTTGGAAATGCGGTGGGGGCCGTTGCCCATACCGCCGAGCTCAACATTACCAACAGGCATAATGTCGGTTCTTCCGAAACCGACCTGAATTTCACGACTCATAAATATCTCCTCCTTTGAGTCTGCCTCATTTTACCATGGTGGTTCGGCAAAAGCAATATTAACACACATATAAAATATGGAGGTAAGGATATAAGGAATTCTTTTTTTGCCCAACTTTTCCCTGGCGCTCTTGCACTTTACATGCAAATGTTTTATAATAAGACAGATATCGGAAACTGCGGTCCAGCACCGCACGACACAGTCGATTATTACACTTTAGATATCGAAGGGAGCAGATTGCATGACGATCAGCGAGAAAAAGCAGCTGATGGCCACCGCCTGCAAAGTGCGCATGGGTATCATCGAGGGTACTTACGGCGCAAAGGCCGGCCATCCCGGCGGCAGCCTGTCCGCCGCCGAGGCGTTCACTTACCTGTATTTCAAGGAGATGAACGTCGATCCCAAGAACCCCAAGTGGGACGAGCGTGACCGCTTTGTCCTGTCCAAGGGCCACACCGCCCCCGGCCTGTATGCCGCTCTGGCTCACAAGGGCTTCTTCCCCGTGGAAGACCTGCCCACCCTGCGCCACATCGGCAGCTACCTGCAGGGCCACCCCAACATGAACGAGACTCCCGGCGTGGATATGTCCACCGGTTCTCTGGGTCAGGGTATCTCTGCCGCCGCCGGCATGGCTCTGGCTGCCAAGTATCAGGGCAAGACCAACCGCGTCTACACCCTGCTGGGCGACGGTGAGCTCCAGGAGGGCCAGGTGTGGGAGGCCTGCATGTTCGCCGCCCACTACAAGCTGGACAACTTCTGCGCCATCATCGACAACAACGGCCTGCAGATCGACGGCGCTGTTGCTGACGTTATGAGTCCCTATCCCATCGACGAGAAGCTCAAGGCCTTTGGCTTTGAGGTGACCGTGGTGGATGGTCATGACTTTGAGCAGCTGGAGGCTGCCTTCGCTCAGGCCCGTGCCACCAAGGGCAAGCCCTTTGCCATCATCATGAAGACCGTCAAGGGTAAGGGCGTCAGCTTTATGGAGAACAACGCCGGCTGGCACGGCAAGGCTCCCAACGACGAGGAATACGCTCAGGCTATGGCCGAACTGAAGGCCCAGCTGGCAGAAGTGGAGGCGATGTAAAATGGCAGATGTGAAGAAGATCGCGACCCGCGACAGCTACGGCAACGCTCTGACCGAGCTGGCCGCCGAGCATGACAACCTGATCGTGTTTGACGCCGACCTGGCCGGCGCCACCAAGACCGGCATCTTCAAGAAGGCCTATCCCGGCCGCCACTTCAACTGCGGCATTGCCGAGGGCAACATGATCGCTGTGGCCGCCGGTGCGTCCACCA
Source organism: Oscillospiraceae bacterium (assembly GCA_017624915.1). Taxonomy (GTDB): domain Bacteria; phylum Bacillota; class Clostridia; order Oscillospirales; family Oscillospiraceae; genus Lawsonibacter. Next base: position 32,146 of record JAGAMC010000038.1, on the reverse strand, counting down.
TGGGTCTGGTGCCTTTTGCTTCCAGCTTCGCCATGTTTGCTGCCGGACGTGCTTTTGAGCAGATCCGCAACTCCATCGGCTACCCCCACCTGAACGTGAAGATCGGCGCCACCCACGGCGGCATCTCCGTTGGTGAGGACGGCGCTTCCCACCAGTGCTGCGAGGACTTTGCCGTCATGCGCTCCATCCCCGGCATGGTAGTCATGTCTCCCGCTGACGACGTGGAGGCCAAGGCCATGGTCAAGGCCGCCTACGAGTATGTGGGCCCTGTCTACATCCGCTTTGGCCGCGCCGCCGTTCCCGTGTTCCATGACGACAGCTACAAGTTCGAGATGGGCAAGGGCGAAGTCATTCAGGACGGCAGCGATGTGGCTATCATCGCCAACGGCCTGATGGTGGCCGAGGCCATCGAGGCCGGCAAGGCTCTGGCCGAGGCCGGCATCTCCGCCCGCATCATCAACATGCACACCATCAAGCCTCTGGACGAGGAGCTGGTGCTCAAGGCCGCCAAGGAGTGCGGCAAGATCATCACCTGCGAGGAGCACAACGTTATCGGTGGTCTGGGCGAGGCCGTGTGCGGCTGCCTGGCCGAGAAGTGCCCCACTCCCGTGCGCCGCATCGGCGTCAACGACGAGTTCGGCCACTCCGGTCCCGCCGCCGCCCTGCTCAAGCAGTTCGGTCTGTGCGCCGACCATATCGTAGAGGTCGCCAAGGATTTCTGTGGCAAGTAAGAAGTGCATAAAAAATCTCCGTTCGCATTGCGAACGGAGATTTTTATTTTAGTCAGAAATACTGTCCCTCCAGCGCCAGAAGAGCTTTTTTCAGTGCAATGCCGCCTCCATAGCCGCCCAAACTCCCGTCGGCGGCGATCACCCGATGGCAGGGGATGATGATGGGGATGGGATTGGCGTGGTTTGCCATGCCCACGGCGCGAAAGCCGCCGGGACAGCCCACCGCCATGGCGATGTCCTTGTAGGAACGGGTCTGGCCGAAAGGGATGGCGGTCAGAGCGCTCCAGACCCGCCGCTGAAAGGCCGTGCCTTTAGGGGCCAGAGGCAGGTCGAACTGCCTGCGCGAGCCGGAAAGGTATTCCAGAATCTGCCGCCGTCCTTCGGCCAGCAGAGGCGTCTCGTGGGGCATGATGCGGGGCAGGGGATCTGAGGGCAGATACAGGCGGGACAGGGTGATCCCATCCTCCGAAGCAAGAGCCAAATCGCCAACAGGGGAGGAGAAGGTCAGAAAATCCATCAATACCGGCGCACCACGGCCACGACCTTGCCGATGATCTGGGCATACGTGCCGTCGATGGGCTGGTAATCCGGGTTCTCCGGCAGCAGCCATGTGTGGCCGTCCTTGCGGCTGAGGGTTTTGACGGTGGCTTCGTCCTCGAAAAGGGCCACGACGATCTCGCCGCTGCGGGCATCCTGCTGGCGGTGGACGACCACCAGATCGTCGGGCAGAATACCGGCGCCCAGCATGGACTCGCCCCGCACCCGCAGGGCAAAGTGTTCGCCCTCCAGACCGTCCGTGTCGAAGGTCAGATAATCCTCCACGCACTCCTGCGCCAGAATGGGGGAGCCGGCCGCTACGTTGCCCAGAACGGGCACTTGATTGGCAACGGGGGCAGTCTCCTCGGCCACCGAGCTTGCGGGCATGGAGATGGCACGGGTCTTGCCCGCGGCCTTGGTGATGACGCCGGCCTGCTCCAGTCCCTTCAGGTGGAAGTGGACGGTGGAGGGGGAGCTGAGCCCCACAGCCTCGCCGATCTCACGCACTGAAGGGGGATAGCCGTGTTCGGCGGTGAAGGAGCGGATATAGTCATAGATCTGCTGTTGCTTTGCGGTGAGATTTTTCATTAAAAAGCCCCTTTCTCAGATCTGGCAAACAATAGTTCGATTAAAGTATACCATATGTTTCCGGGAAAGTCAAACGAATGTTCTAAATATTTTGCGAAAAAATATTTGACTGCCGGCCTTTTTTTGCGTCTTTAAGGGTAAAGACCAATGAGAGGTTGTGTTGAGATGAAAAAGGTGATCGTTCTGATGCTGGTTTTCCTGCTTCTGAGTGGATGTGCCGGGCCGGAAGCAGGGGTATCTGAGTCGGAGCAGCCGCCGCAGACGGATCACAGCCATATGGCCGGGACGAACAACATCATGCCCCATGAGCCCGTGGGATACTGCGGGAATACGGTGACGAAAGTGGTTTTCCCTTACAGCGGGCGGGAGGAGTGGTCGCTGAGTTTCTGGGCGGACAAGTCGGTTGCGCTGACTGATTTTCTGCGCTGGCTGGACTACAGCCAGCCGAGCTGCCGCTGTCTGCCCGAATACCGGGTTACCACGGAGTTCGGCGGGGATTACGGCATCAGCCTGTCTCAGGGCTATGTCCGTTACGGAGAAAAGCAGGTCAACCTGACTGCACAGCAGACGGAAGAACTGCGGCAGATCCTCGGCTGGGCCAAGAGAGAGGCGGACAAGGGATCGGACCTGTGTTCCTATCCAAAAGCGGAATACTTTTCGGGCGCCCTGTCCTGAGGGCGCCCGTTTTATCTGTAAACAATTTTTGAACGAACCTCCAAGCAGCTTGATTTTCTGGGCGTGGGTCATATAATTGAAATGTTAGTCAATTGTATTGTACGCAGCTGATATTGCAGGTGCTGAGCCCAAGGAGGTAGACAAATATTGCTTTCCCTGTTTATGACCCATCTGAACGGCCTGAAAAAAGACGCGGTGAAATCCCCCATCTTTATCCTGCTGGAGGTCTGTCTTGAACTGCTGCTGCCGCTGATCATGTCTGAGATCGTGGATGTAGCTATTCCCACCGGAGACACGGCGTATATTTTCAAGCTGGGTGCGCTGATGGTACTCATCTCGCTGGCCTCCATGGCCTGCGGTGTGCTGTCGGCAAAGTATGCCACCTTTGCAAGTCAGGGCTTCGGTGCCAATCTGCGTCAGGCGCTGTTTGACAAGGTGCAGGAGTTTTCCTTTGCGGACATCGACCGGTTTTCCTCCGCGTCCCTGATCACCCGCATGACCAATGACGTCAACGCCATGACCATGATGCTGAACATGGGACTTCGGATGCTGTTCCGGGCGCCGGCCATGCTGCTGTTTGCCCTTTGCATCAGTTTTTCCATCAATGCAAAGCTGGCCTGCATCCTGCTGGTCATTATCCCCGTTATGGCGCTGGGCATCGGCCTCGTTATGAAGATCTGCAGCCGCCTGTTCGGTGTGATGCAGCGCAAAATCGATGGGGTGAACAATGCCCTGCAGGAGAATCTGGTTGGCATCCGCGTGGTCAAGGCCTTTGTGCGTGAGGATCACGAGCGGGAGAAGTTTGGAACGGCCAACGAAGAGCTGATGCATGCCGGTCTGAAGGTGGGCCTGCGGGTCATCACCATCATGCCCATTATGACCATCGCCATGAATGCCGCCAGTGTGGGTGTGCTCTATGCGGGCGGACGCATGGTCATGGGCGGTACATTCCTGCTGGGTGATTTGCAGGCGGTGCTCAACTATGTGTTTCAGGTACTGATGAGCGTGATGATGGTGGCTATGACGCTGCTGAACCTGACCCGCGCCCAGGCCTGCTCCAAGCGTATCAGGGAGGTGCTGCAGACCCAGCCCGCCGTGTGTGACAAAGACGATGCCCGGGAGCAGGAGCTTCCCGCACCCCGGGGCAAAGTGGAGTTTAGAAACGTCTGTTTCCGCTATGTTGCAGGGGGTACAGGGGACGACGTGCTGCATGATATCAGCTTTACTGTTGAGCCCGGCCGCTTCGTGGCCATTGTGGGCGGCACGGGAACAGGCAAATCCTCGCTGGTCAACCTGATCCCCAGATTTTACGACGTGACCGGCGGAGCAGTACTGGTGGACGATCTGGATGTGCGGGACTACCCGCTGGAGGAGCTTCGCTCCCGCATCGGCATGGTGCTGCAGACCAACGTGCTGTTTACCGGCACCATCCGGGAAAATCTGATGTGGGGCCGCGATGACGCCACCGAGGAGGAGATGATCCGGGCGGCAAAGGATGCTCAGGCCTACGATTTTATCATGTCGTTCCCCGAGGGCTTCGACACGGTGCTCACCCAGGGGGGCACAAACGTGTCCGGCGGACAGAAGCAGCGGCTGTGCATTGCCCGGGCCATGCTGAGAAAGCCCGCCATCCTCATTCTGGACGACTCCACCTCCGCGGTGGACTCCGCCACCGAGGCGGCCATCCGGGAATCCTTTGCCAAAAACCTGAAGGACACCACCGTTATCATCATTGCTCAGCGCATCTCTTCCGTGCGCTATGCCGATGAGATCCTTGTTCTGGATGACGACCACATCGCCGGGCGGGGCACCCATGAGGAACTTATGGCGAGCAATGCCATCTATCAGGAGATCTATCAGTCTCAGCAGGAAGGGGTGGGTGAATAATGGCAGGACCCAATCGCGGACCCGGTCCCGGCGGACCGGGAGGAAAAGGCGGCGGATTCCAAAAGCCGAAAAACATGGGCCGGACCATCACCCGCCTTGCGGGCTATATGGCAAAGAACAGGCTGGCGCTGGTGCTGGTGGTGCTGTGTCTTGCTATGTCGGTGTTTGCCAATCTGGGCGGCACCTATATGATGCGGGACATCATCAACCGATTTATCTGGTCCGGCTGTACGGATTTTAGCGGACTGGCCCTGTCCATTTTGGGGCTTGTGGCCATCTACCTGCTGGGCTGTGCAGCCACCTACGCCCAGTCGGCCACCATGGTGCGCATTGCCCAGCGGGGCGTGCGGCAGCTGCGGCAGGACCTGTTTGACAAGCTGCAGGAGCTGCCCCTGTCCTATTTTGACAAGCACCCCCACGGCGAGCTGATGAGCCGGTTTACCAACGACGCGGACAACGTGCAGATGGCGCTGGAGCAGAGTCTTGTGTCTCTGCTGTCCAGCTGTCTGATGTTCGTAGGGCTGGTGGCGCTGATGCTGGTCATCAACTGGAAGCTGTTTCTGGTCACCGGAGTCCTTCTGGTGGTGATGATGAATCTGTTCAAGGTACTGGGCGGGCGCAGCCGCCGCTACTATCAGCAGCAGCAAAAGACGCTGGGCGCCATGAACGGCAATATTCAGGAGATCATGGAAGGGTTGAAGGTAGTCAAGGCCTTTACCCACGAGGAGAAGGCCCGTGAGCAGTTTGAAGCCCTGAACCACGACTACCGGGACGCCGCCCGCAAGGCGCACTTCTACTCCATTATGATCATGCCTGTGTCGGGCAACCTGATGAACGTCAGCTATGCCCTGACCGCCGCCTTCGGCGGCCTGCTTGCCGTACTGCAGGGCTTTGATCTGGGCGGGCTGGTGGTATATCTGAACTATTCCAGACAGGTGGGCCAGCCCCTGAACCAGATCTCACAGCAGATGGCCACGGTGCTGTCTGCTCTGGCGGGCGCTGAGCGCATTTTCGATGTGATGGATACCCAGCCGGAGGAGGATATGGGTAAGGTCACCCTGACCCGCGCACAGAAGGACGCCAACGGCACCCTGTCTATTTACGAGGGCAGCGGACGCACCGGCGTATGGGCATGGAAAGTGCCCAGAGCAGCGGCCGTGGCACTGGTCCCTGTGCTTGTGGAGGGGGATACCATCTTTGAGCTGGGGCAGGCCGAGCAGACGGCTGACGGGCTGCGGCTGCTGCCCCCGCATCAAGATTCCGAACAGGGGATCTGGGCCAAGGTGGAATCGGACGGAAGTCTGACCCGAATCGCCGATCTTGCGCAGCTGAGCGGACACGGCTGGGCGTGGAAGTACCCCGGCCCGGACGGAGAGATGGGTTTGCACCGCATCCGCGGCTGTGTGCGTAATGTGCCGGGGGAGGACTATTACCTGACCGAACTCAAAGGCGCTGTGCGCTTTTCCCATGTGGACTTCTCCTACGTGCCCGGAAAGCGGATTTTGCATAACGTGACGGTGTATGCCAACCCCGGTCAGAAAATCGCCTTTGTGGGCTCCACCGGTGCGGGCAAGACCACGATTACCAACCTCATTAACCGCTTTTACGAGATCGAGGGCGGTCAGATCACCTATGACGGCATCAATGTGCGCAGCATTTGCAAGGACGACCTGCGCCGCTCCCTGGGCGCGGTGCTGCAGGACACCCACCTGTTCACCGGTACTATTATGGACAACATCCGCTACGGACGGCTGGATGCCACGGACGAGGAGTGTGTCGCCGCGGCAAAGAGTGCCAACGCCCACTCATTTATCCGCCGCCTGCCGCAGGGGTACGACACCATGGTCACCGGAGACGGTGCAAACCTGTCTCAGGGCCAGCGCCAGCTGCTGGCCATCGCCCGGGCGGCGGTGGCAGACCCGCCGGTGATGATCCTGGATGAGGCCACCTCCTCCATCGACACCCGCACAGAGTCCCTGATCGCAAAGGGCATGGACGCCCTGATGGAGGGGCGGACGGTATTCGTCATTGCCCACCGCCTGTCCACGGTGCGAAATGCCAACTGTATCGTTGTCATTGAAAACGGACGCATTGAGGAAAAGGGCGACCACGACCAGCTGCTGGAAAAGCAGGGCCGATACCACAAGCTGTATACCGGACAGTTCCAGCTGTCATAAAAAATGCCCCCGAACGGTCACGTTCGGGGGCATGCTTTGTTATGGAATCAGCGGAAATAGACCAGAGGGTCTTCCGGACGCAGGCCGTCCTCAACGGAAACGGCGTAAAGGACAACACCTTTATCCTCGTAGACGGGAGAATGCTCCCAGCGGATGCGGGCGGTGATATGTACCCACTGGCCGTTGAGCAGATTCTTTACCGCAGGGTACTTGCACAAAAAGCCGAAGAAACGGATGTCGTCGGCGCAGCAGGTCATGGCATTGCGGCCCGGTACAAAGGTGCCCTTGGGCAGCTTGGGGTTGGTCATGGCCTGAGCCTTGAAGGTGATGAGCTTGTCGATATAGCGCTCGGGGTGCTCCTGAATGTCCAGATACCAGATGCCGTAGTCGGGATCGTCCAGGGTGATGGTGTCGGAGTCCAGACTGTAGGGCAGGATATCCTCCACCTCCAGCTCCACGCCTTTGGCATCCTCAAACACGATCTCGGCCATGCGGTTGACTGCTCGCACGGAACGCTTGTAGCCCGCCAGGGGCTGATCTGCGGTGCAGCGGTTGAACAGGATCATATCCGCCTCGGATACCATGTCCACGATCAGGGATTGCATGTTGCTCTGATACAGCTCAAAGGTGCTGCCGTCGATGACGGTGATGATCTGGAAGATGCCCCAGTCCCGGGGCAGGCGGGCGGTGATGATGCGCTCCATGGGCCACATGCCGTTGTACTCCATGAGTATGCGCTCGGGCTTGTAGAGGCCTTTGAGCTTGCTGAAAAATTCCGCATTCAGCTGCTCCTCGTCCTCCACGTCGACCAGCTTTGTATTGTGGGCGTCCAGAAAGGCGTCGTCATACTCGCACTCGCCGTCCTCGCAGCGGATCAGGACAGTGCGCTGCCCGTCATTGAAATAGTCCATATTCATGGTGTCCCGCAGCAGGGTGGTCTTTCCGCTGTCCAGAAAACCATTGATGAGGTAAATGGGAATGGCTGCCTGACTCATACAAAAGCCTCCTTACGCCAGCAGGAAGAGCTTTTCCAGCTTGCTCTCGTCAAGACCGGCACCAATGACGCACAGACGGCCGGTGTACTCGGCGCCGCCCTCACGGATCTCAAACTCGCCCGGGACCAGGTCGAAGTGAAGCCAGCTGCCGCCGTCCTCGCAGGGAACCATGCCCTTGGCACGCAGGACGGTGCCCTGCTCCTCAGTCATGGCCAGCACGGACAGGATGTCCTGCAGATCCTCGCGGCTGTACTTGCGGGGCGTCTCGCGTCCCCAGGAGGTGAACACCTCGTCGGCGTGGTGGTGCTGGTGAACCAGACAGGCGTCGCAGCCGCTGTGGTCGTGGTGTTCATGGTGCTCGTGGTGATGCTCGTGCTCGTGGTGATGCTCGTGCTCGTGGTCGTGGCAGCCGCAGGAGCAGTGCTCATCGTGTTCGTGATGATGCTCGTGCTCGTGATGATGGTGTTCGTGGTCATGACAGCCGCAGGTGCAGTGCTCGTCATGCTCGTGGTGATGATGGTGGGCGATCTCCTCCATCAGCTCTCCCGCCAGATCGTGGCCGCCCTCCATGGCGGCGATGATCTGGGCGCCGGACAGCTGATCCCAGGGGGTGGTGAGGATGGCGGCCTTGGGATTGTGCTGACGCAGCAGATTCACCGCAGTGTGCAGTTTGGTTTCATCGGCGCTCTGGCTGCGGGACAGGAGGATGGCGCTGGCGTGCTCCACCTGATTGTTGAAAAACTCGCCGAAGTTCTTCATGTAGATCCTGCACTTCAGGGCGTCCACCACGGTAACAAAGCTGTTCAGCGCGAGGGGGACCCCTGCGTCCCGGACCCGCTCCACAGCGGCGATCACGTCGGACAGCTTGCCCACGCCGGAGGGCTCGATGATCACCCGGTCGGGGGAATAGGTGTCCAGAACCTCCTTCAGGGCTGTGCCGAAGTCGCCCACCAGAGAGCAGCAGATGCAGCCTGAGTTCATCTCGGTGATCTGCACGCCGGCGTCCTTCAGAAAGCCGCCGTCAATGCCAATCTCACCAAACTCGTTTTCGATGAGCACGACCTTTTCACCCTGAAAGGCCTCCTGCAGCAGCTTTTTGATCAGCGTAGTCTTGCCGGCACCCAGAAAGCCGGAGATGATATCGATTTTAGTCATGTGATTCGATCCTTTCTTGTATTACTGCCAGAACAGGCCGCAGTTGGACAGCAGCTGGTACATCATACTGGCTGCCTGAGCCCGGTTGGCGGGGTATTGGGGCGCGATCAAGGTCAGGTCAACGTTGCACGCGGACAGGATCCAGGCGCTTCTTTGCGCCCACTGGCTGTAGTAGGAGAAGGGCTCCAGCTCAGTGCTGCCCGGAGAGTGCCGGGAAAAATCGTATATGTGCATGTTCAGCTTGGGCGCGATCTTGGCCAGAATGGAGACCATCTCTTCCTGTGTAATGGTCTGCTCCGGACGGAAGGTGCCGTCGCCATACCCGCCCAGATAGCCCAGCTGGTGCATGGCGTGGACCACACCGGAGTACCAGGCCTCGGGGGACACATCGTCAAAGCTGCTTTGGGTCACGCCGGGAGTATACAGGTCCAGCAGATTGCCCAGCATGGCGCAGAACTCCGCCCGGGAGATGGAGTCATCGGGATGGAAGGTGCCGTCGCCGTAGCCGCCCACCAGCCCGAATGCGGCCAGCGTGTTGATTAGATCCTTCTCGGCGTAGCCCTCAAGGTCGGTGAAGGTTCGGGGGGAGAACTCGCTCAGGCCCATGGACAGGGCCGCCCGCTCAGGAGTGGTTTTGGTCCACAGCCCGTCGCCCATGTGCTGAAACAGCTGGGCGGAAGGGGGAAGAGCTTCCAGAAGTTCTACAAAAGCGGGACGGTATTCTGAACCGGTGGCGGAAGCAATATTGATATAGAAATCATGGCCGCACAGGGTCAGCTTCAGGTGTCCGGAGGGATGGGCCGGCTTGTCGGCGCTCAGGAGCAAAGAGACTGCGTAAGCGTTTTTCGGAGAGATCAGCAGCGTGGGGAAGATGCCGATTTGGTCGTTGGAAGCGCCGGTGGGGGAGTAGAACCGGTAATGGGTCAGCTTCAGACCGTCACCGTCGAACAGGTCGGGATGCGTGGTCTTGTCCAGAATGATCTGGGCCACGCCCTTGCCCAGTGTCCGCTGACCGATGGCGATACCGCCGGCGTTATCCCGCATGGCGCCGGCGAACAGCTCGGAGGCACTGGCGGTGTAGGGACTGGTCAGAATGATGACAGGTTCCTCGGGGCGGACGGAAGAGCTGGCAGAGGAGATCTGCATGGAATACTTTCCGGAGCCATCAAGGAAGTAGAAAGAGATGACCAGACCCAGAAAAGAGCCAATGGTCTGCTGGGCGGAACTGCTGGTGCCGCCGGGGTTGGAGGTCAGATCCACGATCCATGTATTGACCTTGCCCGCGTATTCTTTCAGGGCCTTGTTGAAATGAGAGGCCGTAGCATCACCAAAGCTGTTGCACACGATGATACCGGCGTTTCCGTCGGCAGAGAGCTGATACTGTACCGTGGAGGGGACGGTGAACTTGCGGCGCACCAGATCGAAATCCACGGTGCTCCCATCGGCTCTGAGCACGGTGATGCGCACGGTACTGCCTTCCGGGCCGGCGATGAGGGCGGTGGCTTCGTCCACGGTGGTGATGGTGGTGCCGTTTACTGCCGTGATCACGTCGCCGGCAACAAGACCGCCCTCCAGAGCGGGAGAGTTGTCCAGAACCGAGGCGATCAGCACACCCTTTTCGTGGATCTCGACCGATACGCCGATGCCCACCTGCTGGGTATCGTTGATGCCGCCGACAAATTTCTCGTATTCCTCCTGAGAAAGATAGGTCGTGTACGGGTCGTTGAGCGCGGCGATCAGTTCCTCCATAGTCTGGGCCTGCATAGCCTGTTCGGGCAGGTCTTCAATATGATACTGGTCAAGCAGCTGTCTGGCCTGCTCCACGCTCAGCGCGCTTGCGGGGATGAGCAGCAGGCACGCGGTCAGGATCAGCGCAGTCAGGCGGTAAAAGAGTTTTTTCATGGGCGGCTCCTTTCCAATCAAAAGCGGAAACAACTAAATATTATACCGCTTTGCATGTTTATCTGCAAGCTGTTTGGAGAAAAAAGACACAGCAGACAGTGTGACTGAATGGAACACATCGCCGATTGACAGAACCACAGCGGGAATTTATAATACAGTAAAATATTATTTTGGGAGGAAACGCGATGGATATCCATGTGGGCGACGTTCTGGAACTGAAGAAGGCGCACCCCTGCGGCAGCAGACAGTGGCTGGTGCTGCGGGTGGGCATGGATTTCAAGCTGCGCTGCAGCGGCTGCGGCCATGAGCTGATGATCCCAAGAAGCAAGGCGGAAAAGAGCATTAAAAAGTGGCTGCCCGCCGCGGAGGTGTCTGAACAATGAAAAGATTCTGGAGTGAGCGCATCCGGACGCTGGTTCCCTATACCCCGGGGGAGCAGCCCAAGGACCGCGTGTTTATCAAGCTGAATACCAACGAGAATCCCTATCCGCCCTCGGAGAAGGTGCTGCAGGCCATCCGCGACGCGGCGGGGGAGGGACTGCGCCTTTACCCCGATCCGGAGGCGGTCAGCCTGCGGCGGGCCATTGCGGAGTATCACGGACTGCAGCCGGAGCAGGTGTTCTGCGGCAACGGCTCGGACGAGGTGCTGGGGCTGTGCTTCTATGCCTTTTTTACCCCGGGGAAGAAGGTGCTGTTTCCCGACATCACCTACAGCTTTTACCCCGTTTACACCCAGCTGTTCGGACTGGATCACGAGGAGATCCCCCTCAACGATGATTTCACCCTGCCGGTGGACAGGTTCCTTGGCGGGAACGGCGGCGTGGTGATCTGCAACCCCAACGCGCCCACGGGCCGCACCCTGCCCCTGTCCGACATCCGCCGGATCCTGAACGCGAACCCCGACGTGGTGGTGCTGGTGGACGAGGCCTATGCGGATTTCGGCGCACAGTCGGCCGTGGAGCTAATTTCGGAGTACTCCAACCTGGTGGTGGTGTGTACCATGTCCAAGTCCCGGTCACTTGCCGGCATGCGCGTGGGCTATGCTCTGGGCAATGCCGACCTGATCGCCGGGGTCAACTGCGTGAAGAACTCCTTCAATTCCTATCCGCTGGACCGGCTGGCGCTGGCGGCGGGTGAGGCGGCCATCCGGGACCGGGAATACTTCGAACTGACCCGGAATATGGTCATAAAGACCCGGGAGCGCACTGCCGCCCGCCTGCGGGACATGGGCTTTACCGTCCATCCGTCAAACGCCAACTTCATTTTCATTACCCACCCCCAAGTGTCCGGAAAGCTGCTGCAGCAGGGGCTGCGTGACCGGGGCGTTCTGGTGCGCCGCTTTGACCGCCCCCGCATCAGCGAATATCTGCGCGTGTCCATTGGCACCGACGCGGACATGGAGGCCATGTGCGCGGCCTGTGAAGAGATCTTGAAAGGATGACCTTATGCGATACGATAGTGATCTGATCTACCGCCCGCCGGGCGAGTGGCGCAGCTATCTGCTCCAGTGCACCATCGGCTGCTCCCACAATAAGTGCACCTTCTGCGCCATGTACAAGGAGAAAACCTTCCGTATCCGCCCTCTGGAGGAGATCCTGGAGGACATCGATATGGCCCGGGACTACTACGGTCCGGGGGTGGAGCGGGTGTTCCTGATGGACGGCGATGCCATCGTGATGAAGACGGAGCAGCTGCTGAAGATCCTTGAAAAACTGTACGCCAATTTCCCCAACCTGCAGAAGGTGACCACCTATGCCGGGCCCAAGAGCACGCTGGCCAAATCCGTGTCCGAACTAAAGGAACTGCACGCCGCCGGCCTGACCCGGGCCTATCTGGGCGTGGAGAGCGGCAGCGACGCGGTGCTTACCGCCATCAACAAAGGCTGCACGGCCCGGCAGATGCTGCAGGCGGGGCAGAATCTGGTGGAGGCGGGCATCGACCTGTGGGCCATCCTGATCCTTGGCCTGACCGGACAGGATGGGGACTGGGAGGAGCACGTTGTGTCCAGCGCCCGGATCATCAACGAGATGAAGCCCCGGCATCTGTCCGCCATGACCTTCGCCCCGGCCAAGGGCACTGCGCTGGGAGAGGATGTTCTGGCGGGCCGGTTCAAGGTATGTACTCCGGACCAGATCCTGGAGGAGTGCCGTGTGCTCATTGAACATCTGGACGTGGATCCGCTGCACTTCACCAGCAATCACGCCTCAAACTATCTGCCGCTGAAGGGCTCTCTTCCCGAGGACAGGAAAAAGTTCCTTGACCTGATCGACCAGGCACTTGAGGGGAAGATCCGGCTTCGCAAGACCCTGAACAGAGGAATTTAAATTATTGTAAAGCAAAAAAACTTCGCACTGCGCATTGGCGTGGTGCGAAGTTTTTTTGCCGGGGACGGGAAGTGACCTTTTTTGTCCGGGCCTGCCGTTATAATCGGCCTGTACATGAGAATTTGGACGGGAGGCAGGGCGGTGACAGTCGTATATCTGGATACCCTTTTTGCGCTCAATGCACTGATGGACTATCTGCTGCTTTTGGCCTCGGCCCGGCTGGCCGGGGAGGTGCTGCACCGGGGGCGGATGGCGCTGGGCAGCGTGCTGGGCGGCGCCTATGCTGCGGCGGTATGTCTGCCCGGCATGGAGTTTCTGTCCCATCCCCTCTGCAAGGCCGGGTGCGCGGTACTGATGGTGGTGGTGGGTTTGGGGGCCACCCGGCGGCTTTTGCGCCAGACGGTGATCTTCTTCCTGTTGTCCTGCGCCTTCGGCGGCGGCGTGCTGGCCATTGCGCTGCTGGGTGGATGGGGGATGAGCCTGGGCGGCGGCATCATCTATTCCGGCATGGATCTCAAGACGGTGCTGCTGTCCGGGGCAGGGTGCTATGTTTTGATGACACTGTTTATGAGCCGTGCAGGCCGTCACAGTACGGCTGACAGCGAGATCGTTCCGGTCGGCCTGCAATTAGACGACAGGAAGATCAGCTTTACAGCACTTGTGGATACAGGAAATACATTGTCAGACCCGGTCAGCGGACACGGGGTACTGGTGGCGGAGTGGGACAGCGTAGCCGGTCTGATCCCGGAACTTATGCTGGAGGATCTGACTGATCCGGCCCGGGGCTTTGCCCGGCTGAATGCGGGCAGGTGGAAGGGCCGGTTTCGCCTTCTGCCTTACCGCTCGGTGGGGGTAGAGTGTGGTATGCTGCTGGCCATTCGTCCGGACGCGGTGAGGATAGGGGGCAGACAGTGCAGACATATGCTGGTGGCACTGTCACCCACGGCGGTATCTGATGGGGGCGGTTACCGGGCCCTTGTGGGGGACCGATTCTGATGGAGAAAAGAGGCTTGGACATGAAGAGGAGAAACCTGTGGCTGCGGCTGCGCCGGCTGCTGGCTGAATTTGGAGTGGCAGTTCCGGGGAAAGTCATGTATATCGGAGGGAGCGACACCCTGCCTGCGCCGCTGACCCGGGAGGAGGAGAGTGCGCTGATCGCCCGCCTTGCCCAAGGGGATATGTCGGTGAAGAATCAGCTCATTGAGCGCAATCTGCGTCTGGTGGTCTATATTGCCCGGCGTTTTGAAAATACAGGTATCAACATTGAAGACCTGATCTCCATCGGCACTATAGGGCTGATCAAGGCGGTGGACACCTACAACCCGGAGAAAAGCATCAAACTGGCTACATATTCCAGCAAATGCATAGAAAATGAGATCCTGATGCATCTGCGCAAGACGGCATCTCAAAAATCCGAGCTGTCCATTGACGAGCCGCTGAACACGGACTGGGACGGGAATGAACTGCTCCTGTCCGACGTTCTGGGCACAGACAGCGATCTGGTCATGCGGCCCATTGAAGCGGATGTGGACAGGCAGCTGCTGTTTCAGGCCCTTGACAAGCTGAACGGGCGGGAGCGGCACATCATTACCAAACGCTTTGGACTGGACGGAAAAGAGGAACGGACACAAAAGGAAGTGGCGGACGAACTGGGGATATCCCAGTCATATATCTCCAGGCTTGAGAAACGGATCATAGCCCGTCTGAAGAAGGAAATTTTAAAAATGATGTAAAAGTCGGCGCGGCACAGCGGGTCTGCCGCGCCGACTTCTTGGTGTTTTTGAGCAGAAATATGTGGAAATGAAAAAGATTGTTAAAAAAATTGACAAGTTGTGTGCGGTGATGTAAACTGGAGAAAAGTTCCGAAAGAGAGGAACGCAGAATGAAAAGAACGGGCAGCAAAGTTTCCATCGCCGTGATCAGACGGCTTCCAAGATACTACCGGCACCTGTCCGAACTCAGACAGCAGGGGACGGTTCGCATTTCCTCCAGTGCGCTGGGAAAGGCCATGGGGCTGACAGCGTCCCAGATCCGTCAGGATCTGTTCTGCTTTGGCGGCTTTGGCCAGCAGGGCTATGGCTATAATGTGGAAAAGCTGCGGGAGGAGATCGGCGAGATCCTGGGCATCGACCGGGGACACACCGCTGTGGTGCTGGGCGTGGGCAATCTGGGCCATGCGCTGATCCAGAACTTTAAATTCGGCAACAACGGCTTTAATGTGGAGGCCGCCTTCGATATCAATGACGAGGTCATCGGGACAACGGTGGGCAACATCCCCGTCTACGGCGTGGATGAGCTGGACCAGTTCCTGCGCGAGCATCGCGTGGACATCGGCGTGATCACCGTGCCCCGGTCTGTGGCCCCTGTGGTGGCCCAGCAGCTTGCGGACGGCGGCGTGCGGGGCATCTGGAACTTTGCCAATGTGGAACTGAAGCTGGAAAACGCGGAGGATGTGGTGGTGGAAAATGTCCACTTTGCCGACAGTCTTCTGACCCTGAGCTACATGATCTGCCAGACGGCGGACGATAAGGAAACGGAAGAATGAAAAAACAGATCAAAATTATTGCGGCGCTGCTTGCCTGTACTGCGGTTCTTGTTGGCGGCGCATTGGCCTCCGGACTGGGAACAGGGGACAGCCTGATCTCTCTGAGCTATCTGGAGCAGATCTTTATCCCCGAAGCCGTGGAGCAGGGTGTCCAACAGGGCTCCGGGGTGCTGGATACTGCGTGGCAGACTGCGAATGAAGCCCTTGACCGGCTGGCGGACGAATATCTCCACACGGTGGGTGCAGGCCAGTCCGGCGGCTACAGCGGTGCCTATAGCCGAAAGACCTTTTCTGCGCTGGACGTCATTACCCTGCAGACCGGCAGCGGCGTTATTGCAGAGGCGGGCAGTGTGAAGCTCAGCCAAGGTATCGTTATTGATGTGACGCAGGGGAAGCAGATCGACTCCGGTGTCTGGCTTACTCCGGGACACCGTTATATCGTGGCAGAGGAAACCGAGGCCGTTTTCACCATAGAGTCGGATGCTGCCCGTGTGGCGGTGGAGGGAATGTTCAGTGTAGAGCCCGGTGGTGTAACTGCTTCGCCCTTTACTGATATTAAAATTACAGACTGGTATCATGATGCGGTCAACGAGGTCTATGCCCGGGGGCTGTTTGCCGGAACGGGCGACGGGTCCATCTTCGCGCCGGAGATCCGGCTGGACCGTGCCATGATGATGACGGTGCTGTTCCATCTGGCGGGAGATCCGGACGAGGAACGCTTTTCGGCAGCTGCCACCTTCCCTGACGTGAAGGAGGGGGAGTGGTACGAGAGCTATGTGCGTTGGGCGGCAGAGCAGGGGATCAGCGCCGGATACGGCGACGGGAACTTCAGGCCACTGCAGACCATGACCCGCCGTGAGGTGGTCCAGTTCCTCTATAATTTTGCCATCTCCTATCTTGGCCTGGATTTGACTGAGCGTACATCTCTGGACAGCTTTGAGGGCGTGGACATCCTGCGTGCCGATGGTTGGGGCGAGGAGGCCATGTCCTGGGCTGTGGCCATGGGAATCATATCCGAACTGCGTCCCAACGACTATCCCATCCGGGCGGAGGTGGCTGCCATTATGGCCAACTTCGCTGAAATTTATTTTCCTGAGGATGCACCCAACTGACCCGAAGACATAAGATGGATTGAGAAACGCACAGGCGTTCTCCAATCTTTCTTTGTCAAGGAGGTACTTCATATGGGGTGCTGCAATAACGGTTTTGGCGGCGGCGGCTGTCTGTGGATCATCATTCTGATCATCATCCTGTTCTGCTGCTGCGGCAATAACAGCAGCTGGGGCGGCAGCGGCTGCGGCAATGGCTGCGGTAACGGCTGCGGCTGCTGATACGGTATGGATCAAAAGGGCCACACCTTCGGGTGCGGCCCTTTTGATGTTTTGCGCCTCTATTCAGGTAAAAACGCCAATGTGTGATTTGAGAACGGTCAAAGGAAAAATACCAGAAAAATACGAACAAAAAAGCAAGAGAAGTGCTTGCCATAGAGGTCGGTTTGGGTGTATTATATAAAAATGGATAAGGAAAAAGAGAAAGTGTTGGGAAAAACCAACACGCCCCGGCGAACGGCCGCTGCAGAGCTGCGGCTGTTTTTAGGGGGAAAGACAGAGAACCGTCTGCGCACAGTATTACAAATTCTGTCCAAGCAGTATAGGGAGGTAGAAATCCGAATGAGCAAGTTTTTCAAGCGCTCCGCGCTGGGTGCGAAGGTGCCGCATAACAAGCACACCTCTCACCTTGAGACGGTGGCCATGCCGCTGCCGTCGAAGATCGTGCTGTCCATGGGTCAGCACATCGGCGCACCTGCAGCCCCTGCGGTAGCAAAAGGCGATCAGGTGTATGTGGGCACTGTGGTGGGCAAAGCCGGCGGCTTTGTGTCCATGGACATCCACTCCGGCGTGTCCGGTATCGTGGATGGCATCACCACCATCACCGCGCCCAACGGCGCACCTCAGACCGCGGTGGTCATCATCCCTGACGGCAAGCAGACCGTGGATCCCGACATCAAGCCCCCTGTGGTCACCGACCTGAAGTCCCTGCAGGACGCGGTCCGGGCCAGCGGCCTTGTGGGTCTGGGCGGCGCGGGCTTCCCCGCCGCAGTCAAGCTGTCCCCCAAGAATCTGGACGAGATCGACATGCTGGTCATCAACGGCGCCGAGTGCGAGCCCTACATAACCTCTGACAACCGCTGCATGCAGGAGGATACCGACTACATCATCAAGGGTATCCAGACCATTATGAAGTATCTGGACATTCCAAAATGCGTCATCGGCATCGAGGCCAACAAGCCCGACGACATCAAGAAGCTGTCCGAGGTCACCAAGGATATGCCCATCGAGGTCAAGGAGCTGCCCTGCACCTACCCGCAGGGCGCGGAAAAGGTGCTCATCGAGACCTGTACCGGCCGGGAAGTACCCTTCCCCGGCCTGCCCTCTGACGTGGGCGTCATCGTGATGAACGTCACCTCTGTGGCCTTTATCGCCAAGTATCTTGAGACCGGTATGCCTCTGGTCACCAAGCGCCTGACCGTTGACGGCGACATTGTGAAGAACCCCGGCAACGTGGAAGTGATCATCGGCACCCCCATTCAGGAGCTGCTGGACTTCTGCGGCGGCCTGACGGACGAGCCGGGCAAGATCCTCTACGGCGGCCCCATGATGGGCACCTGCGTTGCGGACCTGTCCCAGCCCGTGCTGAAGAACAACAACGCCATTCTGGCCCTGTCCCAGAAGGCGGCCCAGACGCCCAAGGCCACCAACTGTATCCACTGCGGCCGCTGCACCAACGCCTGCCCTCTGGGCCTGTCCGCCAAGGAGATCGCCCGGGCCTACGAGGCCAAGAATGTGGAGCTGCTGTATGAACTGAACGGCGACCTGTGCATGAGCTGCGGCACCTGCTCCTTCGTCTGCCCCGCCAAGCGGCCTCTGGCCCAGACCCTTGCTCTGGCCAAGATCATGATGAAGAATGGAGGGAAGAAGTGATGGCAAACAAACTGATCGTCACTGCCGCGCCTCACATCACCGGTGAGGACACCACCCAGAAGATCATGCAGCGCGTGTGCATCGCTCTGGTGCCCACCCTCATCGCATCTATCCTCATCTTCGGCATCAATGCCCTGATCCTGACTGCCGTTACCGTGATCGCCTGTGTGGTGTTTGAGTACGGCTACTGCAAGCTGATGAAACGGGAAGTGCCTGTGGGCGACTTCTCCGCCGTGGTCACCGGCATGCTGCTGGCCTTCAACCTGCCCGCTACGCTGCCCTGGTGGATGGCTATCGTGGGCGCGTTCATCGCCATCGTCATTGTCAAGCAGCTGTTCGGCGGTCTGGGCTACAACTTCGCCAACCCCGCCATCGTGGCCCGCATCGCTCTGGCAGTCGGCTTTGCCAGCCGCATGGCCAGCTATCCCTTCCCCGAAAGCGGCGTGGACGCACTGTCCTCCGCGACGCCTCTGGCTGCCAAGGCCGGCAGCGAGGCCTACCGTGCCCTGCTGCTGGGCACCCACGGCGGTGTGCTGGGTGAGACCTGCGCCCTGACCATTCTGGCCGGCGGTATCTATCTCATCGCCACCAAGGTCATCAGCCCCACCATTCCCGTTACTTATCTTGGCACCGTGGCCGTCCTGTCCCTGTGTGCAGGCCAGGATCCCATCTATCAGCTGCTGTCCGGCGGCCTGCTGCTGGGTGCGTTCTTTATGGCTACTGACTATGTCACCTCTCCCACCACCCGTAAGGGTAAGCTGGTGTTCGGCATCGGTCTGGGCGTGGTCACCTGCGCCATCCGCTTCCTGGGCACTATGAACGAGGGTGTGTCCTTCGCTATCCTGCTGATGAATCTGGTGGTGCCTTACATCGAGGTGCTGACCCGCCAGGATAAGCTGGGCATCGCCAAGGTCAAAAAGGGAGGTGCCGCAAAATGAGCAGCTGGAATAAGATCTATAAGCCTATTGTGGTGCTGAGCGTGATCTGCATCGTGATCACCGGCGCTCTGGCAGTTACCAACGACATCACCAAGCCTATCATTGAGGAGGCCACCCGCGTGGCACAGGAAAAGGCCCGTCAGGAGCTGCTGCCCGACGCTGCCGGTTTCACTCAGGTGGAGGGTATCTCTGTGGCTGGTGTGTCCGATGTTTACAAGGCGGACAACGACGTGGGCGTGGTAGTCACCAGCTCTGCCAAGGGCTACGGTGGTACCATGACCGTCATGGTCGGCTTCAACGCTGACGGTACCATCCGCCAGATCAAGGTCACTGAGCAGGCCGAGACCAAGGGCATCGGCTCCAAGGTTGCCGGCGACGCTTCTTTCTGGACTCGCTATGAGGGACTGGAGGCCAAGCCTCTGGTGCTGGGCGAGGATGTGGATGGCCTGTCCGGTGCCACCATCTCCAGCAAGGCACTGACCGCCGCTGTCAACTCCGCCATTGAGGCGTACAACGCCATTGGCTGAAAGGAAGGTGAACGAAATGAGTAATAAAATGAAGATCCTGACAAACGGTATCCTCAACGAGAACCCGGTTCTGCGGCTCGTTTTGGGCACCTGTCCCACTCTGGCCGTGACCACCATGGCATCCAACGGTATCGGCATGGGTCTTGCGGCCACCTTCGTGCTGCTGTGCTCAAACATCGTGATTTCCGCCCTGCGCAAGGTTATTCCCGATCAGGTTCGTATTCCCTGCTACATCACCGTCATCGCCGGCTTCGTGTCTGTGGTACAGATGATCGTCAAGGCGTTCCTGCCCAGTCTGGACACCGCGCTGGGCGTGTACCTGCCCCTGATCGTGGTCAACTGCATCATTCTGGGCCGTGCTGAGATGTTCGCATCCAAGAACAGCATCATGGACTCCGCTCTGGACGGCATCGGCATGGGCATCGGTTTCACCCTGACCCTGACCGTTATGGGCTCCATCCGCGAGATCCTGGGTTCCGGAACCTGGATGGCCGGTCTGGACGGACTGCTGTCCTTCCTGCCTGAGGGTTTCGCCATTCAGATCCTGCCCGAGTCTATTGACCCCTTCACCATCATGACCAGCGCACCCGGCGGCTTCTTTGTGTTCGGCGTGCTTATGGCCGGGGCTACCTGGCTGACCACCCGTCCCAAGAAGGTCAAGACCGCTGTGGCTGAGGAAGGGGGCAATGCGTAATGGAAATGGCGATGAAGCTTGCCAGCATTTTCTTCACTATGATCCTGGTTGACAACTACGTGCTTGCCAAGTTCCTTGGTATCTGCCCCTTCCTGGGCGTGTCCAAGAAGCTGGACAGCGCTGTGGGCATGTCTCTGGCCGTTACCTTCGTCATGGTTATGGCCACCGCTGCAACCTGGCCCATCTATATGTTTATCCTTGAGCCTTTCGGCATGGATTATCTCCAGACCATCGCGTTCATCCTGATCATCGCCATTCTGGTGCAGCTGCTGGAGAACATTCTGAAGAAGTACATCCCCACCCTGTACAAGTCTCTGGGTGTGTACCTGCCTCTGATCACCACCAACTGCACCATCCTGGGCGTGACCATCCTGAACCTGGACAACGGCTATGACTTCATCGAGTCCATCGTCTGTGCTGCCGGTGCCGGTATCGGCTTCCTGGTGGCCATGGTGCTGTTCTCCGGTGTGCGCCGCCGGGTGGAGGAGGCCAATGTGCCCAAGAGCTTTGAGGGGCTGCCCATCACGCTGATCGCTGCAGCTATGGTGTCACTGTCCTTTATGGGCTTCGGCGGCATCGTGGAAGCCATCTTCGGCGCCTGATAGGAGGGAGGAAGAGCTATGAATCCGATTCTGCTTGCTATCATTGTTGTTACCGTCATCGGCGTGATCGGTGCTGTCATTCTGGTGGCAGCCTCTATCCTCATGTACGTCCCTGTGGACGAGCGTGTTGAGAAGATCACCGGCGTTCTGGCCGGCGCCAACTGCGGCGCCTGCGGCTGTGCCGGCTGTGCCGACTATGCCAAGAGTATTGTTGAGGACGGTGCTCCCGTCAACAAGTGTACCCCCGGCGGCGCGGCCTGTGCCGCGGCCATTGCCGAGATCATGGGTGTTGAGGCAGGTTCCACTGTCCCCATGAAGGCCGTTGTGGGCTGTGCGGGCACCTGCGAGGCCACAACCAAGCGCTTTGAGTATCAGGGCGTGTCCAGCTGTCTTGCGGTCAAGGGTCTGTATGGCGGCGACGGTATGTGCAAATACGGCTGCCTGGGCTACGGCGACTGTGTGGCCGCCTGTCCCTTCGACGCCATCCACATTGTGGACGGCGTCGCCAAGGTGGACCGGGAAAAGTGCGTGGGCTGCGGCGCGTGCGCCTCTGCCTGTCCCAACTCCGTTATCTCCATCATTCCCGAGCACAAGCGCAAGCCCGTCGTTCAGTGCCAGAACAAGGATAAGGGTGCAGACACCCGTAAGGCTTGTACTGCCGGCTGTATCGGCTGCATGAAGTGCGCCAAGGCCTGCCCCAAGGAGGCCATCACGGTGGAGAACAACCTGGCTTATATTGACCAGGACAAGTGCGTGGGCTGCCAGCTGTGTGTCAAGGAGTGCCCTGTGGGCATTATCCGTGTTCCTGCTGCCCAGTAAGGACAAACAAAAATTCCCATACCGCTTGTGCGGTATGGGAATTTTTTATTGCTCACTGAACATGGGGGTGGAGAAATAGCGGTCTCCGGAGTCGGGAAGGAGGACCACGATGGTCCTGCCTGCATATTCAGGCTGCAGGGCAAGCTGCGTGGCTGCCCATAGGGCCGCACCGGAGGAGATGCCGCACAGTACGCCCTCGCGGATGGCAAGCTCCCGCCCCGCGGCATAGGCCTGTTCCTCGGTCACCGTGATAATCTCGTCAATGACGGTGCGGTCAAGGGTGTCCGGGATGAAGTTGGCTCCGATGCCCTGAATACCGTGGGGGCCGGCCTGACCGCCGGAGAGCAGGGGAGAGCCGGCGGGCTCAATCGCCACAACCTGAATGGCGGGATCTTGCTCCTTCAGATAACGGCCCGCGCCGGAAATGGTGCCGCCGGTGCCCACACCGGCTACAAACACGTCCAGATTGCCCTCGGTATCCGCCCAGATCTCCGGTCCGGTGGTTTGATAGTGGGCGGCGGGATTGGCGGGATTGTCAAACTGGCCGGGGATAAAGCTGCCCGGCAGGGAGGCGGCCAGCTCGCTGGCCTTGTCCACCGCGCCCTGCATACCAAGTGCACCGGGGGTAAGCACCAGCTCGGCACCGTAGGCCCGCAGCATGGTGCGCCGCTCGGCACTCATGGTGTCGGGCATGGTGAGGATGACCCGGTAGCCCCGGGCGGCAGCCACGCAGGCAAGGCCGATGCCTGTGTTGCCGGAGGTGGGTTCGATGATGACGCTGCCGGGCTTGAGCAGGCCGCGTGCCTCGGCATCATCCAGCATGGAGCGGCCCACCCGATCCTTGGCACTGCCGCCGGGATTGAGAAATTCCAGCTTGGCCAGCAGACGAGCCTTCAGACCGTGGGCGGCGGAATAATTGCGCAGTTCCAGCAGGGGAGTGTTGCCCATCAGCTGTTCCACGCTTTGATAAAGAGCCATAGGAATGCCTCCTGAGGGATAAGATAGTATCATAAGTATAGTAGCACAGCCATACAAATGTCAAATGAAGTTTTAGGTTGCACTTTTCATCATTTGGATTACAATAGAACCAGAACTACTTGGAGGTAGCAGCATGAAAACTGGGTTGGTCCTTGAGGGCGGAGCTCTGCGCACCATCTTTTCCGCCGGTGTGTGCGACGGCCTGCTGGCGGGCGGAGTGATGACCGATTACCTCATTGGCGTGTCGGCGGGCATTGCTTACGGCGTCAGCTACATTTCCCGGCAGCAGGGCCGCAATCTGGAAGTTGCCACCCGTTTTGCACCGGACAAGCGTTACATGGGTATGGGCAATCTGCTCCGGCGGGACAACCGCAGCTATTTTGGTCTGGACTTCAGCTTTCGTCGCATCCCGGAGGAGCTGGTGCCCTTTGATTACGAGACATTTGCCGCCTATCCCGGCCAGATCGAGGCGGTGGTGACCAACCTGAATACCGGGCGGGCGGACTATCTGCAGGTGCCCCGGGATGCCCGGGGCAGCTCTGTGCTGCTTCAGGCCAGCTGCGCTCTGCCCCTGATGTTCCCCATCTTCCACATTGACGGCCAGCCCTATCTGGACGGTGGCGTGGCCGACGCCATCCCCTATCGGCGGGCGCTGGAGCAGGGATGCGACAGGGTCATTGTCGTACTCACCAAGCCCCGGGACTATATACGCAAGCCGGACGGTGCGCTGCGGCTGGTGGAGCGTAAATATCGGCACTGGCCCAATTTCTGCCACACCATGCGTCAGCGGGCGGAGATCTATAATAAATGCCGGGAGGACCTGTTCCGGCTGGAACGGGAAGGGAAAGTGCTTGTTATCGCGCCGGAAACCACGCGGGGCGTGTCCCGTACCGAGCGGGATGTGGAGAAGCTGCGCCTTCTGTGGGCGGATGGCTTCCAGAAGGCCGCTGACCGCATGGAGGAGATCCGGGCGTTCATTGGCTGAGCTCCTCTTGGGTGCTTTGGAGCAGGCATGGATCCAGTGCCAGCAGTGCCAGCGCGTCACCCAGCACGGTGAAAAAGGCGGCCGTGCGGCCGATCTCCTCTGCGCTCTGGTCCTTGATGAGGATGCAGGCCAATATGACTGCCGCCAGGATCAGAGTACGGGAATCTTCCGGAAATTTGCTGCACATGGTCACCGCCCCCCTCGTATCAGTCTATGGATACAGAGGAAAGATGTTATTGCAATTGCAGAAAAAAAGAGGTAAACTGTTAAGGAAATCAAAAAGGCAGAGTAGGATCATGCGTGTTGCGCCCGAGAGGGAGCTAAGTGCCGGGGGAACAGGGACTGTCCGCCGGACGAAAAGCCAGAGGCTTGCAGTGCGTGATCCGGTTCCCACTGCCGCATACCGGAGAACTGATCCTCCTCTGTGCGGCTGCCCCATGGCGTTGGGCTGCCAAGAAACAGAAGGAGGCATTTTAATATGGAGTGCAACACAGAGAAAAAACGCGCGGCACTGTGGCAGGCAGCGGCAGGCCTGTTCTTTATCGTGATGCAGATCATGGCCGTATGGTACAAAAAGGGTGATCTGCCCTTGGCTGTCTGGCTGCGGGAGAAGTGGGCGGCAGGCCCGCTGGAATTCTTGGGTCTGTGGTCTTTGGGCCTTTTTGGCGTCCTGATCCTTCTTTATGTGCTTCTGGATAGTTTTTTGAAGATCGGCAAGGGTGTGCGCCTGGATGGTGAAAACCTGCACAATACCCGGCTGCTGGTCTTTGCCGCCCTGATGGTGGCCATGGCCCGGGCTCTTTCTCTGGTGCCCGGTATCCCCATTTTCCACACCAAGCTGACCTTTGGCTTTCTGGCCCGGGCCCTGTGCGCGCTGGTGTGCGGCCCGGTGCTGGGGCTGGTTTACGGATTCGTGGAGGATATTCTCGGCTTTATCCTGCAGCCCAGCGGGGAGTTTTTCTTTGGTTATACCCTCTCCACTATGCTGGGTGTGCTGATCTACGCCCTGTGCTTCTACCGCCGCCGCATCACCGTGGTCAGCATCGTGCTGGCCAACGTGCTGGTCAATGTGCTGGTCAATGCGGTGCTGGGCTCGGTGTGGAACGTGATGATCCGGGGCGCCACATTCTGGAGCTGGTTTGTACCCAGCTTTATCAAGAATATGGGAACCATTGTTCCCAAGGCGCTGCTGCTCTATATCCTGTTCAACAGTATGCTGCCCATCCTGCGGCGGATCGGGGTGCTGTCATCCCAAGCGGGTGACGGGCGCATCCGACTGATCTGATCGGAGTACATATGCGTAAGCTGGCTATTTTCTCCGCCGGGTATGCTCTGGCGGTCTTTGGAGCCACACTTGTCCTCCCGGGGGGAGTGCTGCTCCCACTGGGAGGTTTTTGTGCTGTACTGGCGGCGGCGCTGCACCTGCTGAAGAAGATCCTGCCGGACAAGATTCGCAGGCGGGCACTGATCTGCTGTGCGGGTATGGTGCTGGGCTTTGTATGGACGTGGGGCTACGACTGCCTGTTTCTGGAACCGGCCCGGGCCATGGACGACAGGACTGTGGTGCTGTCCGGCACCGTGACCGACTGGCCGCAGGAGACGGACTACGGGGCATCTGTACTTATGCAGGCGGAGCTTGACAGTGTCAGGTCTGTACTGACACTTCTGTATATTGACCGGGAAGACATGCATCTTCAGCCCGGAGACAGGATCAGCACCATTGCCCACTGTACCGTGGCAACCCGCACCACCCGGGGCGATGAAATAACCTATTATACTGCAAAGGGAATTGGCCTTACAGCCAAGGCGTACGGCGAGATAGAGTTGGAACGTCCGGACCGGATGCCGCTGTCCCACTGGCCTGCGCAGCTGACCCGGGCACTGAAGCAGGGGATCGACAATTCCTTTTCTGCTGAGGCAGCACCCTTTGTCCGGGCGGTGGTCACGGGGAATCGGGATACCCTGAGTGATTCCTATACCTCGTCCCTTCAGCGGACGGGCCTTTCCCACGCGGTGGCGGTGTCCGGTATGCATCTTGCCTATCTGGCGGGTTTCATTTTCCTCCTGTTGGGGCGGGGAAAGCGCGTTACAGCGCTGCTGGGTATCCCAATGATCCTGCTGTTCACCGTTGTTGCGGGCTGCACGCCCTCTGTGGTTCGGGCGGCGATCATGGTGATCCTGCTTCAGATCGCGCCCCTGCTGGGCAGGGAGCGGGACGACTTTACCGCTCTCGCCTTTGCGCTGCTGCTCCTGCTGCTGCACAATCCCTATGCTGCGGCCAGTGTGAGCCTGCAGATGTCCTTTGGTTCGGTGCTTGGTATCATTCTCTTTTCTGAGGGACTGCGGGACAGGATACTGTCCTGCATGCTGCGCGATTGTGAGGATGGGCTGCTGTGCCGCATCTGGAACCGGACGGCACGGGTGGTGGCATCTGCTTTTGCGGCTACCCTTGGGGCGGTCAGCCTGACCGTGCCGCTTACCGCTTTTTATTTTGAACAGGTATCCCTGATCGCGCCGGTGTCCAACCTGCTGATCCTGTGGGCGGTTTCCTTTGTTTTTGTGGGAGGCCTTGCAGTCGGCATGCTGGGCGCTGTGTGGCCGGTGGTGGGCAGCGCACTGGCACTGATGGTGCAGCCCTTTGTCACATATATCACCGGGGTGATCCATATACTGGCCCGGATCCCCTTTGCGGCCATCCCCACAACAACCGCCTTTTACCGTATGTGGCTGGTGTTCCTGTACGGCCTGCTTGCGCTGGGTATCATTATACCGGGCAGAAAGCGGCTGAGACTGCCGGTGGCTGCAGGAGCGGTCACGCTGGTGGCGGCGATCCTGTTTACCAATCTTGCCTTCCGTGCCGGTGCCATGACCGTTCAGGTGCTGGATGTGGGGCAGGGGCAGAGTGTGCTGATCCGGTCGGGCAGCCACCTTGCTCTGGTGGACTGCGGGGGAGACAGCTATCGCAACGCGGGAGATATTGCGGCGGATCAGATACAGTCCTTCGGCTATAACAGCATCGATCTTCTGGTGATCAGCCACTACCACACCGACCACGCCAATGGTATTCCGGAGCTTTTGGAGCGAATCGATGTAAAGTGTATTGCCCTGCCGGAGGATGCGGAGGATTCTGTGCTGCACCGGCGGATCGTGGAGCAGGTGCGGGAGCGGGATATTGAACTGGTCTATGTCCGGGAGGACACCAGCCTGCCCTTTGGCGAGGACACGGTCTTTACCATCTACCCGCCTGTGGGCAGCGAGGGGACCAATGAACTGGGTCTGACGGTGCTGTGCTCTGCCGGAGACTATGATGTGCTGCTGACCGGCGATATGGGCACATCTGTGGAAAAGGAACTGGTGGCTTACACAGAGCTTCCGGATGTGGAGCTGATGGTGGCCGGTCACCACGGTTCAAAGTATGCAAATTCAAAACTGCTGCTGGAGACGGTTCGCCCGGACGTGGCGGTGTTCTCCGTGGGAGAAGATAACAGCTATGGGCATCCTACTCCTGAGGCCATGGAGCGATTTCGGGCGGTGGGTGCGCAGATTTACAGAACGGATCTTATGGGTACGGTGACGATCACCGTGGAACCCGACCTGACATGGGGGTGACGACGTATGGCAGCCAAGCAGAAGACAGACAATACCGCCTATAAAAAGCTGAAAAGGGATCTGGCGGACGGAACTTTGGGCCGGCTGTACGTCTTCCACGGCGAGGAGGCCTATCTGCGGGACTTTTATCTGAGCCGCATGAAGGAACAGCTTGTGAGCGGCGGCATGGGTGAATTCAATTTCCACCGCATTGAGGGGAAGGAACTCACTCCGCAGCTGCTGGAGCAGATGGTGGACGCCCTGCCCATGATGAGTGAGCGGACTATGGTCCTTGTCAATGACTTTGACCTGTTCCGGGCAGGGGAGCGGGACCGGGAGGAACTGATACGCATTTTATCCCAACTGCCCGACTACTGCTGTGTGGTCTTCGTGTACGATCTGATCTCCTATAAAGGGGATGCCAGGACCAAGCTGTCCGCTGTGCTGCACGAGGTGGGCAGCGTGGTGGAATTTGCCCGGCAGGAGCAGGGGGATCTGGTGGACTGGGTCCACCGCCGCTTCCGCGCGCTGGGCAAGGAAATCGACACCGAGCAGGCCCAGTATCTCATTTTCCAGTGCGGAGACCTGATGAATGCACTCATCGGGGAAATTGAAAAGATAGGCGCTTACAGCAAAGGGCAGCGCATCACCCGGGCGGACATTGACGCCGTGGCAACGCCTCAGCTGGACGCCATCGTGTTCCAGATGACCGACGCCATAGGCGCGGGAAACTTTGAGCGGGCGGCGGCGGTGCTGGGTGAGCTGTTCCAAATGCAGGAGCCGGCCATACGGATCCTCTATTCCCTTGGAAAGCATATGCGCCAGCTGTACTGTGCGCGGCTGACCCTTGAAAACCGCGGCACAGCGGGGGATCTGGCCAAACAGTGGGGGCTTAAGCCCTATCCCGCGCAAAAGCTGATGGACAGCGCCCGGCGCTTCTCGCTGGCATGGTGCCGCAAGGCGGTGATCCGGTGCGCACAGACGGATCTGGCGCTGAAATCGGGCGGCGGCAGCGAGCGTGAACTGATGGCCGGCCTGCTGCTGGAACTGGCCACACCTGCAGGCAAAAAGGCCTGAGCAAAGAAAGGGGCAATACTGTGCTGCGAATCCGGGAGGCCATCGTGGTGGAGGGCCGCTATGACAAGAATACCCTGTCTCAGCTGGTGGACACGCTGATCCTTGAGACGGCGGGGTTTGGCATATTTAAAAATGAGGAGCAGACGGCGCTGCTGCGCCGGGTGGCGCAAAAGCGGGGCCTGATCGTGTTCACAGACCCGGACGGCGCGGGGTTCGTGATCCGAAACCGCATCAAAAGCGTTGTACCGGCCCAGTATCTCAAGCATGCCTACGTGCCTGACATTATGGGCAAGGAACGGCGCAAGATCCGGCCCGGAAAAGAAGGAAAGCTGGGGGTGGAGGGCATGCCGCCCGCCGTGCTGGAGCAGGCCCTGCGCCGGGCGGGAGCCACATTTCTGAATGAGGATGAGCAGGTGCCGCAGCCCGTTTCCCTGACCAAGGCGGATATGATGGCCATGGGGCTTACGGGCGGGACCTCGAGTGCACAGCGGCGCGGGGCGCTGCTCAAAGCGCTGGGACTGCCGGAGCATATGTCCGCCAATGCCCTGCTGCAGGTGCTCAATACCTGCTGCACAGCCCGGGAACTGGAGCAGGCGCTGGAACAAGTGGACAGAAAATAAAAAAGTTCCGTGTCTTTCGACACGGAACTTTTAATTTGCCTGATTCAGATCACACAGCGCGGGTGACCTTACCGGAACGGAGGCATCTGGTGCAGACGTACACATGAGTGGGAGCGCCATTCACGATCGCCTTGACACGCTTCACGTTGGGCTTCCAGGGACGGTTGGAACGGCGGTGGGAGTGGGACACCTGGATGCCGAAGACAACGCCCTTGTCGCAGAATTCACATTTGGCCATTTCGCTTACCTCCTCGCTTCGAAGTACACTCAAATCATGGAGCATCGACAGATATATTAACAGATTCTTTGTCAAATTGCAAGTTCTTTTTTGAAATTTTTTCAAGGAGGAAATGTTAACTCCAAAAGCGGAATAAATCGGGGGATAGAACGGGCTTGCGTAAGGGCGGGAAATGGGTTATACTGGGAAAAAAGCGGAAAGAGGGGCTGCGTTGTGGCACAGGATACCTACAGCGTGAAGCTGGGCACGATCATTGAAGAATTTCATCTGGAGGTGCTGAGGGGCGGGGCGGACTATGAGAACTGTCCCATCCGCACCGTGGATCTGAACCGTCCCGGTCTGCCTCTGACCGGATTCTTTGAATACTTTGACGACGAGCGCCTGTTGGTCATCGGTCTGGTGGAGACTACCTATCTGGCCGGGCTGACCAGCGAGCAGCGCAGGGAAAGCTTTGAGCGGCTGCTGTCCCGCCCGGTGCCCGGACTGATCATCACCCGGGGCATCGAACCCTTTGACGAGTGTATGGAGATGGCAAATAAATATGACTGCACGGTGCTGCGCACACAGGAGACCACCTCCGTATTCACCAGCTCACTTATCGGCAGCCTGCGTCTGCATCTGGCGCCTCGCATTACCTGCTCCGGTGTTATGCTGGAGGTCTACGGCGAAGGGGTGCTCATTCAGGGCGAGTCCGGAGTGGGCAAGAGCGAGGTGGCCATCGAGCTGATCAAGCGCGGCCACCGCATCATTGCCGACGATGCTGTGGACATTATTAAGAACAATGCGGGCAAGCTGGTGGCATCATCGCCGGAGTTGATCCGGCACTACATGGAACTGCGTGGCATCGGGGTCATCGACGTGCGCCGCCTGTTCGGCATGGGCGCCATCAAGGACGCACAGGAGATCGACCTTGTGGTCAATCTGGAGCCCTGGAAAGAGGGAAAGGTGTATGACCGGCTGGGTATGGACTCCAACTATGTGGAGATCCTGGACACGCCGCTGCCCTCCCTGACCATTCCCGTCAAGCCGGGCAGAAACCTTGCCAGCATTCTGGAAGTGGCGGCTATGAACAACCGCAACCGAAAGATGGGCCACAATGCGGCGCTGGAGCTGAGCCAGCGCATGGACAGCCATTTTTCAAAACAGAGCGAATAATAAGAGAAAACCGCCTGTGCCGAAGCACAGGCGGTCATTTTATTCCTTTTCGGGCCGGAAGTCGGACAGCAGAGCGTTGACCACGCCGTTGTAGATCTGCTCGGGGTGGGCCTTGAACTGGGCGGCCAGATGGTCGGCCTGGGTCTGGGAGGGGGTGAGCAGTTCCAGCTTCAGCAGGCTGCCCGCATCGTCATCAAGGCACAGTCGGACGGTGAACGTTCCGTCCTGTCTGCAGATCACCTCGCTGCGCACCTGGGCATCCCGGCGCAGCTGGGCATTGATGCCGGCCAGATTGTCGTCGCAGCGGCGGCGCACGGAATAGGGCAGGCTTCCCTCGCAGATGTGGCTGTTGCGGCGGCCCTTTTCCGTGATGGAATAGCGCTCATCGGCAGCGGTCAGGTGCTCGGTCTGCACAAGGTGGCTGACCGCCTGAGTCAGAGAAAAGTAGTCCACACCGGCATCACACAGGGCCAGCTCCAGCAGCTGATCAAAGGTGATGGGAGCAGCTACGCGGTTCATAATATATAAGATCAGAAACTTCAGGTCCAGATCGCTCTGGATGTATCCGACACGGGACATACTGCGTCCTCCTTTGGGGGATGTTTCTCCTATTATAAGCGCAAACGAAGGAAAGAACAAGTGTTTTTCCCGCAAAAAAGCTCCCCGCCATTTTAAGGGCGGGGAGCCATGGAGGAAGTTCAGCTGCAGCAGCCGGAGCGGAAGTCCCGGTAGCTGTCGCTGCAGGAGCAGGTGGTGTTGGGGGGGAAGAACTCATCCACGGGGAACTTTACATGGCGGAAGATCTCGCAGGGGTCATCATCATTGCTGCAGGCGCACTCCTTTTCAGGCAGGCAGTAGTCGTAAGCAGGCATAAGCAGCTGGGTGTCCCGCTCCAGACGGATGATGGAGAACTGGCCCAGAGAGACGTAGAGGCGGCGCACGTCGCCGCCAAAGACCAGATCGCCTCCGAATGCGCCGCAGATGCCGGCGGGCACGTCGGTCATTTCGCAGTCACAGGGGCGGCACTCGCACATGTCCACCAGCTTCATGTTCAGCACGATGGGGTCCACGGCCTCCACCACGGCGGTGGGCATGCTGGTGCCCGCGCCGGAGCAGCAGTCTGTGCAGTAGTCGGAGTTGAACACCTTTGCGCTGCCCTCGCTGCCAAAGAGGATAACACGCTTGTCAAACACCGCAAGACCGCACACCTCAACGGGTCTGGCGGCGCCCACGAAGGCGTCCGCGGTGATCCGATAGAAATAGCGCACATCCACGGTGTAGAACCCGCGGTTGAAGCTCACCGGCTCCACATCGATGTAAGCATACAGCAGCTCGGCGCAGCCGGGCTTGACGGACAGGGCGTGGCTGAGGACTTCCTGTGAGGTTCGGGTGGGATAGACCCGCAGATCCTCGATACAGTCCTTATCG
>JAGAMC010000037.1 GCA_017624915.1 Oscillospiraceae bacterium | reverse complement strand
GGCGGTGGCTTCGGGGGCGGTCGCGGCGGCGGCTTCGGCGGCTCCCGGGGCGGCGGTTTTGGACGCCGCTGATGCAAAGAATGAAAAAATCCCTTGAATGCGAGCATTCAAGGGATTTTTTTCTGCCTAAGTGCGGTAGATCACGCCGCAGGCGATCTTTGTGCCGGCGTTGCCCGCGGGCTGGGAAGTGAAATCGTCCGGGCCGTTGTGAATGACAACGGTGCGTCCGACCACATCCTCGATGGAAAAGCGGTCTGTCAGCACGGACAGGAAGGCGGAGCCATTACAGGATAGCAGGGGGGGCAGGTCGCCGGCGTGCCGGGGATGAGGGGCAGCCGTGGGGTTATAGTGACCGCCGGTATCTGCAAACATCTCGCCGCCGCAGCTGTCGCCCTCGTGGATGTGCAGGGCGAAAAAGCCCCCGGTGTTGTCAGCGGGAAGACCTGTGATCTGGGCGGTCACCAAAACGCCGCCCCGGTGGGGACGAAAATGGACTGTCCCGTTCAGGTCCGGCGCACCGCGGCCCCCGGTGACGTGGGCCGCTGCTCCGGGCCGGTAGGAGGATGGGTACATCATATCACCTCCCTCCAGTCTATGCAGACGGCGGAGGGTGGTGCAGTCGTGCGCATCGTCCCTGTGACGGCGTGAATACACAGTAAAAAAAGCAGGTACTTCGATTGAAAACAGGTGGTCAATGTGATAAAATCAGGCTGTATTTATGTTGGCAG
Source organism: Oscillospiraceae bacterium (assembly GCA_017624915.1). Lineage (GTDB taxonomy): Bacteria > Bacillota > Clostridia > Oscillospirales > Oscillospiraceae > Lawsonibacter. Next base: position 4,480 of record JAGAMC010000037.1, on the reverse strand, counting down.
GCAGTGACACAAATTTTGGTTGCGACGGAGGCGTTTCAATATGGATTGTCTGAAGATCGGCTGGTGTGAGGTAGATATTACCCCGGATAAAAGAGTGTCTCTGGCCGGGCAGTTTGCCGAGCGTATTTCCGAGTATGTGGAAAAGCCCATTACCGCCACCGCCATGGCGGTGGAGTGTGCGGGGGAGCAGATGGTGCTGGTCAGTGCCGATGTGGGCAGCATCTCTTATCGCACGGTGGATGCAATTCGTGAAAGGCTGGTGGGAAACGAGCAGGGACTCGACCCTATGAAAGTGGTGGTCTCGGCCATCCACACCCACACGGCGCCTCTGCTGCCTACCGATACGCGCCAGACGCAGTATACCAATATTCAGGCCTCTATCCGGGGGCTGATCGAATCCTTCCTACCGGAAGGACGAAAGTATGTGGAAAGCGTCAACACACACAGCCCGGACATTATCACGGTGGATGAGTTTCACGAGCTGTTCATCGGGCAGGTGTCCAAGGCAATTCTGAAGGCATGGAAGAGCCGAAAGGCCGGCTGTTATTCCACGGGCTTTGGCCGCGCGGCAGTTGGCCTGTGCCGCCGCACGGTGTTTTCCGACGGTTCTGCCCAGATGTGGGGGGACACTAATACCGCCGCATTCGTGGAGCTGGAGGGCGGAAACGACTCCGGCATCGAGTTGATGTATGTGTTTGATGACAAAAAGGAACTGACCGGAATCGTCATCAATCTGGCCTGCCCGGCCCAGTGCGTGCAGCACCGGCTGTTTGTCTCCCCCGACTTCTGGGGCGAGGTGAAGATGCTGCTGCGCAAGCGCTTTGGCGATCACATTTTCATGCTTCCCCAGTGCAGCGCAGCCGGAGACCAGTGTCCGGTGGACTTGATCCGCTTTGTAGAGCCGGAGAGTGATATCCATGATCCCAACCTGACCCGCGCCAACCCGCCCCGGCGCAAGGCCGATCCCTCCATGTTTGATCTGGCAGGTATGCGCAAGACCGGCAGACGCATCGCAAACGAGGTCATTGCTGTGTTTGAGGACGGTTTGGAGGAGCCGGAGCAGGCTCCTGTCTTTGAACATCAGGTAAAAACGCTGCAGCTGCCCCTGCGTCGGGCCACCATGGCGGACTACGAAAACGCCCGCCGGGAGATCAAACGGTATCTTGACGAGCATCCGGGGGATGTGGACTACAACAACGCTGCCGAGCTGCAGGTACATATGGGCGTGGTTCGGCGGTTCAGACTGCAGGAACTGATGGAGGTGGTGGATTGCGAAGTCCACGTGATCCGTCTGGGCAATATCGCCTTTGCATCCAATCCCTTTGAACTGTTTTTGAATTACGGAAACCAGATCAAGGCCCGCAGCAAGGCCGAGCAGACCTTCCTCATCCAGCTGGCCAACGGCAAGGAGGGCTATCTGCCCACCGAGAAGGCGGAACGGGGCGGCCATTACAGCGGCTTTATCGCCAGCGGCCAGGTGGGACACGAGGGCGGAGACCTGTTGGTGCGCCAGACTCTGGACTGCATCAACAAAATGTTTTAAAGGAACGTCAAAAGGAAGAGATTTGCCGTGAAAACGAGAACAAAAGTTGCATTTGTCTGTTTCGGTGAAGTGAATACCCCCATCGAACGGCTGCGGATGAAGCATGACGAGGCGCTGGCCGCCCTGAAGGAGCTGGACTATGACTTTGTGGACGGCGGTCTGGTCATCGACGACCCCGCCTATGAAACTGCTGATGCCGCTCTTGCTAAGATTCAAGGCGAGGATGTGAGCGCTCTGGTGGTCTGCATTGCGGGCTGGGTCCCCACTCACGCCGTGATCCGGGTGACGGACAGCTTCCGCCATCTGCCCATGCTGCTGTGGGGCATGTGCGGCTGGAAGGAGAACGGCCGCATCATCACCACCGCCGAACAGGCGGGCACCACCGCCCTGCGCCCCACCTTCGAGGCGCTGGACTACACCTTTAAATTTGTCTACAACGTGATTGGTAAGCCCTTCTCCATGAAGAAAATCGACGCCTTCCTGCGCGCCTGTGCCGCCCGCAAGGCACTGCGCACCGCCCGGGTGGGCACCATGGGCTACCGGGACATGCTGCTTTACGGTACCCAGTATGAGGGCAACTCCATGCGCAGCCGGATCGGCGTGGAGGTGGAGCCCTTTGAGATGCTGGAGATGGTCCGGAACATGGAAAAGCTGGACCCCGCCGACGTTGCCGAGGGCATCCGGTTCGTCAAGGAGAACTGGGTGTTTGAAAAGGCCTGCGACGAAAATATCATCGAAAAGGGCGTCAAGTACGCTCTGGCCATCGGTATGAAGATCAAGGAGCGGGGCTGGCAGGCCATCACGCTGATCGATGTGGACGGCATGAAGAAGCTGGAGGGCTTTCCTCCTGCCATGGTGTTCATGCTTATCGAGCACTATCACGACATTCCAACCGTGCCTGAGAACGATGTGATGGGCGCAGTTACCCAGCTTATTATGAAAGAGCTGTCCGGTCAGACCGTTGGCTATATGGAGTATTACGAGTTCTTTGAGAACAGCATGCTCATCGGCGTGCCCGACTACATTCCCGCCAGCATTACCCAGGGGGACGTGACGGTGCTGCCGGCGGCCTTTGGTCTGCTCAACACCTCGGTGCTCAACGTGTCCAAGGCCAAGACCGGCTATGTGACCTGTGCGCGCCTTGTGTATCTCAAGGGCAAATACAAGATGCATGTCTACACCGCCGAGGCAAAGAGCCCTCCGGCATGGAACGAGTTTGGCTGGGCCGATCCCGCGCCTCAGCTGCCCAGTCTGGAGGTGTTCCCCGACAGCTGCACCGTGGAGGAGTTTGCGCAGAACGTCTCCTGCCAGCACGTGATCCTGGCTTACGGTGACTTTGTGGAGGAACTGCGGGACCTGTGCAAAATGATGGACATTGAACTGGTCATGTGATTGAAAAACGGGAGGCACCGAAGTGCCTCCCGTTTTGATGTTCTTTAAAACAGGGCGGTATAGATACCGCCGATGACCAGTGCGGGCAGCATATTTGCAACCCGGAACCGGGTCTCGAAGACCAGATTTACGCCCACGCAGAAGATAAGCACCGAGCCGAGGAAGGACAGGTTGGAAATGATTGCCGGGGTGAACAGGGGGGCCACCAGCCCGGCCAGCAGGGTCACGCTGCCCTGCAGCACGCCCACGGGCAGGGCGGAGAAGATGGCGCCCCGACCGTAGGTGGAGGCAAAGACCATGACAATGGTAAAGTCCAGAATGGACTTGGTGTACAGGGTAGCGGGATTGCCGGAAAGACCGTCCTGAATGGAACCGACGATGGCCATAGCGCCTACGCACACCACCAGCGAGGCGGTGACGAAGCCTTCGACAAAACGGCTGTCGTCGCTGCGGGCGGCCCTTTCCTTCAGCCAGCGGCCCAGTCGCTCCAGCAGGCCGTCAAAGTCCAGAAACTCGCCGATCACCGTGCCCAGAGCCAGAGCCAGCACCATACACAGGGTGTCTTTGGACACCAGTTGGCCCTCGGCCACCTCCAGCATGCCGGGCAGCGCCCCTGCGATGCCGATGAACATGGTGGTCACACCAAGGGTGCGGATCAGCGCAGTTTGGTGGCGCTCCTTCAGGCCGCCCCGGAACAGCGTGCCCAGACAGCCTCCCACGATAATGGCGGCTACGTTGACAATGGTGCCCAGACCGATCATACGATTCACTCCCATCATGATAGGGCCCCGACGCGCAGCTGCGCGTCGGGGCCTGTAAGTTTGGATCAGAACTCTGCGTTGCCCACGGTTCTGGGGTGCAATTCCACGTCGCGGATGTTGCTGATGCCGGTCAGGTACATGACCATGCGCTCGAAGCCCATGCCGTAGCCGGCGTGGCGGCAGGAGCCGTAACGGCGCAGGTCGCAGTACCACCAGTAATCCTCGGGGTCCATGCCCAGCTCCTTGATGCGCGCCTCCAGAATGTCGATGCGCTCCTCGCGCTGAGAGCCGCCGATCAGCTCGCCCACGCCGGGGACAAGACAGTCCGCTGCGGCCACAGTCCTGCCGTCGTCGTTCTGGCGCATATAGAAGGCCTTGATTTCCTTGGGGTAGTCGGTGACGAAGACGGGGCGCTTGAACACCTGCTCGGTGAGATAGCGCTCGTGTTCGGTCTGCAGGTCGGTGCCCCACTCCACCTTGTAGTCGAACTGGTCGTTGACCTTTTTCAGGATCTCCACGGCCTCGGTGTAGGTGATGCGGCCGAAATCGGAGTTGGCCACCAGCTCCAGACGCTCCTTCAGGCCCTTGTCCACGAAGGAGTTGAAGAAGTTGATCTCATCGGGGCACTTTTCCAGTACGGTCTTGATGACGTACTTGATCATAGCCTCGGCGTTGTCCATATAGTCGCCCAGGTCGGCAAAGGCCATCTCGGGCTCGATCATCCAGAACTCGGCGGCGTGGCGCTGGGTGTTGGAGTTTTCGGCGCGGAAGGTGGGGCCGAAGG
>JAGAMC010000036.1 GCA_017624915.1 Oscillospiraceae bacterium | reverse complement strand
TATTAAGTTCAGCGGGCGATCTTCGGAGTGCCCGCTGTTTTTATGTCCGCAAAAACGCCTCCCCCTTGACGGGGGAGGTGCCGAGCGGAGCGAGGCGGAGGGGGTGGTGTCTCCGCTTGCTCCCCTCAGTCGCCTGCGGCGACAGCTCCCCCGCGAGGGGGGAGCCATATCCGCGAGGGGGAGCCACTGTTTGGTAAAAGCATCCCGTCAAGGGGGAGGCTTTTAAATGCGCAATATCGTTTATTATTTAACAAAGAAGGTGTTGTATTTCTATGGAAAAAAGTGTATACTCCATAGTATAGGGTAATGGGGGAGCTGTCCCCCCGCCCAGACCGCGAAAGGTGGTGTTGACCCATGGCAATGGAAGCCATTGAAAAGGTAACTCAGGCCGAGCAGGAGGCCGCCCGTCTGAAGGACGAGGCCGCCGCCGCCGCCCGCAAACTGCTGGCGGAGACAGAGCGCACCGGCCGTCAGCTGCTGGAGGAGTCCGGGCGGCAGGCCCGGGAGCAGGCAAAGAACTTGATGGAGCAGGCAGAGCGGCAGGCCGCCGCACAGGCCGCCCGCGCCCGGGACGAGGCGACTGCGGACTGCAGCCAGCTGCAGACCGATGCCCGCAGCCGGCTGGAGCAGGCCGCGGCACTGATCGCAGAAAGGGTCGTGAACAGTTAAATGGCCATCGTCAAAATGAAGCATTTGCGCCTGATGGCGATGCAGCAGGACCGTGACCGGCTGCTGCAGCTGCTCCAGAGTATGGGCTGCGTGGAGATCGCCCCGCCGCAGACGGGGGATGACCCGGCGTGGTCGGCCCTGAGCAGTCCCGATACGGGTCGGCTGGTCCGGGCCAGAGAGCGCAGGGAACAGGGTGAGCGCGCCCTGACTGCCCTGAGCCGGCACATTCCAAAGGGCGACCGGGCGAAAGAGCGCCGGTCGCTGACCCGGCAGGAGCTGCTCAGCCCCGAGACCGTCGAAGCAGGAGTGCAGGCGGCGCAGGCAGTTCTGGAGGCAGAACGGAATGCAGCCGCCCTGCAGGCCCGGCTGACCCGGCTGGAGGAGGAGCGCGCAGTCCTCGCCCCGTGGCTGAGTCTGGACGTGCCGCTGGATACCCCCTCCACAAGGGAGATGGCGGTGCAGCTGGGCACGCTGCCGGCCAGTGTCGAACTTGCGCAGGCGCAGGGCCGTCTGCTGGAGCAGACACCGCTGGCCCGTCTGTTCCCCGCCGCCGGTGATGCCGAGCATCATTATCTGCTGCTGATGTACCACAACAGCGCCCATGAGGTTGTGACCCAGAACCTGAAAGAGCTGGGCTGGGCCAGAGCCAATCTGAAAGATTATGCCGGCACCGCACAGGACAACGACCTGCGCCTTGCCGCCGAGCAGACAAAGACCAAAGAACAGCTGGAGCAGCAGCTGAGCGCACTGGCCCGGATGGACGGGCTGCGGGCGCAGCTGCAGCAGCTTGTGGACGGCGCGGCGGTGGAAATGGACCGGGAGGAGAGCCGCTGCCGCCTTGTGGACACGGAAAGCACCTTCCTGCTGGAGGGCTGGCTGCCTGTGGACTGTGCGGACGCGGTGGGCAAGGCTCTGGCGGACTTTGTCTGCGCCTGGGAAATGACCGACCCCCAGCCGGAAGAGTACGAGAGCGTGCCGGTGAAGCTGAAAAACAACTGGTTCACCCGGCCCCTGAACATGGTCACGGAGATGTACGTCTATCCCGCCTACGACGGACTGGACCCCAACCCGTTGATGGCGCCGTTTTTCATCCTGTTCTTCGGACTGATGATGGCGGACATGGCCTACGGCCTTTTGATGCTGCTGGGGGGCTGGTTCCTGCTGAAAAAGCTGCATGCCACCGGCACTATGGGCCACATGGGCGGGCTTTTGGTGCTGTGCGGCGTGTCCACGTTCATCTTCGGGGCGCTGACCGGCGGTTTTCTGGGCGACTTTATCCCCCAGCTTGCCAGGCTCATCGACCCGGACAGCAACGTGCAGCTGCCCTATCTGTTCACACCGCTGACGGATACGCTGGCCATTCTGGTGGGCTCGCTGGTGCTGGGCGTGATCCAGATCATCACCGGCATGGCCATCAGCGTGGTGTATAAGTTCCGCAACGGACAGGGGACGGACGCCTTCTGGAACGAGATCACATGGTGGGTGGTGCTGGCCGGCGCGGCCCTCGCCATTGCGGGCATCGGCAGCGTGGGCGGCTATCCCGTGGTGCTGTTGGTGGGTCTTGTGATGCTGGTGTACGGCTCTACGAGAAACGCCAGGGGCTTTGGCAAGGTGACCGCCCTGATCGGCGCGGTGTACAACGGCGTGAGCGGCTACTTCAGCGATATTCTGTCCTACGCCCGACTCATGGCCCTGATGCTGGCCGGCGCGGTCATCGCTCAGGTGTTCAACACGCTGGGCTCCGTTACCGGCAATGTGGTCGGCTTTGTGGTCATCTCGCTGATCGGCAACGCCCTGAATCTGGCCCTGAACCTGCTGGGCTGCTACGTCCATGACCTGCGCCTGCAGTGTCTTGAATTCTTCGGACGTTTTTATAAGGAGGGCGGACGGCCCTTTAAACCCATGAGTATAAATACAAAGTTTGTAACGATCAAGGAGGAAATGTAACATGGCTGCTTTTATTGAACTGTTTGGTGGTATTGGACTGGCGTTTTTGGGTGCTGCGCTGGCTGTGGGTCTGTGCTGCGTTGGCTCTGCCAAGGGCACGGGCCTTGTGGGTGAGGCTGCTACCGGCCTGCTGTGCGAGGCCCCCGAGCACTTTTCCAAGTGTCTGATCCTGCAGGTGCTGCCCGGCACGCAGGGCCTGTACGGTCTGGTCGTCTGGTTCTTCAGCCTGTTCACCATGGGCGCCTTCTCCGGCGGCATCGTGCCCCTGACCATTACACAGGGGCTGACCATGTTCGTGGCCTGCATCCCCATGGCCATCGGCGGCTGGCTGTCCGCCATCTTCCAGGGCCGTGTGGCCGCTTCCGCCATCAATGTGGTTGCCAAGAAGCCCAACGACTGGGCCAAGGGCATCATCCTGTGCGGTATCGTGGAGTTCTACGCCATCCTGTCCCTGCTGGCTTCTGTGCTCCTGCTGATGAATTCCCTGTAATTTGGGGGTAATATAATGGACGGAATGGAAAAAATCACCGCGAAGATCCTGGCCGATGCACAGGCTGAGGCCGCGGACATCAACGCTGAGGCCGAGGAGAAGGCCCGGCAGATCCGTCAGCAGTACGAGACTCAGGCCCGGCAGGAGGCTCAGGCCATCCTGCAGCGCGGGCAGAAGGCCGCTGACGAGCGGCTGGAGCGGCTGCAGTCTGCCGCCGGTCTGGAGCGGCGCAAGATGGAGCTTGCCGCCAAGCAGCAGGTGCTGGGCGAGGCCTTTGAACTGGCACTGGATAAGCTGTGCGACCTGCCCGAGCAGGAATATGCGGCGCTGCTTGCTGCCCTGGCCGTGCGTGCGGCCCGCACCGGGAAGGAACAGCTGATCTTCTCTCCCAGAGACCGGGCCCGTGTGGGCAAGCAGGTGGTCATGGCCGCCAACGAGGCGCTGGTGCGCAAGGCGGCTCCCGCTCTGCCCGAAAATCTGGGCGAGTCCAAGTTTGCGGCCATACTGGGCAAGGTGGTGCAGAGCACTGCCGCCATGGTCACCGGAACGGGGATGCTGACCATCAGCGAGCAGACCCGTCCCATCCGTGCCGGCTTTATCATGTGCGACGGGGATGTGGAGACCAACTGCGCCTTTGAGACCCTTGTGACCATGCAGCGCGAGAAGCTGGAACGGGAAGTGGCCGACGTTCTTTTTAACTGAACTATAACAACGTGAGGAGGGATACCTTGTCTCACAAAAAGGATACCGATTATCTGAGCATATCCGCCCGGGTGCGGGCTATGGAGAACCGTCTGCTGACCGGCGAGCGTCTGGAGCGGATGATCGACGCCCGGGACGACGCGGAGGCGCTGAAGGTGCTGGGCGAGTGCGGCTACGGCGAGCTGAGCGAGCTGACTGCCGCGGGCCTTGAGCAGATGCTGGGCGCCGCCCGGGCCGCCATGTTCCGTGAACTGGCCGCCGCTGTGCCCGACCCGGGACTGGTGGATATTTTCCGGCTGAAATATGACTACCACAACGCCAAGGTGCTGGTGAAGGCGGCGGCTGTGGGAGAGCAGGCGGAGCCATTGCTGGTGGACGCGGGCCGCTATGAGCCGGACGCGCTGCTTCAGGGGCTGCAGGGCTGCAGCGAGGATTTCCGCAGCGCTGTGGCTCAGGCTCAGGCCTGCATGGAGCAGACCGCGGACCCACAGCAGACCGACATTCTGCTGGATCAGGCCTACTACGCCGAGATGGGCAAGCTGGCAAAGGAATGCGCAAGCGAGTTTCTGCAGGGCTATGTGCGCCTGATGGTGGATATGGCCAACCTGCGAACCTGCGTGCGCTGTGCCCGGCTGGAAAAGGACAGAGACTTTATGAGCCGGGTGCTCATAGAGGGAGGCAGCGTCAGTGCTGCCGACCTTGTACGCGGCTGGGGGCAGGATTTTGAAAGGAATTTCCGCTCCGGCGCGCTGGAACGCGCGGCCGAACTGGCCGCCGGCCTTGCAAAGCCGGGCGCCGGCCCGCTTACTGCCTTTGAGCGGGAGTGCGATGACGCCCTTATGACCTATCAGCAGGGCTGCCGCCGCTGTCCCTTCGGAGAAGAAGTGGTGGCGGGCTACCTGTTCGCCCGTGAGGCGGAGCTGACCGCAATCCGCACCGTTATGGCCGGCCGCATGGCCGGGCTGGACGGGGATGTGATCCGGCAGCGCCTGCGGCGGACCTATGTGTGAGCGGGAGGTGGATGAAGATGTACAGGATCGCCGTTCTGGGCGACAAGGACAGTGTGCTGGGCTTTAAGGCGCTGGGACTTGATGTGTTCCCTGCCGACAGTCCCGACACCGCAAGACCCATCCTCCACCGCCTTGCAAAACAGGGGTACGCCATCGTGTACCTCACCGAACAGCTGGCGGCCGGGATGGGGGCGGAGATCGCCCGCTATAAGGACGAACTGACCCCCGCCATCATCCTCATCCCCGGCAAGGAAGGCTCGCTGGGGATCGGCATGGAGCAGATCAAAACGGCAGTGGAACGGGCTGTGGGTGCCGATATCCTCTAAGCGTCTGAGCCGTTGCGAGCAGGCAAGGCACGATAATAACACAGAAAATTTCTTCGAAGGAAGGTTTTAGCCTATGGGAAAGATCGTAAAGGTCTCCGGCCCGCTGGTGGTGGCCACCGGCCTTGAGCAGGCCAACATGGCCGACGTGGTCCGCGTGGGCGAGCAGCGCCTGATCGGTGAGATCCTCACCATGAGCGGCGGCTCGGCCTCCATTCAGGTGTATGAGGAGACTTCCGGCCTCGGCCCCGGCGCCGAGGTGGTCACCACCGGTGCGCCCCTGTCTGTGGAGCTGGGCCCCGGTCTGATCGAGAATATCTACGACGGCATCCAGCGTCCGCTGGAGGTCATTATGCAGACGGTCAAGGGCAATAACCTGCCCCGCGGCGTGGAAGTGCCCGCCCTTGACCGGGAGAAGAAGTGGACCTTTGTCCCCACGGCAAAGGTGGGCGACCGTGTGGTGGGCGGCGACGTGATCGGCACCGTGCAGGAGACCACCTCCATGCTCCACAAGATCATGGTCCCCCCCAAGATGGAGGGCACCATCACCTCCATTCAGGCAGGTGATTTTACAGTTACCGACGTAGTGGCTCAGCTGGACTGCGCCGACGGCGTGCACCGTGAGCTGACCATGATGCAGAAGTGGCCCGTGCGTGTGGGCCGCCCCTACAAGAACAAGTTCCCGCCCGTCAAGCCCCTGTCCTCCGGCCAGCGCATCGTGGACACCATGTTCCCCGTGGCCAAGGGCGGCACCGCCGCCATCCCTGGCCCCTTCGGCTCGGGCAAGACGGTGATGCAGCACGCGCTGGCAAAGTGGTCGGACGTGGATCTGGTGGTCTACATCGGCTGCGGCGAGCGCGGCAACGAGATGACGGACGTTCTGCGCGAGTTCCCGGAGCTGGTGGACCCCCGAACCGGGGAGACCCTGATGAAGCGCACCGTGCTCATCGCCAACACTTCCGATATGCCCGTGGCTGCCCGCGAGGCGTCTATCTACACCGGTATCACCATTGCCGAGTATTTCCGCGACATGGGCTACGACGTGGCGGTCATTGCCGATTCCACCTCCCGCTGGGCCGAAGCTCTGCGCGAGATGTCCGGCCGACTGGAGGAGATGCCCGGTGAGGAGGGCTATCCCGCCTACCTGGCTTCCCGTCTGTCCCAGTTCTATGAGCGCGCCGGCTCTGTTGCCTGTCTGGGCAGCGACGAGCGCCGGGGCTCTCTGACTGCGGTGGGCGCGGTTTCCCCTCCCGGCGGCGACCTGTCCGAGCCTGTTTCCCAGGCCACCATGCGCATCGTCAAGGTGTTCTGGGCGCTGGATGCGTCCCTTGCCTATCGCCGTCACTTCCCCGCCATCAACTGGCTCAACTCCTACTCCCTGTATCTGGACTCCCTCAAGCCCTGGTACGACGAGAATCTGGGCAAGGACTTCCTGGTCAACCGGGAGTGGGCCATGGCCGTACTTCAGGAGGAGGCCAGCCTGAACGAGATCGTCCAGCTGGTGGGCAAGGATTCCCTGTCCGCCAAGGATCAGATCACGCTGGAAGTGGCCAAGATGATCCGGGAGGACTTCCTGCAGCAGAACGGCTTTATGGAGATCGACTGGTTCTCCACCTATGATCGGCAGGGCCGCATGATGGGACTGATCCGCGAGTATGACCGGCTGTGCCGTGACGCCGCCCAGCGGGGCGCGTCCGTGGCGGAACTGTCCGCCATCCCAAGCCGGGAGGCCATCGGCCGCGCCAAGAGCGTGCCGGAGGATCAGTACGTGGAAAACTTTGAACACATCCGCGAAGAAATGGCCCGGCAGATCGAGGAGATCGCCGCGAAGGGAGGCGAGCTGGTATGATCCGTGAATACAAGACCATTCAGGAGATCAACGGCCCTCTGATGGTAGTCAAAAAGGTCTCCGGCGTCACCTATGACGAGCTTGCGGAGATCCAGCTGCCCGATGGCAGCGTGCGCCGCTGCAAGGTGCTGGAGGTCAACGGCGATTCCGCCGTGGTCCAGCTGTTTGAAAATTCCGCCGGTATCAATCTGGCTGAGTCCAGGATCCGTTTTCTGGGCCACCCCCTGCAGCTTGCCGTCTCCGAGGATATGCTGGGCCGGGTGTTCAACGGCATGGGCCAGCCCATTGACGGCGGCCCCGCCATTCTGGCCGACGAGTACCGGGACATCAACGGCCTGCCCATGAATCCCGCCGGCCGTGACTATCCCAACGAGTTTATTCAGACCGGCATTTCCTCCATCGACGGTCTGAACACCCTGGTCCGCGGCCAGAAGCTGCCCATCTTCTCCGGTTCCGGCCTGCCCCACGCCAATCTGGCGGCTCAGATCGCCCGTCAGGCCAAGGTACTGGACGGGGACAGCAAGTTCGCAGTGGTCTTTGCCGCCATCGGCATCACCTTTGAGGAGTCGGAGTTCTTCGTCAGCGAGTTCAAGCGCACCGGCGCCATCGACCGTACCGTGCTGTTCACCAATCTGGCAAACGACCCCGCGGTGGAGCGTATCGCAACCCCCCGCATGGCCCTGACCGCCGCGGAGTATCTGGCCTTTGAAAAGGGTATGCATGTTCTGGTCATCCTGACCGACATCACCAACTACGCCGAAGCTCTGCGCGAGGTGTCCGCCGCCAAGAAGGAAGTACCCGGCCGCCGCGGCTACCCCGGCTACCTGTATACCGACCTTGCCACCATGTACGAGCGGGCCGGCCGTCAGTTGGGCAAAGAGGGCTCTATCACCATGATCCCCATTCTGACCATGCCCGAGGACGACAAGACCCACCCCATCCCCGACCTGACCGGCTATATCACCGAGGGGCAGATCATCCTGTCCCGTGAGCTGTTCCGCAGAGGTGTCAATCCCCCTGTGGACGTGCTGCCCTCCCTGTCCCGTCTGAAGGACAAGGGTACCGGCGCGGGCAAGACCCGCGAGGACCACTCCGGCACCATGAACCAGCTGTTTGCCGCCTATGCAACAGGTAAGGAGAACAAGGAACTCATGTCCATTCTGGGTGAGGCCGCCCTGTCCGATACAGACCTGCTGTACGCCAAATTCGCCGACGAATTTGAAAAGCGCTATGTGGGTCAGGGGACGCAGGAGAACCGCTCCATCGAGGAGACGCTGGATCTGGGTTGGGAGCTGCTGAGCATCCTGCCCCGCTCCGAGCTGAAACGCATCAAGCCCGAGTATATCGACAAATACCTGCCCAAGAAGGACTAAGGGGGGAGAGCAATGCCTTCCACGACCATCAATCCCACCCGTATGGAGCTGACCCGGCTGAAGGGCCGGCTCAAGACCGCCCAGCGGGGCCATAAGCTGCTCAAAGACAAGCGCGACGAGCTGATGAAGCAGTTTATGGACGTGGTGCGGGAAAACCGCGCCCTGCGCCGGCGGGTGGAAGAAGCCCTCATACGCGCCCACGGGTCGTTCACCGTGGCCTCTGCCCTCATGTCTCCGGAGATGCTGGAACAGGCGCTTATGTGCCCCAAGCAGAGCGTGGAACTGGACATGACCTTTGAAAACGTCATGTCGGTGGATGTGCCCAGATACGAGTTTCGAACAAAGCAGGACGATCCCGCTCAGATCTATCCCTACGGCTTTGCCCAGACCAGCGGTGAGCTGGATGACGCCGTGTCAGAAATGGCCAGCGTATTTCAGGATATGCTGAAGCTGGCCCAAATCGAAAAGACCAGCCAGCTGCTGGCCGAGGAGATCGAAAAGACCCGCCGGCGCGTCAACGCGCTGGAGTATGTGAAGATCCCCCAGATGCAGGAAAATATCAAATATATCACCATGAAGCTGGATGAGAACGAACGTGCCAACACCATCCGACTGATGAAGGTGAAGGATATGATCCTGAAAGAGGCGCTGGAGGAAAAACGGGCTGAGACCGCCAAGGCGGCGGGAATGTCTGCCAACTGAATCTGAGCCAAGCCCCCGGCAGCCATGGGCTGCCGGGGGCTTGTTGAATCTTACGGGAAGCATATTGTGTTTTCCGGAATGATGTGGTAGTATTGAGCCGCGCAAAACAACTGCGAATCCGGGAAGGAGAGAGCAAAATGTGCGATTTTAAATATTATCTGCCAAGCACCAACGATAATACCGACCGCACCGGAGAGATCCGGTCCATGCTGGAGCAGCATGGCGTCTGCCTGCTGGGTGCCGGGACCTATGTGGTGTCCGGAGTGGACATGCCCGACCACACTGCGCTTGAGGGAGTGGGTGACGCTACCACAGTGCTGTTAAGTGCCGATGTGCAGGATGGTTATGCCGTAAAGGTGGGTTCCTTCTGTACGGTCAAGGGCATCCATTTTCAGGGCGACCCGGACCAGACCGATCGGCCTGCAGACGTGGGGACCCGCCACGGCATCCTCTTTGAGGGCGATGCCACCACAAAGGACTGGCAGGGTCAAAAGCGCAACTCCATCGTGAACAACTGCTTCATCACCGGATTCAGCGGCGGCGGTATCACCTGTCGGGGCACCGGGTACAGCACCCTGTCCTGCATGCTGGTGTCCGACTGCCACATCCTGTACTGCGGCGCGGGCATCAATATCTCCTGGTTCAGTGAGTTCCATAAGTTTACCAACGTGCTCAGCGAAAAGTGCCGCTACGGCTGCGTCAACAACGGCGGCAACAATGTGTTTGTGAACTGCGGTTTCAATGCCAATACTACCGCCTTCTTTATGGACAACTCCCACGGAAACTCTGTCAATAACTCCCACGGCTCGGCCGTGGCCTGCACGTTCAACCACTCCGACGGCAACAAGGGCATTGGTATCCACGCCATCGGCATGAATGTTGGCTATATGTTCAGCGGCTGCCAGATCTTCTACTCCAAGATCGTGCTGGAAAACTGTAAAGGTTTTATCTTTGATACCACCAATTTCAGAGAAATAGATGTTACCGTAAACGGCGGCGGACTTGTCATGTTCACCAACGGTGCCTTCCGTACTGCCAACAGGGATTCCCTGCAGATTACCGACAACGACCACGTGAAGTTTGTCAACTGCTATACAAGAGACGGCGAGCCTGTTGTGGTATAAGGCCCCTGCAAAACGAAACAAAAGCGCACCCAATGTGGGTGCGCTTTTCTGCTGAAAATCTGCAAAAAATAGCGGAAGAACTCTTGCCGAATGGTGAGGAAACCGCTATACTGGAATACGTTGACATAATTCGAAGGGGGGGCACACCCTTGACCGGACGCAGACAGAGAAAAAAAGCCCGCCGATCCCTGCTTTGCAGGGCGGCACTGGGTCTATACCGCGCTTTGGTGATCGTATCCGCTGTGATCGTGGTGGGCTACGGCGCATATAAGCTGTTTGTCCGCCCCCCGCAGGTGGAAGCGCCCCCCGTGGTGGAGCAGCCGGGAGGGGATGTGTCTTCCGGCGGACAGGAGATGCCCCCTGAGCTGGAACGTAAAAAGCAGTGCTACACTTTCCTGCTCATGGGCACCGATGACGGCAACGGAAATGCGGACACACTCATGGTGGCCAGCTACGACGTGAAAGCGGGAACGGTGGGCGTGGTGTCCATCCCCCGGGATACCATCGTGGACCGCAGCTGGAGCCGCTACCCGAAGATCAACGGCGCTTATGGCGGCGGAGGAGGCGTCAAGCGGGTGCGGGAGGAAGTGTCCCACCTGCTGGGCATCCCCATTGACTACTATGTGAAGGTGGACATCAAGGCCTTTGTGGCTCTGGTG
Source organism: Oscillospiraceae bacterium (assembly GCA_017624915.1). Classification (GTDB taxonomy): domain Bacteria; phylum Bacillota; class Clostridia; order Oscillospirales; family Oscillospiraceae; genus Lawsonibacter. Next base: position 22,802 of record JAGAMC010000036.1, on the reverse strand, counting down.
GACGAGGTGGGCGGCGTGGACTTCGATGTGCCTGTGAACATGGACTACGACGACCCGTGGCAGAACCTGTCCATCCACTACAAAAAGGGTATGCAGCATCTGTCCGGCCAGCAGGCGCTGGAGGTGGTGCGCTTCCGCCACAATAACGATATGACCGGCTACTCCGATGTGGGCAGGACCCAGACCCAGCAGAAGCTGCTTACCGCGGTGGCAAAAAAGGTGCTGTCCTGGGGCAGTATCGCAAAGATCAAGCCCTTTCTGGATATCTTCAACCAGTATGTGGATACGGATCTGGACGCGGGGGATATCCTGTTCTTTGCTACGCAGGCCCTGTACATCAATATGGACAGCGGCATCAACACCAAGACCCTGACAGGCCGGGGGGACGCCACCCACAACGGCTATACCTGGTGCTATGAGCTGGACCGGGAGCAGACGCTGGCTGACATCAACGACCTGCTCAACCCCTACACCACCCCTGTGACCGATGAAATGGCCCATATCATTTCGGCGAACGGATAAAATTTGTGCCGTCTGGTAGAAGTGAGGCAGTACAGGTGGTATAATGCTTAAAGAATAATATGACCGCCACCGGGCGGTGTTACGGAGGATAAGACCATGAGCGAACAGCTGCACAGCAACCCCGGCAAGGAACTGGTGCGCACCGTGGACGGTGTGGACTATATGCGCATTCCCCTCAAGACGTGCCTGATCACCAACGAGCACGACATGAAAAACATCGTGGATGAATATGCCCGGCAGCAGCTGCAGCAGGGGGACATCCTGTTTATCTCCGAAAAGGCGGTGGCCTGCACCCAAAACCGCGCAATCCCTATGGAGGACATCAAGCCCCGCAAGCTGGCGGTGACCCTGAGTAAATATGTGACCAAGACCCCTCACGGCATCGGTCTTGGTATTCCCGAGACCATGGAGATGGCCCTGAGGGAGTGCGGCGTGCTGCGCATCCTGTTTGCGGCTTTCTGCTCCGTCATCGGCAAGGTGCTGGGCCAGAAAGGCTGGTTCTATCTGGTGGCCGGACCCAAGGCCCGGGGCATTGACGGTCCCACCCACGGCACTATCCCGCCCTATGACCACTACGTGGTGCTCACGCCGGACGACCCCAGGAAGGTAGCACGTGAGTTGGCGGCCCATCTGGGCAATCCCGTGGCCATTGTGGACATCAACGATCTGGGTGCCAATATTCTGGGTCACTCCAGCAGGGAACTGGAGAAGCTGCCTCTGGAGCGGATCCTTGGAGATAATCCCCTGGGTCAGGGCGGCGAATGCACCCCCATGGGCATCATCAGAAAGGCATAAAAAGAACCGGCGTTCCGTCAGGAACGCCGGTTTTCTCATTCTTCTTCCACAGGCAGATCCACCACAACAGGCTCGTGGCCGGTGGCCTGCACGAATTTGAGCAGGTCTTCTCTGGTAAGCCGCAGGGTGGAGCAGCTCAGTCCCGGATGGGCGCTGATGAACTCATCCTCCATCAAGGGCTTATCGATGACCAGCTGAACGTGATGCTCGGTATCAAACAACAGCTCCAGCGCGGATACGGAGCCGGGCACTGTGTTCAGATACCGGGCCATATGGTCCGCGTCGGCAAAGGACAGCCGGGCACAGCCCAGCTGGGCGGACAGAAACTTGGTTTTGAAGGGCTTTTCCCCCCGCATCATCAGCAGATAAAACTGGGTCTGCTGGCGGTTGCATAAAAACAGGTTCTTGCAGATAGCCGCGCCCAGCTTTTCTTCAATCAGGCGGCAGTCCTCCATGGTGTCCGCATGGTCGTGGTCCACACGGATATAGGGGATGGACAGCGCGTCCAGCTTGTTGTAAATAGCCTCCTGCGCATCGGTGCGTTTGTCGGCGGGGCGGCCGGTGTAAACGGTTTCGTCAATGTACATGGCTGTGCTCCTGTCAGTTTTTCAGACTCTGCATGGGGGCGGGGATGCGGCCGCCCCGGGCAATAAAGTCGGCGGAAGAGCCGGCGTGGACGGGCATGACGGGGGCGGAGCCCAGCAGACCGCCGAATTCCACGGTGTCGCCCACCTTGCAGCCGGGGGCGGGGATGATGCGCACGGCGGTGGTCTTGGAGTTGACCATGCCGATGGCGGCTTCGTCGGCGATGATGGCGGAGATGGTCTGGGCGGTGGTGTCGCCGGGCACGGCGATCATGTCAAGACCCACGGAGCAAACGCAGGTCATAGCCTCCAACTTGTCCAGAGTCAGAACCCCGGAGGAGGCCGCGGCGATCATGCCCTCGTCCTCGCTGACGGGGATAAAGGCGCCGGACAGACCGCCCACGTGGGAGGAGGCCATAACGCCGCCCTTTTTCACCGCGTCGTTCAAAAGAGCGAGGGCGGCGGTGGTGCCGTGGATGCCGCAGGTCTCAAGACCCATCTCCTCCAGAATGCGGGCCACGCTGTCACCCACGGCAGGGGTGGGAGCCAGAGACAGGTCCACGATGCCAAAGGGGACGTTCAGACGGCGGCTGGCCTCCTGCGCCACCAGCTGACCCATGCGGGTGATGCGGAAAGCGGTCTTCTTCACCGTCTCGGCCACCACGTCAAAGGGCTGGCCCTTGACGGACTGAAGGGCGTGGTACACTACGCCGGGGCCGGAGACGCCCACATTGATGACCCGTTCGCCTTCGCCAACACCATGGAACGCACCCGCCATAAAGGGGTTATCCTCCACCGCGTTGCAGAACACCACCAGCTTGGCACAGCCGAATCCGCCTCTGTCGGCGGTGGCGGCGGCCAGCTCCTTGATGGTGCGGCCCATAAGGGCCACCGCGTCCATGTCGATGCCCGCCTTGGTGGAGCCCACATTGACGCTGGAGCAGACGATATCCGTGGTGGCGAGTGCCTCGGGAATAGAGTTGATGAGGATGCGGTCGGCCTCAGTCATGCCCTTTTGCACCAGTGCGGAGAAGCCGCCGATAAAGTTGACCCCGCAGGTCTTGGCGGCCCGGTCCATGGCTTGGGCGAAGGGGGCATAGTTGTCCGTGTCCGCCGCCGCGCCCACCAGAGCGATGGGGGTGACGGAAATGCGCTTGTTGACGATGGGGATGCCGAATTCCTTTTCAATGGCCTCGCCGGTGGCAACCAGATTTTCCGCGCTGCGGGTAATTTTGTCGTACACCTTGTCGCAGGCGACCTTAATGTCACTGTGGGCGCAGGAAAGCAGGCTGATGCCCATGGTAATGGTGCGCACATCCAGATGCTGCTGATCGATCATCCGGATGGTCTGCATGATCTCGTGTTGGTTGAGCATATCAGGCACCTCGCTCAAATTCTGTGCATGGCGTTAAAAATATCTTCTCTCTGGATGCGGATGGACAGACCCTGCTCCTGACCGGCCTTGGAAAGAATATCGGCCATGTCTCCGATGGAGGTGGGGCAGGCGGCGGTATCCACCAGCATGACCATGGTGAAATACTCCTGCAGAACGGTCTGGGTAATGTCCAGAATATTGATGTTGTGCTGGGCCAGCAGGGCACACACCATGGCGGTGATGCCCACCTGATCCTTGCCGATGACAGTCACGATGGCTTTCATAGAGAATCCTCCCTTTTTTGTGGTCGTGTATTGTAGGGGCGGGTCTCCGCGCCCGCCCGCAGCTCAGTTCAGTTCGTCAAGCGTCAGTTCAAAGCCCGGCAGGAAGTGCTCCATAAAATGCTTCAGGGCGGGGATCGGGTTCTGGCATAAGGCGGCATAGGTCTGTTCCTTTGCCTTTTTGAATTCGGTGTTGCCGGCCTTGAGCTCCTCCACGCACTTGATATAGGCGGACAGCTTGTCGGCGGCCTTGACCAGCGCGTGGACCTCCGGGTCGGGGATGGTCACCGCCTCGTCAAAGTCGCAGCGCAGATCTTCGGGCAGCATGGACAGCAGCTTCTGCTCGGCCATGGCCTCCACCTGTTTATAGGCGGCCTTGATGTCCGGATTGTCGTACTTGATGGGCGTGGGCATGTCACCGGTGAGGATCTCGCTGGCGTCGTGGTACAGAGCGGCCACTGCCACTGCGCCCGGGTCGATCTGCCCGCCGTAATAGCGGTTCTGGATCACCGCAAGGGCGTGGGCCAGAACCGCCACCTGATGGGAGTGCTCCTGAATATTCTCCTGAAAGGTGTTGCGCATCAGCCCCCAGCGGTTGATATACCGCATGCGGGACAGCATGGCGAAAAAGTGATGGGACATAAAGCTGCCTCCTTGGCTCAGTAAGTCAGCTGGACGGTCGTATCCTTGCGCAGGGAAGGGGCAAGACGGATGCCGGTCAGGTCTTCCAAAACGGTGTCGTACAGCTGACTGCGGATAGATTGGGCGGGGGAGAGGGTGACGTGCTGAGCATAATAGATGCACAGCTGGTTGGGAATATCTACGGCAAGGTAGGCACCGGCGGCGCCGCCCCAGCCAAAATCGGTGCGGGAACTGCCGGGCAGAGGCACGCGCATGCCCAGACCGAAGTTGTAGGCCTCGAAGGGGAAGGTGCTGCGCTGCTGCGGGGTCAGCTGCTGGGACTGGATGAATCGGATGGTATCCTTCTTCAGGACTACATCGCCCAGACGCAGGGCCTCCAAAAACTTCATATAGTCCTCTACGGTGGACACACAGCCCGCACCGCCGCTGGCGTGTTCACTGCCCAGACGGTAGACAGGGACTTTGCCGTTGGGGTGGAGGATGATCTGACCGCCCTCACCCTTGTAGAGGGGGATCGCCTGCGCATAGTCCTCCATGGGCAGCAGGAAGTTGGAACGGGTCATACCCAGCGGGTCAAAAATGTGTTCTTTCACATAGTCGGCGAAGAGCTGCCCGGAGATCACCTCTACCAGCGCGGCCAGCACATCGTGGCACAGGCTGTACAGGTATTGGTCGCCCGGCTCGAAGCGCAGAGGCTCTTTTGCCAGTGCGGTACACAGCTCACGGGTGGGGCATCTGCCGTTGGCGTCGGCGCGAAACTGCTCCAGCGCGGGAGAATGTATATCGTAGGAAAAACCGGCCGTCATCTGGAACAGATCCCGGATGCGGATGGGGTTAATCGCCGGACGAACGGTGTCGCCGTCCTGCACGGTCATATGGGAAAATTCCGGCATGTAGTCGGAAAGGGGATCGTCCAGCTGGAAAAGCCCTTTTTCCCAAAGCTGCATAGCTGCAGTCACGGTGATGGGCTTGGAGCAGGAGTAAATGTTATAAAGCTCGTTTCCCTGCATGGGAATTTGGTTTTCACGGTCGGAATAACCGCCCATATAGCGCAGGACGCACTGACCGTCCCGGCATACCATCAGGTCAAAGCCGGGGATTCCCATATCAAGAAAGGAATCGCACAGGGCCTTTGTTTTTTCAAACAAGGCAGATACCTCCTAAATTGCCACGTGGGGCGGCTGCGCAAAAGCGTAGTTTATAGATACCTGTTGATTTTACCACACCGGGGCGAAAGAGTAAAGCCAAACAAGGGTAAACCCCGTCTTGGTAGACGCAAAAATCCCCTTTGTTAGAGGCGGTCTTTCTTGGCAAGAACGGGGAAATGTGATATAATTACTCAATTAAAATGTGCACTGGAGGCGAGCCTATGGAATTGACAGAAAAGACCCTGTCCAGCCGGACTGTATTTGAGGGCAGGATCGTGACTGTGAAATTGGACAGCGCGCAGCTGCCCAACGGTGTGCAGGCTTCCCGCGAGGTGGTGGAGCATCCGGGCGGCGTATGCGTGCTGGCCCTGCAGGAGGACGGGACCGTACCTCTGGTGCGCCAGTTCCGCTATCCGCTGGGCCACACCATGCTGGAGCTGCCCGCGGGCAAGCTGGAAGCCGGAGAGGATCCCCTTGCAGCTGCCATTCGGGAGCTGGGCGAGGAGGTCGGCCTTGAACCGGGGGACATGACCGATTTGGGCCACATCTATGTCTCTCCCGGCTTCTGCACGGAGAAGCTGCACATGTATCTGGCCCGGGACGTAAAGTCCGTTCCAGTCCATCCCGACGAGGATGAGTTTTTGGAGATCGTATATATGAGCTTTGAGCAGCTGACGGACAAGGTCATGAGCGGAGAGATCCGGGACGCAAAGACCGTGGCCACCGTACTGAAGACCAGGGCCCTGCTGGGACTGTAAAGACCGGAAAGGAGCGTTTACCATGGAAAAGACCATCCTGATCGTGGAAGACGAGACTAACATCGTTGATATCCTCTCCTTTAATCTGGAGCGCGAGGGCTATAACACCATGGAGGCCTACGACGGGCAGACCGGCCTGCAGCTGGCCCGGGAGCAGAATCCCGACCTGATCCTGCTGGACCTGATGCTGCCCCAGATGGACGGCTTCGAGGTGTGCCGCCAGCTGCGCGCCGACGGAAGCACCACCCCCATCATCATGCTCACCGCCCGGGAGGAAGAGGCGGACAAGGTCATGGGCCTTGAGCTGGGTGCAGACGACTACATAACAAAACCCTTTGCCATGCGGGAGCTGCTGGCCCGGGTCAAGGCGAATATCCGCCGGGCCCAAATGCCCACCCCTGCGGTGGAGGATACCGCAAACCGCATGGTGCTGGGCCGCATTACCATTGACACGGAGCGGGCCACGGTGGAGAAGGACGGCGTTGCGCTGGAACTGTCCCAGCGCGAGTATGACCTGATCCGCTTTCTGGCCGCCCAGCCGGGCAAGGCGTTCTCCCGCGAGGCGCTGATGGAAAAGGTGTGGAACTACGTGGGCTACGTGGGTGATGTGCGGGGTGTGGATGTGGCGGTGCGCCGCCTGCGCGAAAAACTGGAAGATGACCCCGCCAACCCCAGCTTTATCGTGACCCGCCGGGGTCTGGGCTATCTGTTCAACGCATGACAGAATATGTTTTTGCGCCACTGGACGCAAAGGTTGGAAAGGAGGTGTCCCCATGCTGAGAAGTCTGCACATGAAACTGGTCATGATCATGGTGCTGCTCATCCTGTCTCTGATGACGGTGGTGGGGGCGTTCCTCATGAATTCCGTGGTGGCATTTTACCTGAATGACTTTTACAGCCAGATCAGCACTGTGGTCAGCGATCAGGACCTGTTTCGGGATCTGACCACTCAGACTCAGGCGGAGCTGAGCGGCGAAGTCACCGGTGTGGAGATGCTGGATCAGGTGCTGGGTGCCTATGCCGGTGCGCTGGGTGTCAACGGAAATAACCGCAACTACTATATTCTGGACCGCACCGGCACGTATCTGGCCGGTACGGACGATGAGTACGGCAGCAATCTGGAGTATACGGAGAACCTGCTGGCAGTGGTTCAGGACCGCAGCCGGGTGGGTGATAAGAGCAACGTGGCCGCAGACTATATGGACGTGGCCATTCCCATCGACCGTGGCGGCGAGAGCTATATCATCTATATCCGGGACAACCGGGACACGGTGGATGAGCTGAACAACCAGCTGTTTACCCTGATCATCGAGGCGCTGATATTCGGCCTTGTGATCTCGGTGCTGCTGTCTTTCCTGTTGTCCAAGACCATGATCACCCCCATCCGGCGGCTGACTAACGGCGCGGAACGGGTGGCCGGCGGCGATTTTTCGGACAAGATCGAAGTGACCTCCCGGGATGAGATCGGCGTGCTGACCAACACCTTCAACGACATGGCACAGCAGCTGGAGGACACCATCCGGCAGGTGGAAAACGAACGCAACAAGCTGGATACCCTGTTCCTGCATATGACCGACGGCGTGGTGGCCTTTTCCGCCGAGGGTCAGGTGATCCACTCCAACCCCGCCGCCGAGCAGATGCTCTGCTGCCCCATCAACGGGGAGACCAGCTACGGACAGCTGTTTGGGGACATTGCCGCTCTGGACAGTGTGCTTGCGGCACCGGACTATCTGGAGGGGGAGCGGGAGCTGGAAGGCCGCTATCTGGAGCTGCTTCTGGCTCCCTTTGACCGGGAAAACCAGACGGGTGCGCTGGTGGTGATCCATGACGTGACGGAACAGCGCAAAAATGAGGAGATGCGCCGTGAGTTTGTGGCCAACGTGTCCCACGAGCTGCGCACCCCTCTGACCAATATCCGCAGCTATGCCGAGACGCTGGCGGAGAATGCCGGGGATATGCCCCCCAACACGGAAAAGAAGTTCCTGGGGGTTATTCTCAACGAGAGCGACCGAATGACCCATATCGTACAGGATCTGCTCACACTGTCCCGGTTCGACTCCGGGCGCAGCGAGCTGAAACTGGGGCGCTTCTCCTTTACCGGGGCCATCAACGACCTGTACAACGCCGTATATATGGAGGCCCAGCGCCACGACCATACAGTGGAGATGAGGCTGGAACCTGCCCTGCCTGAGATCATGGCCGACCGGGAGCGGATCCTGCAGGTGATGATGAACATCGTATCCAATGCCATCAAATACACGCCGGACGGGGGCCATATCATCATTTCCGCCGGCCGGAGCGCAGACCGGGTGTGGATGGAGGTGGCCGACAACGGCATCGGCATCCCCGCTGCAGACCGCGGACGCATTTTTGAACGCTTCTACCGGGTGGACAAGGCCCGTTCCAGAGAATCGGGAGGCACCGGTCTCGGTCTGTCCATTGCCAAGGAGATCGTGGATCGGCACGAGGGCGTACTGACTACGGTGGATAAGGAAGAGCCGGGTCTGACCCTGCGCATGGAACTGAAGATCGAGGGACCCGGCCATGACTAAGAAACGGCGCGTCATTGAGACGCTGAAGAGCCTGCTTATCGCGGCCCTGACCTGTTCGGCCATCTGGCTGGCCGCAGCCAGCCAGTTGTTCGGCTTCCTGCCTGATATGATCGGCAGTCCCGTGCGGGGACAGGGCGGGGCAGCTGCCGGCGGGGTGCGCACGCAGGCGGTCATGCCGCTGCGTATGGCAGTGATCAGTGAGGAGGGCTGCTACGCGGCCCAGTACGGAAGCGGAGAGGTGGAGAGCCTGTTCAACCGGACGGCCTCCCTGCTCAACGAAGCGCTGTCCGGTGCGGGACTGCCCCGGGAAGTGTCTGCCCGGGACTGGGAGCAGGCGTTGCTGTCCGCCCCCGGACTTTACTTCGATTTTCAGGGAGATATCCCGCTGCAGGTGCTGTGCGGATGGCTGTCGGGCAGAGAAAATGCAAATCTGACAGACAGTGCGTGCCGCCTGCTGCTCAGCGCCGGGAGCGACGGGGAAGTGCTGCTGTATTACACCGGGCACGGCAGTGATCGATTCTATGCCTGCCGGGCTCAGTTGGTCAGCATCAGTCATCTGCGCAGCGCGGCGGAGGATGTGGCAGCCAACGGTGCCGTTTTTGCCTGTTGGGCCGCCGACTATGCCCAGCTGGCGGCAGACACCCTGATCTGCGCACAAACGCCCGAGCCGCGGGTATTTTCTGCCGCCAATCCCCTGACGGTGGAGGACGAGGAACGGCTGGCCGACCTGCTGAACATCCTGTCTTTCCCCGAGGGCATCACCACCATATATGACACACCGGAGGGGCGGCGCATCCGCAGCGGAAACGATACGCTGACCATCTCCCGTGACGGACTGCTTACGCTGCACAGCGCGGCAGAAGATGCGCGCTATCCTGCAGCCCGGACAGAAGGAAACGGAGATTTGTTTGCGGCCGCAGAAGGGGCCAGGGCCCTTGTGGCTGAGATCACCCGGCCGTGGCGGGGCGATGCGGGCCTGTACCTGCAGCAGGTCCAGCAGTTGGATGCGGACAGCTGGCAGATCCGGTTTTACTATGTGCTGGACGACACTCCTGTGCAGGTGGGACAGCGCGGTTACGCGGCAAGTGTGCTGGTAGAACGGGGATATATCACGGAAGTTGAGCTGCAGCTTCGCAGCTATACACCCACGGAGCAGACCGTTCTGGTCCTGCCGGAGAGGCAGGCTGCCGCGGCACTGACCCAGATAAACGGGCGGGGCGGACGGCTGCAGCTGTGCTATCTGGACCGGGGCGACAGCGTACAGGCAGTTTGGATCGCACAATGACCGAAAACACAGTGAAGGAGGTATGAGCATGGAAGGGGCAAAGATCAAGAATATCGTGATCGTGATCCTGCTGCTGCTCAATATGTTTTTGCTGTTTTTGGTAGCAGGCCGGCGGGTGGAAGACATCCAAAGCTACGAGACCGCCCGCCTGCGCGCCATCCAGATCATTCAGGACAGCGGCGTGGCGCTGGATGAGACTATCGTGCCCCGGGAAATGGATCTCACGACCCGGCAGGCTTCCCGGGATCAGGAACGCGAGGGAGAACTGGCCGCCGCCCTGCTTGGGGGCGCGGTCACCGCACAGGCCCGTGGCGGCGAGGTATACCGCTACTATAACGGTGCCGGATTCGTTCAGTTCCACAGTACGGGCGAGTTTGCGGCGGAGTTTGAACAGGGACAGGCTCCCTTGGGGCAGAGTACTGCGGCTGCACATGCGGCGGAGGTCCTGGCAACTCTGGGTTTTGATGGGGACGTGGTGGAAGATACCGTGGTCCATGGCACAGGGACTGTTACCGTGCGCCAGAGGGTGGAACAGACCCCTGTGCTCAGCTGTCAGGCCGCGGTGAACTACGCCGATGGCCAGATGGTGAGCATTACCAACGCAAGACGCGTTTTCGGCCAGCCGGAGAAAGTGGAGGCCGAGGAGTCCCTTACGGTGGCAACAGCTCTGATGCGCCTTTATAACGGCCTGAGGGAGATGGGCGACATATATAATGCCATTGAGACCATCACACCCGCCTATACCATGAGCGTCAGCCTGTCCGGCCCGGCCCGGCTGACCCCGGTGTGGTACGTGCGTACGGACACTGGTGCCTATCAGCTGGACACGCAGACCGGACAGCTCAGTCGTGTAAGCGGCTTTGGCGGTGCGCCGCTGGCGGAGGCTGCTGCGGAAAATCCGGCAGTCGCCACCGACGAATAAAGACAGGGAACAGCCCTGCACGGATCTCGGGCAGGGCTGTTCTGTGCAGAACAAGGCCCCGGAACTGCAGTTCCGGGGCCTTGTTGTTGGTATCGATGGGGGCGATTCGCAACGGCTCAGTCGCTTTGTGGTGTCATGCTTCGGGTTGGGCACATGGCCGGGTCGCTTTCCCTGCGACTCGGAGCGCAAACAGCAAGCAGGGCCTGCTTGGTTTGCACTCCTCGCTCCGGTCCAAGTTCCCCTATGTGCCTACCCTGCGCACTTAGATTACATCATGCCGCCCATACCGCCCATATCGGGCATGGGGGGCATAGGAGCGGCGGGCTTGGGCTTGTCGGCCACCAGAGCCTCGGTGGTCAGCAGGGTGGCGGCGATGGAGGCGGCGTTCTCCAGGGCGGAGCGGGTCACCTTGGTGGGATCCACGATGCCGGCGTCGATCATGTCAACATAGATCTCGCTGTAAGCATCGAAGCCGTAGCCGGTCTTGCCGGACTCGCGGATCTTCTCCAGCACCACACTGCCGTCGATGCCGGCGTTGGCGGCGATCTGCTTGACGGGCTCGGTCAGGGCCTTGGCGATGATGCGCACACCGGTCTTCTCGTCGCCGTCGGTCTCGGCCACCAGAGCGTCAACAGCGGCGATGGCGTTGACGTAGGCGGTACCGCCGCCGGCCACGATGCCCTCTTCCACGGCGGCGCGGGTGGCGTTCAGAGCATCCTCGATGCGCAGCTTCTTCTCCTTCATCTCCACCTCGGTGGCAGCGCCGACCTTGATCACGGCAACGCCGCCGGACAGCTTGGCCAGACGCTCCTGCAGCTTCTCGCGGTCATACTCGGAGGTGGTGGTTTCGATGAGGGCCTTGATCTGGCTGATGCGGCCCTTGATGGCGTCGGGATCGCCGGCACCGTCCACGATGATGGTGTTCTCCTTGGTGACCTTGACCTGGCGGGCCTGACCCAGCTGGAACAGCTGAGTTTCCTTCAGCTCCAGACCCACCTCGGAGGAGATGACCACACCGCCGGTGAGGGTGGCGATATCCTGCAGCATCTCCTTGCGGCGGTCGCCGAAGCCGGGTGCCTTGACGCACACCACGTTCAGGGTGCCGCGCAGACGGTTGACGATCAGGGTGGACAGAGCCTCGCCCTCCACGTCCTCAGCAATGATGATCAGCTTCTTGCCGGACTGGACCACCTGCTCCAGCAGGGGCAGCAGCTCCTGAATGTTGGAGATCTTCTTGTCGGTGATGAGGATCAGAGCGTCGTCCAGCACGGCCTCCATCTTCTCGGTATCGGTGACCATATAGGGGGTGATATAGCCGCGGTCGAACTGCATGCCCTCCACCACCTCGGAATAGGTCTCGGCGGTCTTGGACTCTTCAACAGTGATCACGCCGTCGGCGGAGACCTTCTCCATAGCCTCGGCGATCAGGCGGCCGATGGTCTCGTCGCCGGAGGAGACGGTGCCTACGCGGGCGATATCCTCGGTGCCCTTGACCTTCTGGCTGTTGGCCTTGATGGCGTCGATGGCGGTGGCGGTGGCCTTGGCGATGCCCTTCTTCATAACCATGGGGTTGGCACCGGCGGCCAGGTTCTTCAGACCCTCGCGGATGATAGCCTGGGCTAGCAGGGTAGCGGTGGTGGTGCCGTCGCCGGCCACGTCGTTGGTCTTGGTGGAGACTTCCTTCACCAGCTGAGCGCCCATGTTCTCAAAGGGGTCGTCCAGCTCGATCTCCTTGGCGATGGTCACGCCGTCGTTGGTGATGAGGGGGGCGCCGAACTGCTTATCCAGCACCACGTTGCGGCCCTTGGGGCCCATAGTGATCTTAACGGTGTCGGCAAGCTGGTTCACGCCGCGCTCAAGAGCCTTGCGGGCGTCCTCGCCGTAGCAGATGATTTTTGCAGCCATAATCAATAACCTCCAGATTTATGGATAATGTTGTTTTGAGTGAGCTTACTCGACGATCGCCAGAATGTCGCCCTGACGCACGATGGTAACTTCTTCGCCGTCGATCTTCACCTGGGTGCCGGAATACTTGCTGGTGATAACCTTGTCGCCCACCTTGACGGTCATGGCGACTTCCTTGCCATCCACCATGCCGCCGGGGCCAACGGCCAGCACTTCGGCAACTTCGGGCTTCTCCTTGGCGGCGGCGGTCAGGATGATGCCGCCCTTGGTGGTCTCCTCCGCTTCCACCATCTTGATGATGACGCGGTCAGCCAAAGGTTTCAGATTCATATTGAGGTTCCTCCTTATATTATGATATTGGTATACGAGTTCAAAAGGAGCGGGAAGCTCCGGCTTAGCACTCTAACACAACAAGTGCTAAACACAAGTATGATAATAAACGTTTGCCCCGAAAAAATCAACCCCTAAATTAAGAAAAAAGAGACGAAAACGGAAAATATTTACTGTCCGTTCACAAACTGGCGGCCGGAGTGCTAATTTCGACAGAATAATCCGCGTGGGCAGGATAGAAAAAGTTGACCTTCTTCTCGGAAAGGCACACCGTAAAGGCGGTGTCCTCCATGACCTCGCCGTCCACCACGGCGGTGATGGGCGCGTGGGAGGAGAAGGAGATGCTCTGCCCGTGATGGTCTGTCACGAACTTGGGCAGGGACTTGTACTGCCCCTTGGCATATTTGCCGATCAGACCGGGGAGCTGGAGCAGGGAGACTTTTTTTATGTACAGCATGTCCAGCACTCCATCATCGGGCATGGCTTCGGGCACGGGCATAAAGCCGCCGCCGTAGTATCTTCCGTTGCACACGCACAGCAGGGCAGAGGGGCCGTCCAGAATCTGACAGCCCATTTCCACATGCATGGGGCGGGAGATGCCCTTGAACAGCACATTTTCGATCAGGGACAGTATGTATGCACCCATACCGGACACAAAGTGCCAGTTTTTATAGCGGTGCACCCCGGCGCCGATCCGGGCGTCTACCCCGGCGCACACCACATCGATGCCCAGCTTGCCGTTGCAGTTCATCAGATCAAATGGGGTCTGAGGGCCCACTGCCAGCGCCTCCAGATCGTAAAACAGGTTGCGGAAGTCACTTCCGAAGATCTTCAGAAAATCGTTGCCAGTGCCCTTGGGCACACAGGTAATGGCGGCGTTGTCATAGCCTGCCGCTCCGTTGACCACCTCGTTCAGGGTGCCATCGCCGCCGCAGGCGTAGATACGGACCTCCTCGCCGGACTGTGCGGCCCGGCGGGCAATATGCTCCGCGTCACCCGCCTGCTCGGTATAGACCACCTCGTGTTCAAAGGACAGCTGAGACAGAAGTTTGACCAGCTCGGCGGTGGATTCTTTCTTGCCGGCGGCGGGGTTAATGATGAATAAATGTCTCATGTCTGATTGCCTCCGCGCTCAGAGATACATAAAAAGGTCACATTTCAGCATACCATTATAGAGTTTTCGCTTTTTGTCCGCCTGCTTGCCGAAGGTCCGCTCAAATTCCGTGTGGGAGGACAGCAGGTACAGCTTCCACGTGTCGGGGAACTTGTCCCAGACCCTGCCGAAGGCGCGGTACAGCTCCTCTGCCTCCCGCCGCTCCATAATGCGCTCGCCGTAGGGCGGGTTGGTCACGATGCGGCCATGCAGGCCGCCCCAGTGGAACCGGGTGGCGTCGGCCACCTCAAAGGAAATGAGGTCGTCCACTTCGGCCAGCCGGGCGTTGTGCCGGGCAAGCTCCACGGCGGCCGGGTCCAGATCACCGCCCCAGATCTCGTACTTGCCGTCAAATTCCTTGTCCATTGCTTCATCCGCGGCGGCAAGCCATGCTTTGGTGTCTATCCACGTCCACTTTTGGGCGGAAAAGCTGCGGTTGAGCCCCGGTGCCCTGTTTTTTGCAATGAGGGCGGCCTCAATGGGGATGGTGCCGCTGCCGCAGAAGGGGTCGCACAGGGGATCCCGGCCCCGGTAGCGGGACAGCATCACCATGGCGGCGGCCAGCGTCTCGCGCAGGGGTGCCACCACGCCCTGCGCCCGGTAGCCCCGCTTGTGCAGGCCGGTGCCGCTGGTGTCCAGCATCAGGGTGGCGGTGTCCTTCATAATGGAGAACTGGATCTGATGCAGTGCGCCGGTTTCGGGCAGAGTCTCCATGCCGTACTTGTTGCCCAGCCGGGCGGCCACGGCCTTTTTCACGATGGCCTGACAGGCCGGGACGGCGTGGAGAGCGGAGTTGAGGCAGTGCCCCTTGACGGGGAATTGGCCGCCCTTTGGGATGAACTGTTCCCAGGGCAGCGCGCGTACACCCTGAAACAGGGCCTCGAAATCCCGGGCGGGGAAGCTGCCCAGAACCAGCAGCAGCCGCTCGCCCGTGCGCAGATTCAGATTGATGCGGGGAATATCCGCAGCCGTACCCCGGCACAGCACACGACCATTCTCTGCCTGCACACCATCAAGACCGAGCCGGCGCAGCTCGTCGGCGGCCAGTGATTCCAGACCGAACAGGGTGGGGATGGCAAAATGCAGCTGTGACATGGGAAACCCTTCCTTCAACATGATAATATCTTATATATTATATACGTTTTTTCGACAGGGCGCAATTATCCGGACGATATTTGCGCGGAAACTTCAGGTTGCGCAAGAAAATTTGCCCCGGCAAATTGAAGTTGGTAGACATGGGGCGGAAAATGCGGTATGCTACTGTCAAAGGATGAAGGGAGGGAGCACAAATGTCCTTTGGAACACAGCTGCAGGCCCTGCGCCACCGTCATGGGATCACCCAGGAGGCCTTTGCTCAGCAGCTGAACGTATCCCGGCAGGCGGTGTCCAAGTGGGAGTCCTCCCGGGGTTACCCGGAGATGGAAAAGATCATCTATATCTGCAACTGTTACGGCGTTACCATGGATGAACTGTTTGCAGATGAGATCTGCATTCCCCGCAAGCAGCCCCGGCAGCAGACGGGACAGGAGGAGCCCCTGCCGGACAGCCGGCCCCTGAAGCAGTCATTGGCAAACTTCTTTACCAACCTGTCGCCCAAAGACCAGTGGGTGTTCGGGACGGCGGTAACGTCAGTGCTGATGGTGCTGGTAGCCCTGTTTTTCCTGCTTTGTACAACCGTGGCGAAAGGAGAGTCGGAAGACATGACACTGAAGATCACATGGCTGGCCCTGCTGATCCTGTTCGGTGTGGGGGAGGCCGTTACCGTGGGCCTGACCTCGGTCTGGTTTGCGGTGGGCGCGCTGGGCGCGCTGATCTGCGCGCTGGCCGGCGGACAGGTGTGGCTGCAGATCGGGGTGTTCCTGGTCCTGTCCGGAGTGTCCCTTGCGCTGGCCAGACCTCTGGCAAAAAAATTCCTCACCCCGGGCTATTCCGCCACCAATGCCGACCGGGTCATCGGTGCGGATGCGGTGGTGGTGCAGGAGATCGACAATCTGCGCGGTCAGGGTCAGGTGAATATCGCCGGCCAGACATGGACAGCCCGCAGCCAGAACGACACGGTCATCCCCGAGGGGACGCTGGTCCGGGTGCTGCGTATTGAGGGCGTGAAAGTTTTCGTCCTGCCGGTGGAAGAGTAAAAACGAACTGAATTTCAATTAGGAGGTAAATTATGGGTTTTTTGATTCCTGTCATTCTGGTCATTCTGGTGCTGGGCATTTTGGCCGCCAACATCCGGGTGGTGCAGCAGTCCCGGGCTTTCGTCATTGAGCGGCTGGGTGCGTTCCAGTCCGTGTGGAGCGTGGGCCTGCACTTCAAGATCCCCTTCCTTGAAAGGATAGTCAAGAATGTGTCCCTGAAGGAGCAGGTGGTGGACTTTGCGCCCCAGCCTGTCATCACCAAGGATAACGTCACCATGCAGATCGACACCGTGGTCTACTTCCAGATCACCGACCCCAAGCTGTATACCTACGGTGTGGAGCACCCCATGTCCGCCATCGAGAACCTGACCGCCACCACCCTGCGCAATATCATTGGCGATCTGGAGTTGGATCAGGCCCTGACCAGCCGCGACCATATCAACACCAAGATGCGCTCCATTCTGGATGAGGCCACCGACCCCTGGGGCATCAAGGTCAACCGCGTGGAGCTCAAGAGCATCATCCCACCCCGGGAGATCCAGGATGCCATGGAAAAGCAGATGAAGGCCGAGCGTGAACGCCGCGAGGCCATTCTGCAGGCCGAAGGTCAGAAGCAGTCCCAGATCCTGGTGGCTGAGGGTGAAAAGCAGTCCGCTATCCTTCGAGCTGACGCGGCCAAACAGGCCAAGATCATGGAAGCTGAGGCAGAAAAGGCCGCTCGCATCATGGCCGCTGAAGCGGAAGCCGAAGCGATCATGAAGGTGCAGCAGGCCACCGCCGACGCCATCAAGCTGGTCAACCAGGCCAATCCCGGTGAGGGCGTGATCAAGATCAAGGCTCTGGAGGCGTTTCAGGCTGCCGCCAACGGGAAAGCCACCAAGATCATCATCCCCAGCGAACTGCAGGGTCTGGCCGGTCTGGCCAGCACTGCCAAGGCAGTGTTTGACACCGACGAGCCCGAGGCGTAACGGGCGACGAGCCCCCGGATGGCAAAACTGAACAAAGCCGCCGTTCCCTGCAGGGGGAACGGCGGCTTTTTGGCATCAGGCGGACTTTTTTCGTGATATATATGACTTTTTGGCCAAGTGAGGGGGCATAATATGGTGGACAAATCGACTGTCGGTGTCCGCCTGCGAACGACACGAAAAGACCTGCTTCACGCAATTGTGCTGTCTTTTGTGGTAATTCTGTATAAATCCTGCACTCGCAACCAATATTTTGGTTTTTTTTCGCCTTTTTCACAATTGAAATTTGGGTTATTTTAACATACAATATTAAACTGATTGGAAAGGTGGTGTGCCTGTGCTGAACATTGTACTGGTGGAGCCTGAGATCCCCCAGAACTGCGGCAACATCGCACGCACCTGTGCCGCCACCCGCAGCCGGCTGCATCTGATCCGCCCTCTGGGGTTTGACATCAGCGAAAAGGCGGTCAAACGCGCGGGACTGGACTACTGGCCCATGGTAGATCTGCGGGTCTATGAGGATCTGGATCACTTTTTTTCCGCGAATCCGGATCCGGACCTGTGGCTGGCCACCACCAAGGCGCCCCGGGACTACACCCGGGCCACCTTCCGGGACAATTGCTTTCTGGTCTTCGGCAAGGAGACCGCCGGCCTGCCCGAGACGCTTCGCAGTGCCTACCGGGACCGGTGCATCCGCATCCCCATGCGTCAGGACGCCCGCAGCCTGAATCTGGCCAACTCCGTGGCGGTCCTTACTTACGAGGCGCTGCGGCAGCTGGATTTTCCGCAGCTGTGCGGCGTGGGTGAGATGGGGCAGACCGATTAAGAGCACAACTGTATGTATTTGGCGAAAGGAGCTAAGCATATGAACTATAACAAAAAGACCGTAAAAGACATCGACGTTAAGGGCAAAAAGGTCCTGCTGCGCTGTGACTTTAACGTGCCCATGGCCAAGGACGGAAGCGGCGTCATCACCGATGACAAGCGCATCCGTGCCGCTCTGCCCACCATCCAGTACCTGCTGGAACAGGGTGCCGCCGTGATTGCCTGCTCCCACATGGGCAAGCCCGCGGCTACCTTTGAGACCTTTGTGAAAAAGCAGACCGAGAAGGGCAAGGATCCCGCTACCCTCACCGAGGAGAAGTGGAAGAAGTCTCTGGCTGAGCTGTCTCTGGCTCCCGTGGCCGCCCGTCTGGGCGAACTGCTGGGCATGGACATCATCATGGCCGCCGATGTGGTGGGTGAGGATGCCAAGGCCAAGGCCGCTGCCCTGCAGCCCGGTCAGGTCCTGCTGCTGGAGAACACCCGCTTTGAAAAGGGTGAGACCAAGAACGACCCTGCACTTGCCAAGGCCATGGCCGACATGGCCGAAGTCTATGTGTCCGATGCCTTCGGTGCCGTTCACCGCGCCCACGCCTCCACCGCCGGTGTGGCCGAATACCTGCCCGCCGTTTCCGGCTTCCTGATCCAGAAGGAGCTGGACTTTATCGGCGGCGCTCTGGCTGCTCCCAAGCGTCCTCTGGTTGCTATTCTGGGCGGCTCCAAGGTCTCTTCCAAAATCGGCGTGATCAACAACCTGCTGGAGATTGCGGACACCATCATCATCGGCGGCGGCATGGCCTATACCTTCTGCGCCGCTCAGGGCGGCAAGATCGGCAACTCCCTGTTTGAGGCCGACTGGCAGGACTATGCCAATGAAATGGTGAAGAAGGCCGCGGATAAGGGCGTGAAGCTGCTGCTGCCCGTGGACACCGTCTGCGGCGACAGGTTCGGCCCCGACGCCAACACCCTCACCGTTGAAGCGGGCAACATCCCCGACGGCTGGGAGGGCATGGATATCGGTCCCAAGACCGTGGAGCTGTACTGCAGCGCCGTTAAGGATGCCGGCACCGTGATCTGGAACGGCCCCATGGGCGTGTTCGAGTTTGCCGCCTTTGCCGCGGGCACCGAGGCAGTTGCCGAGGCCCTGTCCAAGACCGATGCCATCACCATCATCGGCGGCGGCGACAGCGCCGCGGCCGTGCAGCAGCTGGGCTATGCGGATAAGATGACCCATATCTCCACCGGCGGCGGCGCCTCCCTGGAGTTTATGGAGGGCAAGGAACTGCCCGGTGTGGCATGCCTGCTGGATAAGTAAGAGCCGAAGAATCAAATGGCAAACCAGCGAAGCGTTTGTCATTTGAAAAGGAGGAGCCACGAAGGGAGTTTGCCTTGCCCGCAGGGCAAGGCAAAGGATCCGAAGCCAGCGACGACGCCATGGAGGGCAAGGAACTGCCCGGTGTGGCTTGCCTGCTGGATAAGTAAGGCCTGCCGAACAAGTAAAACCCGACATTCATATTATTGGTTGGTCCATGCCGGCATCCTCGCCGGTTCCATATAGAAAGGCTGCCCTGCAAGCCGTAGAAAGGAAGTCTGTCCCCATGAATCGTAAATACCGCAAAACCATCATCGCCGGAAACTGGAAAATGAACAAGACCCTGTCCGAGACCAAGGCCTTTGCTGAGGAGCTCAAGCCCGTGCTGGGCAAGCACAAGTGGTGCGAGGTCGTCCTGTGCGTTCCCTTTGTGAACATCCCCGCCGCGGTGCGTCTGTTCAAGGACACCCGCGTGGCCATCGGTGCGGAGAACCTGCACTTTGAGGATCACGGCGCGTTCACCGGCGAGGTATCTGCCAATATGCTCAAGGAAGTGGGCGTGAAGTACGTTATCATCGGCCACTCCGAACGCCGTGAGTACTATAACGAGACCGACTTTACCGTCAACAAGAAGGTCAAGGCCGCGCTGGAAGCCGGCCTGCACCCCATCGTGTGCGTGGGCGAGAGCCTGGAGCAGCGCGAGCTGGGCGTTACCTCCGAGCTGATCACCTATCAGGTCAAGTGCGCTCTGGCCGGCCTGGATGCCGCTCAGGCCCGTAAGATCGTGATTGCTTACGAGCCCCTGTGGGCCATCGGCACCGGCAAGACCGCCACCGCGGAGCAGGCCGGTGAGGTCTGCCAGACCATCCGCAGCATCATCCGCAAGGAGTTCGGTGCCCGCGTGGCCCGGGCCGTCACCATCCAGTACGGCGGCTCCATGAATGCCAAGAACGCTGCCGAGCTGCTGGCTCAGCCCGACGTAGACGGCGGCCTGATCGGCGGCGCCGCTCTGAAGGTTCCCGACTTCCTGCAGATCATCAACGCGGCCAATCAGGAGTAAGCGCCCGAACCGCGCGTCACGAACAGTACCCGCAAGGGGTACGCCGCATCCGTAAGGCAGCATAGCTGCCAACGGCTGCGCAGGCGAGGCGTGATACTTCAATATCTTTACTTTGTTAAAGAAAGGTACTTGTTATGAAAACACCTACCACTTTGATCATCATGGACGGATTCGGCCTGTGCGATTCCAAGTGCGGCAACGCCGTCTGCGCTGCTGCTACCCCCAATCTGGATGCCATTTTTGCCGAGTCCTCCGGCTGCCGCCTGTCGGCCTCCGGACTGGACGTGGGCCTGCCCGAGGGGCAGATGGGCAACAGCGAGGTGGGCCACACCAACATCGGCGCGGGCCGTGTGGTCTTTCAGGACCTGCCCCGGATCTCCCGGGACGCACAGACCGGTGCGCTGAATGAGAACCCCGCCTTCGTGGAGGCAATGAGCAGCTGCCGGGAGTGGGGCTCTGCCCTGCATCTGATGGGTCTGCTGTCTGACGGCGGCGTCCACAGCCATATCGAGCACCTGTTTGCTCTGCTGAAGATGGCTAAGGAGCAGGGGCTGGAGAAAGTCTATGTCCACTGCTTCCTGGATGGCCGCGACGTCTCTCCTTCCTCCGGAAAGGGCTTTGTGGAGCAGCTGCAGGCCAAACTTGAGGAACTGGGTGTGGGCAAGATCGCCACCGTCATGGGCCGCTACTACGCCATGGACCGCGATAAGCGCTGGGACCGCGTGCAGCGGGCCTACGACGCCATCGCACTGGGCAGTGCCCCCTTCTGCGGTGATGCCGCTGCGGCGGTGCAGGCCTCCTATGACGCCGGGGTGACCGACGAATTTATGGAGCCTGTGGTCTGTACCGAAGATGCCTGCCTGCAGGAGAGAGACTCTATTATTTTCTTCAATTTCCGCCCCGACCGTGCCCGCGAGATCACCCGCTGCTTTGTGGATGAGGATTTTGCGGATGTGGAGCGCAAAACGGGCTTCATCCCTGTCCACTTCGTCTGCACCACCGAGTATGACGCAACCATGCCCAACGTGGCTGTGGCCTATCCCCGCCAGAAGCTGGACAACATCTTCGGCGAGTATATCAGCCGGCTGGACCTGACCCAGCTGCGGATCGCTGAGACAGAGAAGTACGCCCACGTGACCTTCTTCTTCAACGGCGGTGTGGAGCAGGTGTTCCCCGGTGAGGATCGCTGCCTGATCCCCTCTCCCAAGGTGGCCACTTACGACCTGCAGCCGGAGATGAGTGCCTTTGAGGTGGCTGAGGAGGCTGTCAAGCGCATCGAGAGCGGTGCCTATGATGTGATCATCCTCAACTTCGCCAACTGTGACATGGTTGGCCACACCGGCGTGTTCGAG
Organism: Oscillospiraceae bacterium; assembly: GCA_017624915.1. Classification (GTDB taxonomy): domain Bacteria; phylum Bacillota; class Clostridia; order Oscillospirales; family Oscillospiraceae; genus Lawsonibacter. The sequence continues at coordinate 904 of JAGAMC010000036.1, read as the reverse complement.
GCCGCTGTCAAGGCTGTCGAGACCGTGGACACCTGCGTGGCCAAGGTGGTCAACGCCACATCCGCTATGGGCGGCATCAGTATCATCACGGCCGACCACGGCAACTGCGAGCATATGGTGGATGAGAACGGCGAACCCTTCACTGCCCACACCACCAATCTGGTTCCCCTGCACATCGTGGGCGTCAATGTGAAGCTGCGCGACGGCCGTCTGGCCGACATCGCCCCCACCATGCTGGATCTGATGGGCCTTGAGAAGCCTGCCGAAATGGACGGCGAGACCCTGATCTGCAAGTAACTGTATCCCCGCGGGCAGTCCCGCTGATATGTATTTTTACCCCCAACAGGCGGCTGTGTCCGCCGTAATTTGAAAGGAGTTTGATTCCAATGAAGCAGATGATCGAGATCGTTGACGTCCTGGGCCGCGAGATCCTGGACAGCCGCGGCAACCCCACCGTTGAGGTTGAGGTGTATCTGGAAGACGGCTGCATGGGCCGTGCCGCTGTGCCCTCCGGCGCTTCCACCGGTATCTATGAGGCCTGCGAACTGCGTGACGGCGACAAGAGCCGTTATCTGGGCAAGGGCTGCGAGACCGCCGTCAAGAACGTGAACACCGAGATCGCCGAGTGCCTGATCGGCATGAACGTCCTGGATCAGGTGGCCATCGACAAGGCCATGATCGAGCTGGACGGCACCCCCAACAAGACCCGTCTGGGCGCCAACGCCATTCTGGGCGCTTCCATGGCCTGCGCCAAGGCCGCTGCCGAGAGTCTGGGCGTTTCCCTGTACAACTACATTGGCGGCACCAATGCCAAGCAGCTGCCCGTCCCCATGATGAACATCCTCAACGGCGGCGCTCACGCCACCAACAACGTTGAGATCCAGGAGTTCATGATCATGCCCGT
>JAGAMC010000003.1 GCA_017624915.1 Oscillospiraceae bacterium | reverse complement strand
TCAACCAGATCGGCACCCTGACCGAGACCTTCGACGCCATCCAGATGGCTAACCGCGCCGGCTATACCGCCATCGTCTCTCACCGCTCCGGCGAGACCGAGGACGCCACCATTGCCGACATCGCCGTGGCTCTGAATGCCGGCCAGATCAAGACCGGCGCTCCCAGCCGCACCGACCGCGTGGCCAAGTACAACCAGCTGCTGCGCATCGAGGAGGAACTGGGCGACGTGGCCGAGTACCCCGGCATGAAGGCTTTCTTCAACCTGAAGTAAGCTTAAGTGTGATATCTGAAATGTAAAACAGCCCGTCTGTGCAAATGCACAGACGGGCTGTTTTGTCTCAATTAAAGTCTTGTTTCCAAAGGAGTAACAATGGTGAATTTTTCCTGCTCAAACTGCGAAAGGGCAGTGTTGATCACGTTGGCCATGCTGCGGGTGTCGTCCATGGTCAGGTAGACCGCGCGCTGGCGGCTGCCGATGGAATTGATGATGCGCTGAGCATAGGCTGCCGCGCGCTCGCCGCTGCGGGGCAGTGCGCTGAAGGTCTCGTTCCAGCAGACCCACCCCTCGGCCTCCAACCCGGCGCGCTGAGCGGCGGGGACAAGAGCCGTGGTGGCCGCCGTGTGGGCGATGCGGGAAAGCAGACGGTTGCCGCGGGTCAGCTCCCGCGCGGCGTTTTCCTCCTCGGACAGCAGTCCGATGGAATGGCCGGAGCCAACCACCCGACGAACCAGATCATCCCGGAGGACCAACAGTTCGCTGCTGAACAGGAACAGGGCATGGACACCGTGGCGGTCCAGACTGTTGAGGATCTCATCCAATCCGTCTCCCGTGGTGCAGCGGAAGGCCAGATACAGCTGCGCCTTGGGGCGGTCCTGCTCGGGAGGCTGAGGAATAATGGGGTCGTCTGTCACGGGGGGCGGGTCCGGGACGTCGGGAGGGTCCGGGACCACTGTGTTCTGGCTTTGGAGGAATGCCTTTGAGCGATTTTTCAGCTCAATGCCGGCGGCGTCTACAAACCGCTCGTCATCCAGATAGGAGTTTTCGTTCCTGATGCGGACCAGATAACCGTACCTTGTATAGGTATAGGTGTCTGACAGGCCGAAAAAGTCACACACCCCGTCAACGGGCAGATAGATCCTTCCGTTGCGGTTTACCGCCCGGTAAGAGAACGGCTCTTTTGTGTTCTGGTCGTAGGCGTTTCCCTTTATTAAGTCGAATACCAGCGTCTGGTTCAGAGTATAAAGGGTGACGGTGTTGCTGGTGCTGCTCTGCCTGCAGTAAATGCCCAGCTTTGTATTTGTGCTGTTGCTGTCAAATACGGTGGCCGGAACGTAGATCTTATTGCCTACCCACGTGGGCATGGTGTCGGCGGTGAGGGGGAGGAGATGGTCGTTCACAGAGGTGAAATATATATCGGCCTCTGTAATGGCCCGGACGGGAACAGAGCAAATGAGCATGACCACAGCGCATACCAGCGCAAGCATCCTGCGTTTCATTCATCCATCCCTCCTCACTTTTTGTTGATTATAAAATTATAACATAGTATAATGAAAAAAACAACCGGCGCACAGATGCCGCGTCCGGACAAGAAAAAAGGAGCGACTGATATGACCATCGTATATAACTCCAAAACAGGCCACACCCGCCAGTATGCCGAGATGCTGGCCAAGGCGGAGAAGCTGAAGGTGTACTCCGTGCAGGAGGCTCAGACCGAACTGCCGGAGAAAGAGCCGGTTATCTATATGGGCTGGCTCATGGCCGGGCATATCAGCGGAATTGATCAGGCGGTGCGCCGCTGGGATGTGCGGTGCGCCGTGGCTGTTGGCATGAGCCCGGCGGACAAGTCCGTGCTGGCCACTATTGCCAAGGCAAACTATGTTCCAAACGCCCCGGTATTCTACCTGCAGGGCGGCTGGGCACCCAAAAAGGTGGGCTGGTTCCAGCGCCGTGCGGTGGGCATGGTCACCCGGGGCGTTCGTAAGACTCTGCAGGCCAAAGCCAAGCGTACCGAGCAGGAGCAGGCCTATCTGAATATGCTCATCCGGGGCGGCAGCTTTGTGGAGTATCAGAACCTCAAGCCTATTCAGGACTGGCTGGCGGCCAATGGCTGAGCTGCCCGTTCTGGCGGTCTACGAGGACCGCAACTATGAACCGGCATGGCACCGCCATGTGCGCCATGCGGTGCGCAGCATTATCCTGCGGGGCAGGACGGTGGCCATGGTCAAAAGCGAGACCAAGGGCTTTTACCAGTTTCCCGGCGGCGGGATTCAGCCGGGGGAGAGCCATGAACAGGCCCTCATCCGGGAGACACTGGAGGAGACGGGGCTGACCGTTATCCCCGGCACCAGTCGCCCTCTTGGCATTGTGCGGGAGGTGCGTGCATCCCAGTTTGCCCCGGAGACCATTTTCGACCAGACCTCCTACTATTATTTCGCGGACGCGGAAGAGGAACTGGGCAAGCAGGTGCTGGACGACTACGAGCGGGAGCAGGGCTATACCCTTGAGTGGGTGGATATGGAGAAAGCCCGCGCGGTCAATCTGGAACTGTGCCGCACCCACAGCTATAAATCCAGGTTCGTGCTGCGGGAGGCGGAAATCCTGAGTCTTCTGCTGGAAGGAAACCCGGGCTGACAGCAGCTGCCACTTGACATTTCTCAACCAAAATGTTATAGTACCCCTGTCAAATCGGCTTTGACGGAGACGAGACCGTTCAAAACGCTCAGAGAGGGACACATCTTGCTGCAAGTGTCCTGCGGGGAAGACGGTCGGTACCACTCCCGAGCTGTCTGCGAGGAGCAGACCGGGGCTTTCCCGTTACAGAAAGTCACAAGTGACGGAACCGTTCCGTAATAAGGGTGGAACCGTGGGTCGTATTATTACGTCTCACCCCTGAACATTCAGGGGTGAGACGTTTTGTTTTGCCCCGCCGCCTCCCCCTTTGACGGGGGAGGTGCTGAACGAAGTGAAGCGGAGGGGGTACCCCCCTCAGTCTCGCTTTGCTCGCCAGCTCCCCCACAAGGGGGGAGCCAATTTGGAAAGGAGCAATTATCATGTCCGAAGAAAACATCTACACCTTTGAAAATCCGGAGTACCGCAAGACCTATTGGCACACCTGCTCCCACGTGCTGGCTCAGGCCATGAAGCGTCTGCACCCCGAGGTCAAGCTGGCCATCGGCCCCTCCATCGAGAACGGCTTCTACTACGACTTTGACACCCCCCGCCCCTTCACCCCCGAGGATCTGGAGGCTCTTGAGGCGGAGATGCGCAAGATCTGCAAGGAGAAGCTGAAGCTGGAGCGCTTCGAATTGCCCCGCAGCGAGGCGCTGGAGCTGATGAAGGACGAGCCCTATAAGGTGGAACTGATCAACGACCTGCCCGAGGATGCCGTCATCTCCTTCTATAAGCAGGGCGACTTCACCGACCTGTGCGCCGGCCCCCATCTGGACTCCACCGGCCGCATCAAGGGCAACGCCATCAAGCTGACCTCCGCCACCGGCGCCTACTGGCGGGGCGATTCCAGCCGCAAGATGCTCCAGCGCATCTACGGCGTGGCCTTTGCCAAGAAGGACGAGCTGGATGCCTACGTTGCCGAGCGGGAAGAGGCTCTCAAGCGCGACCACAACAAGCTGGGCCGCGAGCTGGAGTACTTCACTACCGTTGACGTGATCGGTCAGGGCCTGCCCATCATGCTGCCCAAGGGCGCCCGCACCGTCCAGACCCTGCAGCGCTGGGTGGAGGATGAGGAGCAGAAGCGCGGCTACCTGCTGACCAAGACCCCCCTGATGGCCAAGAGCGACCTGTATAAGATTTCCGGCCACTGGGATCACTATCGCGACGGCATGTTCATTCTGGGCGATCCCGAGGACGAGAGCAAGGAATGCTTTGCCCTGCGTCCCATGACCTGCCCCTTCCAGTATCAGGCCTATCTGAACCGCCAGCGCTCCTACCGCGACCTGCCCATGCGCCTTGGCGAGACGTCTACCCTGTTCCGTAACGAGGATTCCGGCGAGATGCACGGCCTGATCCGTGTGCGCCAGTTCACCATTTCCGAGGGTCATCTGGTGCTGCGCCCCGACCAGCTGCAGGAGGAGTTCAAGGGCTGCCTGGATCTGGCCAAGTACTGTCTGGATACCGTGGGTATGCTGGACAAGTGCACCTTCCGTTTCTCCCAGTGGGATCCCAACAACACCGCCAAGTACGAGGGTACGGCCGAACAGTGGAACGAGGCTCAGCGGGTCATGGGCCAGATCCTGGACGATCTGGGCGTGAACTACGAGATTGGCATTGACGAGGCCGCCTTCTACGGTCCCAAGCTGGACATCCAGTACAAGAACGTCTTTGGCAAGGAGGACACCATTGTCACCATCCAGATCGATATGCTGCTGGCCGCCAAGTTCGGCATGTACTATATCGACGAGAACGGCGAGAAGGCTCTGCCCTATATCATCCACCGCACCTCTCTGGGCTGCTACGAGCGCACGCTGGCCTACCTGATCGAGGAGTATGCCGGCGCCCTGCCCACCTGGATGGCCCCCGAGCAGGTCCGCTTCCTGCCCGTTACCGACCGCGCTGCCGACTACTGCGCCGAGAAGGCCAAGGTGCTGGAGTCCATGGGCTACCGCGTGGAGGTGGACTACCGCAACGAGAAGATCGGCAAGAAGATCCGCGAGGCCCAGCTGGAGAAAGTCCCCTATATGCTGGTGGTGGGCGACCGGGATATGGAGAACGGCACTGTCTCTCCCCGTCACCGGGCCGACGGCGATCTGGGTGCCATGTCTTTTGAGGACTTTGCCGCCCTGCTGAAGGATGTTGTGGACACCAAGGCCAAAAAGTAATCCTGAAAAACACGCCGGAGTGCAACCTCCGGCGTGTTTTTGCGTCTTTTCCAATTGAGGAACCCTTGCCTTAGCCCGGAAGGCGGGCTACAATAAAAGTAAATTTACCGCAAAGAAGGTGTGCCAATGGACGACAATAAGATCATTGACCTGTACTGGGCGCGCTCCCAGCAGGCCATTGCGGAAAGCCAGAACAAATACGGGGCCTATTGCCGGGCCATTGCCCTGAATATTCTTGACCGGGCGGAGGACGCCGAGGAGTGTGTCAACGACACGTGGCTGCGGGCGTGGAACGCCATGCCGCCCCAGAGGCCAACGGTGCTGCAGGCCTTTTTCGGCAAGCTGACCCGCAACCTGTCCCTTGACCGCTGGCGCAGGGAGCGGGCGGCTAAGCGGGGCGGAAGCCAGACGGAGCTTGCACTGGAGGAGCTGGAGGGCTGTCTGTCTGCCAGGGAGCAGGTGGAGGACGCCCTCAACGCCGAGCAGACAGGGGCGGTCATTTCCCGCTTTCTGCGCACCCTGCCGGACACGGACCGAAAGCTGTTCCTGCGGCGGTACTGGTATCTGGACAGCATCCAAATCCTTGCCGCGGGGTTTCACATGACCCAAAGTCAGGTCAAATCCCGGCTGCACCGCACACGCCAAAAGCTGCGCGCGGAACTTGAAAAGGAGGGCGTCGCCGTATGACAAGTGAATTTCTTCTGGACGCCGTCGGGCACATTGACGATGATCTGGTGCTGGAAGCCCGGCAGATACCAAAACGCCGCCCCATCCCCTGGGGAAGCATTGCAGGAATTGCGGCGGCGGTGGTACTGTGCGTGGGTATCGCCCGGATCCCCGGAGTATTGCCATGGCGCGGCGCGCTCTCCGGCAGCGCCGTGCAGGAGTCGGATAACGCGGCGGGTGTTTCCGACGTACTGCAGGATCAGTGCCGGGGCGATCAGGAAACCAGCACTGAGGCACCGTCAGCGGCGGGAAAGGAGAACAACCACCCGCTGGAGCCCAAGTTCTTCACCCAGCGGGGTGTCTATCTTGTGACTGTCCCGCCAACGGTGCAGAGCCTGCCCGAAGACTGCATAGAGCTTGGCGCGCTGGTGAGTGCAGTGCCCGGGACAAAAGCCTATCCGGCCACCGGCACACAGGAACTTGTGGGCTGCTCCGTGTGGGAGAGCGCCGACGGTACCATGCTCTATATTCAGATGACGGATGGAAAGTGGCTGGCAGCCCGGCTCTATACTCCGTAAGGGTTGAAAAAAGTGGTCTGTGTCCAAAGGACACAGACCACTTTTTAGTTTTTCCGGTAGGTCACATACTGAAAGCTAATCCCGTCTTCTTCCAGAACTTCGCTCTGCTCCGCAACGGCCCAGTCCGGGTGTGCATCCAGATCGGGGAAATACCGGTCTGCGGGGAAAGAGGAGAGGATCTTGGTCACATAGGCGGTGTCGCACTTGTCCAGCAGAGCGCGGTACACGCTCTCACCGCCGATGACAAAGGCGTCTTCCGGGGCGCTCGCCAGCAGGCTGTTGAGGTCCGGATAAATCTCAGCCCCCTCCACGGTGTAACCCGGAGTGGCCGACAGGATCAGGTTTCGGCGGTTCTTCAGGGGGCGTCCGCCGGGAAAGGTGGCCAGCGTCTTGCGGCCCAGAATGACGGGGTGTCCTGTGGTCAGCGCCTTGAACCGCTTCAGGTCCGCAGAGATATAGACCAGCTGGTCGCCGCCCCTGCCAATGGCCCAGTTTTCATCTACGGCAACAATGAGATTCATGGAAACCTCCGTTATACAGCCACAGGGATTTTCTGATCCAGCGCGTGGGCCTGATAGCCCTCCAGCTTCACGCTGGCGGGGGTGAAGTCGTAGAAATCGGTGACGGAGGGGTCAAGGGTGAATTTGGGCGCGGCGTAGGGGGTGCGGGCGATCAGCTCCTCCACCACAGGGACGTGGCGGTCATAGATGTGGGCGTCGGCGATCACGTGGACAAATTCGCCCGCTTCCAGCCCGGACACCTGGGCCAGCATGTGGGTGAGCACCGCGTACTGCATCACATTCCAGCCGTTGGCGGTGAGCATATCCTGAGAGCGCTGGTTGAGGATGGCGTTGAGGGTGTTGCCGCTGACGTTGAAGGTCATGCTGTAGGCGCAGGGGTATAAAGCCATCTCACTCAGGTCGTGGTGGTTGTAGAGGTTGGTCATAATGCGGCGGGAGGCGGGGTTGTGCTTCAGATCCCACAGCACCCGGTCCACCTGATCCATTTCCCCCTCGGGGTAGCGGTGCTTGACGCCCAGCTGATAGCCGTAGGCCTTGCCGATGGTGCCGTTTTCGTCTGCCCAGGCGTCCCAGACATGGCTGTTGAGCTGGTGGATGTCGTTGGATTTCTTCTGCCAGATCCACAACAGCTCGTCCACGGCGGACTTGAGAAACTGCTTGCGCACAGTGATGATGGGGAATTCCTTTTTCAGGTCGTAGCGGTTGATCACACCGAACAGCTTGATGGTGTGGGCGGGGGAGCCGTCCTCCCATTTGGGGCGCACGGGCCGGTCGGTGTCCCAGACACCCTTGGAGAGAATATCCTTGCAGTTCTGGATAAAGACCTGATCGGCGTAGCTCATGGTGAACAGCTCCTTTGTACGGCATTTTCTCTATCATAACACAAAACGCCGGAAACGCAACCAAAAAGTTGCGTCCGGCGCTTTGCTCAGGCTCCTTTGTACTTTTTGCGTGTGGCAATACCGCCCCGGATATGCCGCTCGGCCTTGTTTTCGTCCAGAACCTGCTTGACCTGCAGATACAGCGGGCGGTTGAAGGTGGGCAGGCGCTCCTGAATGTCCTTGTGCACTGTGGATTTGCTGATGCCAAACTTCCGGGCCGCGCCCCGGACTGTTGTCTTGTTTTCTATGATGTAAAGGGCCAGCTGGCAGGCCCGCTCCTCAATATTTCCTTTCAAAGACAACACGCTCCATTTCTCCGATACTGCCACACTTATATGCTGCGGCGGGAGGAAATATGAACGGAGCGAAAAGTCCGGTTTATGTCACTGGAGGTTTGATAGGATAGTATTACATAAAGGAGGGATTGAAATGTTCAATAAAACAGAGACTCGTACATTGGGCATACAGGAGGGGCGGGAACTTTATGTTACGCTGACAGGGTTCTACAACTATTATGATAAGAAGCCCTTTGCCATCGGAAACCTGATCCGCTGCCGGAAGGAGCCCGATAACCGCTATGACTGTGAGGCCATCCGGTGCACGCTGCCCATGCTGGGGACGGTGGGATATGTTGCCAACAGCGTGAGCACAGTGGCCGGCGGAACCATGAGTGCCGGCCGCATCTATGACAAGGTGGACGAGAAGTTTTATGTCCGGGTCATGTTCACAACCTGCAGCAAGGTCATCTGCAGGGTGGAACGGGGCAGTCAGGACCTTCTGCGGCGGGAACTGGAGGAGCAGCAGAGAAAAAACGAGTGGGACGATTGACAGAAAAACAGCACGGGCCATCGGCCCGTGCTGTTTTGTTGTTTATACGTTGAACCGGAACAGGATGATGTCGCCATCCTGCACCACGTACTCCTTGCCCTCGGAGCGGATCAGACCCTTTTCCCGGGCGGCGGCCATGGTGCCGCAGGCCATCAGGTCGTCGTAGGACACCACTTCGGCCCGGATGAAGCCGCGCTCGAAGTCGGAGTGGATCTTGCCTGCGGCCTGAGGGGCCTTGGTGCCTCGGGTGATGGTCCAGGCACGGCACTCGTCCTCGCCGGAGGTCAGGTAGGAAATGAGGCCAAGCAAGGTATAGCTGGCCTTGACCAGACGGTCCAGACCGCTTTCGGCGATGCCCAGATCCTCCAGGAACATCTTTTTTTCCTCGCCGTCCAGCTCAGCGATCTCGGCCTCCAGCTTGGCGCAGACGGGGACCACCTGCGCGCCCTGAGCGGCGGCCCGCTCCTCCACCTGTCTGTAGTAGGGGACGGACTGGGGATCGGAAAAACCGTCCTCATCCAGATTGGCGGCGTAGATCACGGGCTTCAGGGACAGAAGTTCGCAATCGGGATACTCGGCGGCAATGTCCACTTCGCTGTAAGTGCGGGCGGACTTGCCGTCATTGAGCCAGTCCCGCAGGCCCTCGAAGTCGGCGGCCTCCTGCAAAAACTTCTTGTCGCCCTTGGCGGCCTTTTTGGCCTTGTCGATGCGGCGCTCCACCATCTCAAGGTCGGCCATGACAAGTTCCAGATCGATGGTGTCGATGTCACGCAGGGGATCGGTGGAGCCCTCCACATGGATGACATTCTCGTCATCAAAACAGCGCACCACGTGGACGATGGCATCCGTCATGCGGATGTTGCCCAGGAACTTGTTGCCCAGACCCTCGCCCCGGGAGGCACCTTTTACAAGACCGGCGATGTCCACAAACTCGATGACCGCGGGGGTGGTCTTCTTGGGGTTGTACATTTCCGTCAGCTTGTCCAGACGGTAGTCGGGCACAGCCACCATGCCCACATTGGGGTCGATGGTACAGAAGGGGTAGTTGGCGCTCTCCGCGCCGGCGTTTGTGATGGCGTTGAACAGGGTGCTCTTGCCCACGTTGGGCAGACCCACGATACCTAATTTCATAACAACTTTCCTTACAGCAAATATTTTGCATCATTCTAGCATAAAAAGCAAAAAGATTCAATATCCCTTTGGGGGAATTTGTGGAAGCATGTTCAGATGATCAGCGGTTGCTTGATTCGGCCTTATGCGGGGTGTCTTTGCTTTGCATTTATATTTTCGATTAATAATTGATAAATGGAATAGATATTATTGAAAAAATGATATTGGAAAAATGGGAAAGATTGACTTCGTTGATGGGGGTTGGTATAATGGTGTCGGTCAAAGACACAGAACGACCATAAGGAGGAACGAAAATGTATCATATTTACAAAGTTGCGTCCAACACTGTGGTGGACTTTGCCGCAGAAGAACTCAAAAAGTATCTGCGCATGATGATGCCCCGCTGCGGCGACATTACCATTGATTATAAACCCGATGCCACTGAGGGCTTCCGGTTGGGCCTGATGGCGGATTTTGGTCTGTCCACCGCGGCGGAAACGCAAGAGCCTGAATTGGATGATATTGTCCACATCGATACGGACGAAAACGGCGGCATCATTGCCGGATCCAACTACCGCAGTGTCTTGCTGGCTGTTTATGAGTACTTAAAGAAAAACGGTTGCCGCTGGCTGTTCCCCGGTGTTGACGGTGAGTTTATCCCCATGCAGAATATTGTTCCGGTGCAGTATCACAAAATGGCCGACTGCCGCTATCGCGGTCAGTGCAATGAGGGCGCAGAGAGTCAGCAGGTCATGCTGGAGAGCATTGATTTTACTCCCAAGGTCGGCTTGAACTGCTACATGATCGAATTCGATATCCCCAAGATTTATTATGATTGGTACTATTCCCATAGATTCAATGACGAAAACCGTGAACCAGAGCCTGTCAGCGAGACAACTGTTCTCCAGTGGAAGCGTGTTTGCGAAGTCGAGTTTGCCAAGCGCGGTATCCAGATGCATGATATGGGACACGGCTGGAATGCCGAGCCCTTTGGCATCAGTTCTACCGGCGGCTGGAACAAGGACGATGAAAATCCGGTTCCGGAAGAGACCCGTCAGTATTTGGCTGAACTGAATGGTGTAAGAGGCCTCTATAACGGCATCGCGCTGAACACCCAGTTCTGTATGTCCAACCCCAAGGCGAGAAAAATCGTGATCGACTACATCTGCAACTACGCCAAGACGGCTACCAATGTGGATCTGCTGGCGATCTCTCTGGCGGACGGACAGAAGGGGCACTGCGAATGTGCGGAATGCCGGAAAAAGCGCCCCTCCGACTGGTATGTTATTATGCTCAACGAGCTGGATGAAGCAATGACTGCCCAAAACCTGCCCAGCCGCATTAAGTTCAGCGCATATTCCGACACCGCTTACGAGCCCCTGGAGGAGGAGATCCGGAATCCTTCCCGATTTGTGTTTACCTTTGCACCGATTACCCGCAGTTATACTTATTCTGCCCCCATTCATCCCAGAGTGGAGAAGCTGACCCCCTATGTGCGCAACGTATCCGGACGGCTGGGCACCCTGGAAGAGTCTATGCACCGGTTTGACCTGTGGCGGGAAAAAGCCAAGTGTTATGAGAACTATGTGTACGAGTACTATTTCTGGAAGCACCAGTTCTATGCTCCCGGTGTGCTGTCTTTTGCCAACCGCATCCGTGAGGATGTTTTTGCCTACCGTGACAACGACTTTAAGGGCATGGTGGTGGATGGCTCTCAGCGGTGCTATTTCCCCAACGCGTTCAGCTTCTATGTCTATGGCGCCATGCTGTTTGACAACAGCCTGACTTTGGAAGAGCTGATTGAGGATTACTTCTCCCATGCTTATGGCGACCAGTGGCAGATCGTGGTGGAATTCCTGAAGGAGATCGACCGCTTGATGCCCCAGACCTACCTGGAGGCACTGCACACAGCCCCCGTTCCCACCAACTTCTATAAGCCCGAAATGGAAGCGCAGTTGCTGTGCGTTGAGGAAGTTGCCAAAAAGTATGCCGCTGTTTTCGATGCGCATAAGAATATGCCCTACCGCGTCCAGACCGTTGCCATGCGGCTTATGCGTCAGCATACCGATTTCTGTACCGGTTATGCCAAGTTTATGGCCATTAAGTGCCTGGGCAAGGATGATGAGGCGAGGGAACAGGCGGCTGAATTCCTGAAGGAGTTCGGCAAGCGGGAATTGGCTATGGAGCACTATTACGATCACTTCATGGCCACCAATGCGCTGAATGCCATTGTCAATACCAAATCCGAGTTTGACCAGTAATAACAAACCAAAAGCCGGAGACCGACAGATTGTCGGTCTCCGGCTTTGATTGTTTGTGAGGCAAGAGGATTCATACAACTTTGCCCAAAAGGGTGCTGCCGTCTATCTGTTCAAGCAGCACGGGGACAACACAGTTGTGCAGGTCATGACCCGGGGCCAGCACGGGGATATAGTTGGGCGTGTGTCCAAACCACAGACCGCCACGCTCCTCCTCAAACAGGACGGGAATCGTCTGCCCCAGAAACTGCGACAGATATTCCTGCTCCATCCGGCCGGCCGCCTGAGCGGCGGCATGGGCCCGGGCTTCCTTTACCGCGTTGGGAAGCTGGTCGGGCATGGCTGCGGCGGGGGTGCCGGGCCGCTTGGAGTAGGGGAAGACGTGCATGGCGGCAAAAGCGCACCTTTGGATGAAGGCCAGAGTCTGTGCAAACTCCTCCTCCGACTCGCCGGGGAAGCCGGTGATCAGGTCGGTGGTGATGGCGGGCCGGTCAAAATGCTGCCGAAGCAGAGTGACGGACTGAAGATAGCGTTCGGCGTCATATTTGCGGTTCATGCGCTTGAGCACGCTGTCACAGCCAGACTGGAGGGACAGATGGAAGTGGGGACACAGGTTGGAAAGCTTTGCCGCCCGCAGGCAGAATTCCTGCGTGACAGTGCGCGGCTCCAGCGAACCCAGACGGATGCGGCATTGGGGGGCAGCATGACACACCGCCTGAATCAGGTCGATCAGACTTGTGCCGTTCCGCAGATCATGTCCCCAGGAGGAGATCTCGATGCCGGTCAGAACGATCTCGCGGTAGCCCTGCTGCTGCAGCTGGGCCGCCTGCTGTTTTGCCTGCTCCATGGGCAGGGAGCGGATGCGCCCTCTGGCATAGGGGATGATGCAGTAGGTGCAGAAGTTGACACAGCCGTCCTCCACCTTGAGCATGGCACGGGTACGGCCCTCCAGACCGCCGGCGGGCAGCACCTCGAAATCAAGGCGCTTCATGGCGTCGTCCACGGCGGTGATGGGCTTTCGCTCCCGCACGGCCTGTTCCACCAGATCTGCAAAACCAAGACGATCTCCCGTGCCGCTGACCAGATCCACCCCCAGCTTGTCCATGTCGCCGGTGTGTGTCTGGGGGTAGCAGCCGCAGACGGCCACCACAGCCTCCGGGTGCTCCTTGCGGGCACGGCGGATGACCTGCCGGGACTTTTTGTCGCTGACGGCGGTGACGGAGCAGGTGTTGATGATATACGCGTCCGCCGCCCCGTGAAAGGGGACAAGGGTATGTCCGCGCTGGGTAAAAAGCTGCTCCAGGGCCTGAGTTTCATACTGGTTTACCTTGCAGCCCAGCGTATAAAACGCGACTTTCATGCAGGGTCAGGCGTTGACTGCGCCGTGCTCGGGCACGATGGCATAGAAGGTCAGCTCGTCGTCTGTGTCGTTGATGAGACTGTGCTCGTGATCCATGGGGCAGTAGTGGCAGTCGCCGGCCTTGAGGGACAGGTATTCTCCGTCGTAAAGAACCTTGCCCGTGCCGGACAGGATAAAGATGATCTCGCTGTTGCCAACGTGGGTGTGCAGACCCACGCTGGAATGGGGCTGCAGTCTGGCAGACATGATTTTGCCATTGGTGTCGGTGAACATTTTGGAGATCAGGGTGCCTTCGCCGCCCTTGAAGCGCTCCAGAACAGTATCGGAAATTTCGTTAAAGTTGATGATCATGTCAGGTTCCTCCAAAAATCAGATTTTGAGAAAGATCATGCTGTCATTATAGAAGAAAAGGCGGTATGGGTCAAGAAAAAGCGGGGCGCAAAATTTCCCGCCTTTTCGCCCTTTCCGGTTGACGTAACAGCAAAAGCAGGATAAAATAAAAACAAGCGCACCGCATGGCAGCGCACATCCAATTGGGACGGAGGTCTTTATTTATGGCGACGAAACAGCAGGAAAACAGCCGGCGCAGCGATGTGATCCGCTGCGAGTTTTGCGGCGAGGACTATTCCGTTACATACAGGCACTGCCCGTTTTGTGATGACATGGCCGGCAGCGCCGCCGGCGGCCGCACTGCCGGCCGGGGCGGAAAGCGCGTAGCGCCAACCAATAAGCGGGGCGGCGGTTACGGCGGGGCCATCCAGCCCGTCCAGATCATCGGCATCGCCCTGTCCGTTATCCTGATCATTGCGGCGATATATATCGTCTACACCGTTATCAGCCCGTTGCTGGGCGGGGGCAAGGACCCCGCTCACAGCCAGAGCGGCGTGCAGTCTTCCGTCAGCCAGTCCCAGCCCGACGCAAGCCAGTCTCAGCCTGATGCAAGCGCCTCTCAGCCTGACGTGAGCCAGCCCGATCCCGGCGTAAGCACCCCGCAGGTGCCCGACCCCAGCACCAGCTCCGGTGTGGTGACCCCCATCGTCTCCGCCACCGGAATCACACTGGACAAGGCCGATGTTACGCTGGCACCCAACGAGATCTGTCGGCTCAAGGCCACCGTGACCCCCGCCGACAGCGATGACGCTGTGGTGTGGACCAGCAGCAACGAGGCTGCCGCCAAAGTGGCTGCGGACGGCAGCGTGACCAACGTGCATACCGGCAGCGGGCAGGTCCAGGTCACCATCACCGCCAAGGCAGGCAATGTTACCGCCACGTGTGTTGTGCGCTGCAGACCGGGCAGCACCGGCAGCGGTGAAAGCACCGGAACCGGCAGCGGAAACCCCGGCTCCACAGGCTCTGCCACCGCCATCTCCGGCACCGGCGTGGTCACCGGAACATCCACCGGACTGTTTGTGCGCAAGGGCCCCGGCAGCAATTACGAGGCACAGGACACCGCCGAGAACGGTGCGGAACTGACCCTGCTGGAGGACACCGGAACCGGCTGGTACAAGGTCAGTTATACCGGTCTGGGCGGCAAGACCACCACGGGCTACGTGTCCAAGGACTATATCAAAGTCAAATAAGACCCAAGGAAAACGGAGCGTCTGTGACGCTCCGTTTTTTTGCTGCCTGTGTTGCAAATAACGGCAGATTGGGGTATGATTGTTATAACAAATACTGGAGGCGTATGCCATGAAAGATGGATTTGTCAAAGTAGCTGCCGGAACACCCAAAATCCGGGTGGCTGATTGCCGTTATAATGCCGAGCAGGTCTTTACCCTGATGCGGGAGGCGGCCAAGCAGGGCGTGCGGGTGCTGTGCCTGCCCGAACTTTGCCTGACCGGCGCCACCTGCGGAGATCTGTTTCTGCACGATACCCTGCTGCGCGGCGCGCAGGAGGCTCTGGCCACCGTGATGGAGGCCACAAAAAATCTGGATATGGTGTGTGCCGTGGGACTGCCTGTCCGGTGTGCGGACGGCGCGGTGTACAACTGCGGGGCGGTCATCCATAAGGGAAAACTGCTGGGCCTTGTGCCCAAGACCTGTGTGCCCCAGAGCCAGAGCAGATGGTTTGTGTCCGGCGCCGGCGTGCGGCAGGTTACCCTGTTTGGCACCGCGTTTGCGGTGCGCCCTGACCGGGTGTTCGTTTGCAGCAGTCTGCCCGAGCTTATCATCGGTGTGGAGCTGGGCGAGGACCTGTGGGCGGCGCAGCCCGCCGCTGCCGGACTGGTAAAGGACGGCGGCGCCACCCTGATGCTCAACCTGTCCGCCAACGCCGAGGTGGTGGGCACGGCGGCCTACCGCCGGGGACTGGTCACCGGGCAGTCCGCCCGGCTGGTGTGTGCCTATGTATATGCCAATGCCGGAGAGGGCGAGTCCACCACCGACCTTGTCTTTGCCGGCCATGACCTGATCGCGGAAAACGGTGTGCTGCTGGCCGAGCGGCGCTTTGCCACCGGCCTGCTCATCTCGGAAGTGGATGTGAGCCGGCTGATGTTTGAACGCCGGCGTATCGGTCAGACGGCGCAGGATGCGGGTGTGGAACGCACGGATTTTGATCTGGCCCTCAGCGATACCGTCCTGAGCCGCCACATCAACCCCATGCCATTTGTCCCTGAGGATGCAGGGGACCGGGCGGCCCGGTGCAACGAGATTTTGTGCATCGCCGCTCTTGGCTTGAAAAAGCGGCTGGAGCACACCGGGGCCAGGACCGCTGTGGTGGGCCTGTCCGGGGGTCTTGACTCCACTCTTGCCATCCTCGTCACCGCCCTTGCCATGAAGATGCTGGGCCGGCCCGCGCAGGATATTATCGCCGTGACCATGCCCTGTTTCGGTACCACCGACCGCACCCGGGACAACGCGGTGGAGCTGGCCGGGCGGCTTGGCGCTACCCTGATGCGCATCGACATCGGTGAGGCGGTGAAGCAGCATTTCAAGGATATCGGCCAGTCCATGGATGACCACAGTGTTACCTTTGAAAACGGCCAGGCCCGTGAGCGTACCCAGGTGCTCATGGACATCGCCAACCAGACCGGCGGCATGGTGGTGGGCACAGGTGACCTTTCCGAGCTGGCTCTCGGCTGGGCCACCTACAACGGCGACCATATGTCCATGTACGGGGTCAACGCCTCCATCCCCAAGACGCTGGTGCGCCATCTGGTGTCCTTTGTGGCCGGAGACAAGGCGCAGGAGGACAGCCGTCTGTCCGCCGTGCTGGAGGATATTCTGGACACCCCCGTCTCTCCCGAGCTGCTGCCCGCCATCGAGGGCAAAATCAGCCAGAAGACGGAGGATCTGGTGGGACCTTACGAGCTGCATGATTTCTTCCTGTACTACGCCCTGCGCTGGGCCTTCCCACCGGCCAAGGTCTATCGCCTTGCCCGGCATGCCCTGGGCCGGCAGTATGACAGCCAAACCATACTCAAGTGGCTGAAAAATTTCTACCGCCGCTTCTTTGCCCAGCAGTTCAAGCGCTCCTGCCTGCCCGACGGACCCAAGGTGGGCTCGGTCTCCCTGTCTCCCCGGGGTGACTGGACCATGCCCAGCGATGCCTGCGCCGCTTTGTGGATGGAAGAGCTGGAAACGCTGAGGTGACCCATTGAATATTTATCTTGATATGTTCCTGACCTTTGCCCGGATGGGTGTCTGTACCTTTGGCGGAGGCTATGCCATGCTGCCCATCCTCCAGCGGGAAGTGGTGGAAAAAAAGGGCTGGGCCACCGATGAGGAGCTGACCGACTATTACGCCATCGGCCAGTGTACACCCGGCATCATCGCGGTGAATGTGGCCACTTTTATCGGCCACAAGTTCAAGGGTGTGGCAGGGGGTGTGGCGGCCACACTGGGGGTGATCGCTCCCCCGGTGGTCATCATCAGTGCCATAGCTGCCCTGATTGCCAATTTTGCCCGATTCCCCGTGGTTCAGCACGCCATGGGAGGGGTCAACGCCTGTGTGGTGGCGCTGATCGCAGCCAGCGTGATCAAGCTGGGTAAGTCATCCCTGAAGGGGCGGCTTGCTGTGGGTATCTTCCTTACGGTGCTGGCCCTTGCGTTCCTGCTGGATGTGTCCCCTGTGGTGCTGGTTCTGGGGGCGGGTGCTGTGGGCGGTCTGTCCGGCCTGTGGAACGGGAAAAAGAAGGAGGGAAAAGCGTAATGCTCCTTCTTCACCTGTATTTCGAATTTGCCAAAGTGGGGCTGTTCGCCGTAGGCGGCGGACTGGCCACCATGCCCTTTCTTGAGGACATGGGAAGGACCACCGGTTGGTTTACCATGGAGCAGCTGTCTACCATGATCGCCGTGTCCGAGTCTACCCCCGGCCCCATCGGCGTAAACATGGCCACCTACGTGGGCTTTGAACTCGCGGGCGTTCTCGGCGCGGTGGTGGCCACGCTGGGGCTGGTCACCCCCTCTGTCGTGGTGATCCTGATCATTGCGGGCTTTTTGCAGCGGTTCCGAAGTTCTGCCGCGGTCAACAACGTGTTTGGAGGGCTGCGCCCGGCCTCCACGGCGCTGATCGCCGCTGCCGGGCTGAATCTGGCTCTGGCCGTGTTTGTGGCTGTGGGTGGGACGGTACAGCACACGTTTGGCCTGAACTGGGGCGCGCTGCTCATAGCCGCCGTGGTCTTTGCTGCCTTGCGCCTCAAAAAGCTGAAAAAGCTGCATCCCATCGTGTTCATCGGCCTGAGCGCGCTGGCGGGTATCATTTTAAAACTGTAACAAACAAGCGGCTGCGCAGAGTGCGCAGCCGCTTGTTGCAGTTAATGTGTTTTCTTGTCCACCCATTCGGTGCGGAACTTGGAATAGACGATCTTCTGTTCCGCGTACAGACCAAAGTAGCCCGACAGCATATAGGATACCCAGCAGCACAGGGCGAACAGGGACAGGCTCCGGCCGCCGAACAGCTCGAAGGCCAGCAGCATGGAGGAGATGGGGCAGTTGGTGGCGCCGCAGAACAGGGCGGCCATGGACAGAGCTGCGCCAAAGGATGGGGACAGGCCTGCCAGCGGGCCTGCAACGCAGCCGAAGGTTGCACCGGTGAACAGGATGGGGACGATCTCGCCGCCCCGGAAGCCGGCCCCCAAGGTGACGGCGGTAAACAGGATTTTGAGCAGGAAGGCCTCCGGCCGGGCCTCGCCAGCCAACGCCAGTGTGATAATGTGGCCGCCGGCGCCGTTGTAATCCTGACTGCCCACCAGGGCGGTGAGCGCAAGAATGATCACGCCGCCCAGTGCCGCCCGAAGCAGAGGGTTTTTGGTGATGCGTTCATACAGGTGGGGTGCGGCGTGCATGGCTTTGCAGAACAGGATGGACAAAAGAGCACACGCGCCGCCTATAAGGGCTGCCTGCCCAATGGAGAGCATGCTCACATCGGGAATGCCGGTCACCGCGTAGCCCGCAGGAGGAAGCCCCATGAATTTTGCCACCTCCAGTGCCGTCAGGGCGGACAGCAGACAGGGCACGATGGCAGCATAGTACATCACGCCTACACTGACGACTTCCAGAGAGAAGATGGCAGCGGTGAGCGGGGTTCCAAACAGGGCGGAAAAAGCAGCGGACATGCCGCACATGACCATGATGCGCTCATCCTTTTCATCCAGACGGATGGCACGTCCCGCGGCGGCGGCCATGGAGCCGCCCAGCTGAAGGGCGGCGCCCTCCCGGCCTGCCGAGCCGCCTGCGAGATGGGTCAGGATGGTAGACACAAAGATAAGGGGCGCGGTGCGCAGGCGCACGGGGGTGGCGCTTCGTACGCAGACAAAGATCTGGTTGGTGCCCCTGTCGTGAGCCATGCCGCACACGTTGTAAAGCCAGACGATGACTACGCCCGCCGCAGGCAGCGCGAGCAGCAGGGCAGGATGTGTCATGCGCAGTTCGGTGGCAAGGTCAATGCCGTGGTGGAAGATCACGGCCACCGCGCCGATGCCAAGTCCCAGCAGACAGGACAGGATCACCCAGCGAAAAAAGTTCACCAGATATTGTACCGCTTCCCGAATCTTTGGTTTTAACTCATTCATGGAATATCACCTGAAATGGCAGAACACAGCGGTCCTGCAAAAATTATTACAGCAGGCGTCATTATAGCACAGAAAATAAAAATGTCCATATTTGATTTTTTCCACAGATATGATATAATTACAAAAATCCCGCATGAGAAATATTAAGACGGCGGGGTACAAAAGGAGGAATATCCCGTGTTGGGTGACCATTTATGGCAGATCCTGTTTGGAGTCAGTCTGGTCGTAAACATTCTGCTGCTGTACAAGCCTGTGCTGCGCCTGCTTCGTAAAGGAGAGGACGAAGTGTCTGAGGACGGCATCATGGCCATGGTGGAGGAGGGCGAGGAGTCCGGCGCCATCGAAAGCAGTGAAAAGGAACTGATCGAAAATATCTTCGAGTTCAACAACAACACGGCGGAGGACGTAATGGTCCACCGCACGGACATGGTCATGCTCTCCATGCAGGACAGCCAGGAGCAGATCGTGACCACTATCCGGGAATCCGGCCTGTCCCGCTTCCCGGTCTACGAGGAAAATGCCGACGACGTGGTGGGCATCCTGTCTACCCGGGAGTATCTGCTCAACGCCCGGCTGGAGCAGCCCAAGCCGCTGGAGCAGCTGCTGCGGCCGGCCTATTTCGTGCCGGAGACGGTGCGGGCCGATGTGCTGTTCCGGGATATGCAGAACAAGAAGATACATATGGCCCTGGTGGTGGATGAGTACGGCGGAACCAGCGGTCTTGTCACCATGGAGGATCTGCTGGAAGAGATCGTGGGAAATATCTACGACGAATTTGATCCTCAGGACGAACAGGACATCATCCGGTTGGAGGACAACCTGTGGCGTGTATCCGGCACCGCCGATCTGGAAGATCTGGCTGCGGCCATGGGGCTGGAACTGGACGAGGACGAAGAGGATCAGCGGGATTATGATACGGTGGGCGGCCTTGTGTTCGCCCAGATGTCCGTCATCCCGGAGGATGGCAGCTGCCCCGTGGTGGAGGCGCTGGGCCTGCGCGTGCGGGTGGAGAAGCTGACCGACCGCCGGGTGGAATGGGCTCTGGTAGAAAAGCTGGAAGAGCCCGCGGCGGAAGAATAAACAACGAATGGGACTGCATCTGCAGTCCCATTCTTATGCGCAAAGGAGCGAGACTGGATGATCAAAGCGATTTTCTTTGATGTGGACGGCACCCTGCTGGAAATGGGCGGAAAAGTTATCCCGCCGCGCACCCTGCAGGCGCTGCATACCCTGCGCCAAAAGGGGGTTCGGCTGTTTCTGTCCACCGGCCGGCATCTTACCATGCTGGCACAGGTGAGGGAACAGTTCGAGTTTGACGGCTATGTCACGGTCAGCGGCCAGTTCTGCCTGTGCGGGGATCAGGTGGTCTATAAAAACCCGATCCCCCGGCAGGGGATGGAGCAGATCATATCGGCTGCACAGCAGGGGGGCTTTTCCGGTATGTTTCTGGGGGGAGAGGAATGCTGGCTCAATTTGGATGACCGGTGGGCCAGACAGTTCATCCGTGAGTTTGCCGTGCCGACTCCGCCGGTGTGTCCGGCAGAGCGGGGGCTGACCAATGACGTGTACCAGGTCATCGTCATGCTGGACAGGGAGCGGGAGCATCTGCTGCTGGACAGGGCTGACTGCCTGACCACCACCCGCTGGCACCCCGGTTTTCTGGACGCCCTGCCTCCCGGGGGCGGCAAGGACGTGGGCATGGAAGCCGTTCTGCGCTGGGCGGACATCCCGCGGGAGCAGGCCATGGCCTTCGGCGACGGGGAGAACGACATCTCCATGCTGCGCTTCGCCGGGGTGGGCGTTGCCATGGGAAACGCCAGCGATGGGGTCAAGGCAGAGGCGGACTATGTGACCGGACCGGTAGATCAGGGAGGCACCGTGGATGCGCTGGAGCATTTCGGGCTGATCTGACATGAGGTCTGCCTGTAAACAGGACTGTTTTTGTATTGTTTACAAATAGTGGTGGATTTTGCACCATACAGTGTGTACAATAAAAGCAGAAAGACCCGAAATGGGCGAAGGGAGGATCTGTATATGAAGCTGACATTTTTCGGCGCGGCCCATGCGGTGACCGGAAGCTGCCACTGTATCGAGGTCAACGGGAAGAAGATCCTGATCGACTGCGGACTGCAGCAGGGGCGGGACGAGCACGACAACAACGCGCTGGATTTCGCCCCCAATTATATTGACTATGTCATCGTGACCCACGCTCATATCGACCACTCCGGACGCATCCCTCTGCTGGTAAAGCAGGGCTTTCAGGGTCAGATCTTTGCCACTCGGCTGACAGCCCGGCTTCTGGGTATCATGCTGCGGGATTCCGCCCACATTCAGGAAAGCGACGCCGAGTGGCAAAACCGCAAGGCCCAGCGCGCCGGCAGGGAAGCGGTGGAGCCTCTGTATACCCTTGCCGATGCGGAGCAGGCCCTGCAGCAGCTGGTCACCTTTGAATACGGACAGACCTTTGACCTGTGCGAGGGGGTGATGGTCCGCTTTACGGATGCGGGACATCTGCTTGGCTCGTCCAGTGTGGAGCTGTGGCTGACTGAGGGGGATGTGACCAAAAAGATCGTGTTTTCCGGGGACATCGGCAACGTGGACCAGCCGGTCATCCGGGACCCTCAGCTGCTGGAGCAGGCAGACTATGTGGTCATGGAGTCCACCTACGGTGACCGCAGCCACGAACCGCCTGAGAGTTACACCCAAGCGCTGGCTCAGCTGATCGACGAGACCTTTGCCCGGGGCGGCAATGTGATCATCCCCTCCTTTGCGGTGGGGCGGACACAGGAACTGCTCTATTTTATCCGCGAGATCAAGAACGAGGGACTGGTAAAGAGCGCACCCGACTTTGCCGTGTGTGTGGACAGTCCCCTGGCGGCGGAGGCAACCAAAATTTATGCAGGAGACCTGCGCGGTTATCTGGACGAGGAGGCCATCGCCCTTGTGCAGGGCGGCGACGACCTGTTCACATTCCCGGGACTGAAACTGGTACAGACCAGTGAGGAGTCCAAGCTGCTGAATATGGACAAAACCTCCAAGGTCATCATCTCCGCCTCCGGCATGTGTGATGCGGGCCGCATCCGCCACCATCTGAAGCACAACCTGTGGCGGTCGGAGAGCGCCGTGGTCTTTGTGGGCTATCAGGCGCAGGGTACCCTGGGCCGCCGGCTGCTGGAGGGCGCGAAGACGGTCAAACTGTTTGGAGAGGAGATCTCTGTCAACGCCCGCATCGTCAACTTTAAGGGCCTGTCCTCCCATGCTGACCGGGAGCATCTGATCGCATGGGCGCAGAACTTCACCCCCAAGCCACAGCATATCTTTGTGGTGCACGGCGACGACGAAGTGACCGAGATCTTTGCCCGGACTCTGCGGGATCTGGGGCTGGATGCCCACGCCCCCCTGTATGAGGAGGTTTATGACCTTGCTCAGGACGTTATGCTGGCCAGAGGTGTGGTGCTGGAGCGCAAAAAGACCTCAGGCGGGGCCTCTGCGCCCTCGCCCGCGTACAGCCGTCTGGAGCAGGTGGGCAAGCGGCTGCAGGAGGTCATTGGCCGCAGCCGCGGCCGCAGCAACAAGGATCTGGCCAAGCTGGCCGACCAGCTGAAGCTGCTGCTGGACAAATGGGAAGCCTGAGGGCGCACAAGAAAGAGAAAAGAGGAACGACACATGAAGATCCATCCCCGGGCGCTGAAGCGGGAGGCAAGACTGTCCATGCACAGGGCCAGTCCCAACGCCTATCTTATGACGTTTGTATACCTGTTGCTTACCTCCGGGCTGAGCCTTGTTGTGGGACTGGTGACGGCAGATCCGCTGATGGAGACACTGTCCCTGTTTGCCGAGGGAGTGGATCTGGGCCGCGCACTCATGCTGGCGGTATCCCGCGTAGGCGCGGTGGGCCTGTTTTTAAATATCCTGATGCTGATTTACAATGTGGTGATGGATTTCAGCTACTCCCAGTGGTGTCTGGGAACCACCCGGGGCGGTGTTGGCGAATTTGCGGATCTGATGAGCGGTTTCTCCATGGTGGGCCGCATTATTCTGCTGCGAATTGCCACACTGATGTACGGCCTGATGTGGGCTGTAGTTATCGCTATGCTTTGGGTGGTTGCAATTCAGGTTATGGTCCGCATTTCTTTCGGACTGACAATGTTGGCAGCTACACCAGTGTTTCTTGCGGCGATGGTGCTGTATTTTATCTGCATCCTGCGCTACAGCATGGCGAGCTACTGCCTGATGGATGAACCGGAAAAGGGCGTGTTCTATGCCCTGCGCTCCAGTCTGCGGCTGATGCGGGGCAGATGCGTTGAACTGTTTGTGATCCTGCTGTCCTTTGCCGGATGGTTTCTGCTGGGCAGCCTGATCAGCGGAGTAGGCGTGCAGATTGCAGCCGGAGTATATGCCCTGATCGGCATGGGCGGCACGCCGGAGCTGAACATGATAGCCGATATCATCATAACAGTGGTGCTGGCTCTTGTGAGTTTGCCTCTTTCCGTCTGGCTGACACCCTATATTGCTATGACCAAGTGCAAATACTACGATGAGCTGAAAAAAGCAGAGCCTGTAACATACGAATATCGGAAATAAAAAATATCCTGCGGCATAGCCGCAGGATATTTTTTATATAAAGTTGCGCACAAAGCCCCAAAGCACCAGCCATAGGACCATCAGCCACACAAGCACGCTTTCCCGGCGGCTGAGGGGGCTGCTGCCCCGCAGCACATAGCACACGGCCCGGTACAGCAGGAAAAGAGCCAGCAGGGGCAGCAAGAGAAACAGGCCCGGGTTTGCGGCCCACGCACCGGGAAGATCCATGTGCAGCAGGGCCAGACATAGATGCGATACCCCGCAGCCGGGACACAGCAGCTGGGTGACCTGCCGGAAGGGGCAGGGGATAAACAGGCCGGTGACGGAAACAAAGACCGCGTAGGCGCTTCCGGCGGCAAGCAGCACTGCCGTCCACGTCAGCAGACGGCTAAGGCGTTGACGGGGCATCAGGCGGCGGGAGCGTAGCGGTTGACTTCGTTCTGGATCAGTGCCATGGTGATGATCTGGAAGCCGAACAGATTGAGCAGCAGGAAGATGATGGGGAAGGAACCGGAGGGCACGTTGTTGCGATGGCGGGCGCTGTCCAGCTTTTCACCCATTTTGTAGCCCCAGTAAATACCGTAGATACTGCAGGTGATCAGGTTGAACAGGAAGGCCATGCCGCCGGAGGTGCCGGGCTGACCGGTGACTTCGTTCACCTCGTCCGTGAGGACGATGAACCAGTAGATGGAATAGATGCCGCAGGTAATGATGGATAAGACGATGGCAAGCGCCACACTGCGATAGCGGACCATATAGATCCCTCCTTTTTGTTTATGGTATTACTATAACAGAAATATATGTCCAGAACAAGGAAAATCGAAAACGAAGGAAAATTGGCGCGACGGATAGCATAAAAAGCAGCCTGCGCACAGCGCAGGCCGCTTGTGGTAGGTCTTATTCCAGAATCGCGCCCCGGTCGGCGGAGGACACCAGCTTGGCATAGCGGGCAAGATAACCGGTCTTGATCTTGGGCTCGGGGCACACCCACTTGGCCCGGCGGGCCGCCAGCTCCTCGTCGCTGACCTTGAGCTGGATGGTGTGGGCGGGGATGTTGATGGCGATGATATCGCCCTCCTCCACCAGACCGATGCTGCCGCCG
The DNA here is from genome assembly GCA_017624915.1 of Oscillospiraceae bacterium. Classification (GTDB taxonomy): domain Bacteria; phylum Bacillota; class Clostridia; order Oscillospirales; family Oscillospiraceae; genus Lawsonibacter. Next base: position 18,650 of record JAGAMC010000003.1, on the reverse strand, counting down.
GAGGCCGCCTCGGGACTGACGTGGCCGATGGAGGCACCGCGGGTGGCGCCGGAGAAACGGCCGTCAGTGATCAGAGCCACATCCTTGTCAAGACCCATGCCCGCAATGGCGGAGGTGGGGTTGAGCATCTCGCGCATGCCGGGGCCGCCTTGGGGCCCTCGTAGCGGATGACCACCACATCACCGGCCACGATTTTGCCGGCGTAGATGGCTTCAATGGCCTCCTCTTCGGAGTTGAACACACGGGCGGGGCCCTCGTGCTCCATCATCTCAGGGGCTACGGCGGACTGCTTGACCACGCAGCCGTTGGGGGCCAGATTGCCCTTGAGCACGGCGATGCCGCCGGTGGTAGTATAGGGATTCTCGATGGGACGGATGACCTCGGGGTTGCGGTTGACAACGCCCTCAAGGTTTTCGGCAATGGTTTTGCCGGTGCAGGTGATCAGGCTGGTGTCGATCAGGCCCTTCCTGGCCAACTCCGCCATAACGGCATATACGCCGCCGGCCCGGTCCAGATCCTCCATATAAGTATCACCCGCGGGGGCCAGATGGCACAGGTTGGGGGTCTTGTCGGAGATCTCGTTTGCCATGTCAAAGCTCAGCTCGATGCCGCACTCGTGGGCGATGGCGGGCAGATGGAGCATGGTGTTGGTGGAGCAGCCCAGCGCCATGTCGATGGTCTCCGCGTTGTGGAAGGCGGCCTCGGTCATGATGTCCCGGGGGCGGATGTCCTTTTCCACCAGCTCCATGATCTTCATGCCCGCGTGCTTTGCAAGGCGCAGGCGGGCGGAATAGACGGCGGGGATGGTGCCGTTGCCGCCCAGGCCCATGCCGATGGCCTCGGTCAGGCAGTTCATGGAGTTAGCGGTATACATGCCGGAGCAGCTGCCGCAGGTGGGGCAGGCGTTGTTCTCATAGTCCTCCACGCCCGCCTCGTCCAGCTTGTCGGCGTAGTAGGCACCCACCGCCTCAAACATGTGGCTCAGGCAGGTGCGCTTGCCGCTGTTCAGGGTTCCGGCCAGCATGGGGCCGCCGGAGACAAAGATGGTGGGCACATTGACACGGGCGGCGGCCATGAGCAGGCCGGGCACGTTCTTGTCGCAGTTGGGGATCATGACCAGACCGTCGAACTGATGGGCCATGGCCATGGCCTCGGTGGAGTCGGCGATGAGGTCACGGGTGACCAGAGAATACTTCATGCCCACGTGGCCCATGGCGATACCGTCACATACGGCGATGGCGGGGAACTCCACGGGGGTTCCGCCGGCGGCACGGATGCCGGCCTTGACGGCCTCGGCGATCTTGTCCAGATTCATGTGGCCGGGGACGATTTCGTTATAGGAACAGACCACGCCGATCAGGGGGCGCTCCAGCTCCTCTGCGGTATAGCCCAGAGCGTAGAGCAGGGAGCGGTTGGGGGCGGCGGGGATGCCTTTTTTGATGACGTCGGAACGCATGGAAAAGTCTCCTTTGCAATTTGGTGTGATAAAGCATTATAGCACAGGCGGACAGATAAGCACAATATAAAAATGCGAGGGCCACAGGGAAATGAGGTTTCCTCAGGCAAAACTTCTTCATTTGAGTTGAATGTCAAGTTTAAACTTATGGATTGTCCAGTATAAACCGTGGATAAAAGGGCGAAAAAGCACTTGAAACCAACGGGGCTTGCCCCATATAATGGTAGCATCGAGATAATGCGGCGGTCTGCGGTAATGCGGCCGACAAAAGAACAATTCAGGAGGAATGAATAATGAGCGAGAACAAAAAGCCCCTTGAGGGCATTCGTCTGATCGAGCTGGCCAACTATGTTGCCGCCCCCATCGTGGGCCGCATCGCCGCCGATCTGGGCGCTGAGGTCATCAAGATCGAGGGCCGCGGCGGCGACGCATGGCGTGCCACTTCTATGGGCCATACCAAGACCGGCCCCGAGGAGAACCCCCTGTTTGACATCTTCAACGTGGGCAAGAAGTCTATCTCCCTGAACATGAAGAGTGAGGAAGGCAAGGAAATCTTTTTCAAGCTGCTGGAGGGTGCCGACATTTTGATCACCAACACCCGCAACCAGTCTCTGGTGAAGCTGGGCGTGGATTACGAGTCCATCAAGGACCGCTTCCCCCGCCTGATCTACGCCACCCTGACCGGCTACGGCTACGAGGGCCCCGACTGCAACGCTCCCGGCTTTGACAACATCGCTTTCTGGTCCCGCTCCGGCTTCTCTGCCGACATGAGCTTTGATGCTCCCGGCAGCTACCCCACCAACTCCCGCTACGCCATGGGTGACGTGCTGTCCGGCACCACCCTGTTCGGCGGTGTCATGACTGCCCTGTATCAGCGCGAGCGCACCGGCAAGGGCGACTTTGTTACCATGTCCCTGTACAACGCCGGTATCTGGATGTCCGGCGGCTGTATCGTCATGGCTGAGGATCCCTACAACCACGAGTATCCCGAGAAGCGCAATTCCGGCATGCCCACCAACCTGGCCTACCGCTGCTCCGACGGCGAGTGGGTGCGCTGCACCATCTTCGAGTACGAGCGCTATGCCGACAAGTTCTTTGATGCCATCGGCGTGACTGAGATCATGGCCGACATGGGCATCACCAACATGGCCCAGCTTATGGAAAAGGCCGATGTGGTGGTCCCCATCTACGAGAAGGCATTCATCAAGAAGTCCTCTGCCGAGTGGCTGAAGATCTTCAGCGACCTGGACATCGTCAGCGGCCGTCTGTTCCACTTTGCCGACGTGCTCAAGGACGAGCAGGCCTGGGCCAACCAGTACCTGCAGACCTATAAGTGCGGCAACGGTGCCGAGCGTGTGCTGCCCACCTGCCCCGTGCGTCTGGGCTCCCAGGGTGCGCTGAAGTTCGGTGCTCCCGTCCTCTACGGTGAGCACAACCGTCAGGTGCTGGCTGATCTGGGCTATTCCGAAGCCGAGATCGATGCTATCATCGAAAAGGGCGCTCTGAGCTGATCGCCCGAACGCAAACCGATTCCCTCTTTGACTTACATGAGGAAATGCCCTGCGGCGCAAGCCGCAGGGCATTTCCTGTTTATTACACCTGATTTTTCTCCCAATAGGAGACACAGAACTGACGGAAACTTTGCGCTGCTCTGGACATGTACTTTCTCGGGTTCCAGAAAAGGGCCATATCCCGGCAGGCAAATTCATCGGCGATGGGGATGTAGCAGTTGGGCCTGAGCAGATCTACCTCGTAGGCGGAGGCGGAGGTAAGAGCCACGCCGAACTCGGAGTCCACCAGAGCGGCACGGATGGAGTAGTCGCACTCCAGCACCGTGCGGATGTTTACCCCGGCCCGCTGGAACAGGTGGCTGCAGTACTCCCGCCAGGGCGTTCCTGCAGGCAGGTCGATATAGGCCTCGTCCTCCAGTTCCCGCAGCCAGACCGACTCACGCCCGGCCAGACGATGGCTTTTTGGTACACACAGGTATACGCTGTCTTTTTTTAAAAAAATGTGCTCCAGCCCGGCATCGGGGATCTCGTCCGTGCTGGCAATGACGAAATCCGTTGTCATGGAGTGCAGGGCGTCGATGAGCTCCTCCAGCGTGTTGTTGTGCTGCTTGATGGAGCACTCGGGGTATTGCTTGCGGAAGTCGCGGATCATGGGCAGCCACACCTGGGACGAGCCCACGGCGATGCTTACCTGTTTTTCTGCCGAGTCGGTCAGCTCCTGCAGGGCGGAGCGTCCGTTGTCCAGAGCGGTAAACACATCGTTGACATACTGCAGATACAGCTTGCCTGCCTCGTTCAGACGGATGGAGCGCTTGGAGCGGTCAAACAGCTGAATGCCCAGTTCCTTCTCCAGACCGATGATCATGCTGCTCAGCGCCGTCTGGGAGATGTAGAGCTCCTTGGCGGTCTGGGTGATATGTTCGGTGGCCGCAAGCTTGCGGAAATAATCCAGTTGAAGCAGGGTGATCATAGGACACCTCCATCCCACTATCAGTTTAAACTTATGAGTTCTAAACTAATTATGAGATATTCATTTTCCTTTGTCAATGGTATACTGACAATGTAACGTGGGATTTTGTGTAAAAATCTGAATCAATAAACTGGAGGGATAATTGTAATGCGTGATGCAGTAATTACCGATTGCGTGCGAACCGCCATCGGAAAAATGAATGGCGCGCTGAGCGAGTATGACGAGCAGGAGCTTGCCGCCATCGTGATGAAGGAAGTGCTTGAGCGCTCCAAGATCACGGCAGATCAGGTGGACGAAGTGATCTTCGGCCACGTGAAGATGAATACATACCCCATGAATCTGGCCCGCTACGGCTGGCTGGAGGCCGGCCTGCCCGACAGCGTGCCCGGCTACACCCTGCAGCGCGCCTGCTCATCCGGCTCTCAGTCCATCTATGATGCCAGCCAGATCATCGCCTGCGGCGACGCGGACATCATTCTGGCCGGCGGCGCGGAGAACATGACCAAGTCCTGCTACTACCTGCGCAACGCCCGCGGCGGTCTGGGCACCAAGAATGTCACCCTGATGGACAACATTCTGGAAGGTACTGCCGGCAACTCCCCTGAGGAGATCTTCGGCGTGCTGCCCATGGGTCTGACCGCCGAGAATGTGGCCGACATGTACGGTATCGAGCGCGAGATCCAGGACAAATTTGCTCTGGGCAGCCAGGAGCGCGCCCGCAAGGCCATTGACGAGGGCAAGTTCAAGGAGCAGATCGTCCCCGTGGGCGACTTCGACACCGACGAGCATCCCCGCTCCACCACCTACGAGAAGCTGGCCGCCATGAAGCCCGCCTTCAAGAAGGACGGCTGCGTCACCGCCGGCAACTCCTCCGGCCGTAACGATGGCGCTTCCGCCGTACTGGTTATGAGCCGTGAGAAGGCCGACGAACTGGGTTACGACTACTACCTGCGTCATGTGTCCTCCGCCGTGGTGGGTCTGGAGCCCAAGATCATGGGGGTCGGTCCCATCGAGGCCTCCCGGGAGGCCCTTGCCAAGGCCGGTCTGAAGATCGAGGACATCGGTCTGATCGAGCTCAACGAGGCCTTTGCCGCCCAGTCCGTGGCCGTCATGCGCGAGTGGGTCAAGTGGTCCGACACCGAGACCTTTGACACCATCTGGGAGCGCACCAATGTCAACGGCAGCGGTATCTCTCTGGGTCATCCTCTGGCCGCTACCGGCGGCATCCTGACCACCAAGCTGTTCTATGAGCTGAAGCAGCGCCCCGACGTGCGCTATGCCATGGTCACCATGTGCATCGGCGGCGGCATGGGCTTTGCCTCCATCTTTGAGCAGTGCAGAAAGGAAGGTTGATGGAAATGAAGAAAGTCATTATCGCCGACAGCGTCCGTACCGCCTGGGGCAAGCCCGGCGCGGGCCTTGCTCCTTTCATCTCCTCCGACTTCTCTGCCAAGATCCTGCTGTCCCTGCTGGAGCGTACCGGCGTGGACGCCAACGCTGTGGATCAGGTGGTGTTCGGTCAGGCTCACCCCTCCACCATGCCCAACAACATCGGTCACTACGCCTGGCTGAAGGCGGAGCTGCCCGTTGAAGTTCCCGGCTATACCGTTCAGAGTGTCAGCGGCTCTGCCCTGCAGGCTCTGCGCAACTGCTACTATCTCATCGCCACCGGCAACGAGGACATCTGCGTGGCCGGCGGCGCGGACAGCTATTCCGCAGCGCCCTTCGTGCTGCGCGACGCCCGCAACCACTTCTATCCCCAGCACCGCACCTTCATCGACTCCATCGAGGAGGCTGAGCAGTGCACCCAGCCCGAGGCCATGAGCCGTCTGGAGCAGTACGAGCTGGCCCACGGCAAGGAGCTGAGCGCTGAGGCTGTGGAGTATGCCCAGCAGAGCATCGCCAAGGCTCAGGCCGCCGACTGCGCTGGCCAGATCCTGCCCATCTCCTACGAGGTGCGCAAGAAGGGCACCATCACCGTGGATAAGGATGAACTGGTGGCTTCCGCTTCTGCCGAGAAGGCTCTGGCTCCCTATGCTGACGGTGCCGCCGTGACCATGCTCATGAGCGAGGACAAGGCCAGGGAGTTGGGCGTGAAGGCGCAGGCCGCCATTTCCGGCTTTGCCGTGTCCGGCTGCGACCCCAAGCAGCAGCAGACCGCCGGTGCTGCCGCCGTGGCTAAGCTTCTGAAGAACAAGGGCCTGACCATGGACGACATCGCCGTGATCGAGGTCATTGAGAACAGCGCTCAGGATGTTGTCGACACCATGAAGACGCTGGGCGGCAGCGCTCAGGTCAACCCCATGGGCGGCGCTCTGGCCTACGGCAAGAACGATGGCGCCGAGGGCATCATCATGCTCATGCGTCTGGTGGCCGGCCTGAAAGAGGGCCAGAAGGGCGTTCTGTGCACCTATACCGCCGGCGGTCAGGGCATGGCCGCTCTGGTCGAAAAGTAATTGAGAAAGGAAATAGCAGATATGAACTATTCCCTTCAGAATCAGCAGCAGTTTATCCCCAAGGACCAGATCACCGCACTGCTGGACCGCCACATGGCGGAAAACAACTGGTCCAGTGTCCTGCTGCTGCCCCCCGACATTACCCGTTCCCACTCCGGTGCGGGTCTCATCACCGCCCACTACTATGAGCAGCTGACCCAAAAGGGCGTCAGCGTGAAGGTCATGCCCGCTCTTGGTACCCACCTGCCCATGACCGAGGAGCAGCTGCGTGAGATGTTCGGCGACAGCATCCCCATGGACGCCTATATCGCCCACGATTTCCGCACCTCCATCGAGGTGGTGGGCACTGTCCCCGGCGCCTATCTGGACGAGGTGTCCGAGGGCCTGTTCAAGGATGACGTGACCGTCTCCGTCAACCGGGAACTGCTCAGCGGCAAGTACGATGCCATCCTGTCCATCGGTCAGGTGGTCCCCCACGAGCTGGCCGGTATGGCAGGCTACACCAAGAATCTGGTGGTGGGCTGCGGCGGCGGCGAGATGATCAATGTCAGCCACTTCCTCGGCGTGTTCCACGGCCGTCACCGTATCGTGGGCAACGTGGATACCCCTCCCCGCCGTCTGTTTGACTACATCCAGAAAAACTTCCTGGACAAGCTGCCCATCACCTTCGTGCTGACCGTTATGGCCCAGCAGGACGGCGAGGACATCTTCAAGGGCATCTTCATCGGCAAGGAGCGCGACAGCTTCGAGCAGGCTGTGGCCCTGAGCCAGAAGGTCAACATCACCCACGTGGAAAAGCCCGTGAAGAAGTGCGTGGTCTGGATGGACCCCCACAGCTACCACTCCACCTGGGTCACCAACAAGGCCTTCTACCGCACCATGAAGATGGTGGAGGAGGGCGGCGAGATCATCGTCATCGCCCCGGGCCTGCACGTCTTCGGCGAGAACGATCTGGCCGATCAGGCCATCCGCAAGTACGGCTACCGTCCCCGTGAGGAGATGCTGGAGCTGTACAAGAGCGATCCTCTGCTCAGCGGCAACATGTCTCTGGCGGGCCACCTGATCCGCTGTGTCCCCAGCATGGAGACCCGTCTGACCTACTGCACCGACCAGATCCCTCAGGCCGAGATCGAGCACGCCGGCTTCCACTACATGAGCGTGGAGGACGCGCTGGCCGCCTATCCCTGTGAGGACTGGCAGACCGGCTGGAGAACCCTGGACAACGGCGAAGAAATTTATTTTGTTCGCAATGCGGCCCTGGGTCTGTGGCAGTGCGACAGCCTGTACATCTGAGCTGTACCAATCAAGATCCCTTAAATTCATAATATGAGGTGTTAACTATGAAAAAGTGTACCGTTATCGGCGGCGGCGCCATGGGCCGTCAGATCGCCCTGAACACCGCCATCCACGGCTACGAAGTGGTCGTGTGCGAAAGCTTCCCCGCTGCCCGTGAGAGCCTGGAGGCATGGAAGGAAGAGTATCTGGCAGGCCGTATCGCCAAGGGCCGCATGACCGAGGAGCAGGTGGCCGACATCAAGGCCCGTTTCTCCGTTACTGACGATCTGGCCGTGGCCTGCAAGGATACCGACATCGTCATCGAGGCCATCATCGAGGACAAGCAGGCCAAGATGGATCTGCTCAGCCAGGTCAGCAAGCTGACCCGCCCCGATGCCATCATCGCCACCAACTCCAGCTTTATGGTGTCCTCCACCTTTGCCGGCGCTGTGGAGCATCCCGAGCGTCTGGCCAACCTGCACTACTTCATGCCCGCTCTGGTCATGAAGCTGGTCGAGGTGGTCAAGGGCGACCACACCTCTCAGGAGACTGTGGATAAGCTGATGGAGTTCGGCCGCACCACCGGCAAGACCCCCGCTCTGGTGAAGAAGGAAGAGGACGGCTTCATTGTCAACAACGTCCTCAAGGCCATCAAGGAGGAGGCTTACCGCCTGGTCAGCGAGGGCGTGTGCTCTCTGGAAGATCTGGATACCGCCGTCAAGCTGGGTCTGGGCCATCCCATGGGTCCCTTTGAGCTGGACGACATGAGCGGCATCGACGTGCGCTACAACGTGCTCAAGCGCCGCTATGAGGAGACCGGTGTGAAGTCTTACGGCTATGATATGATCTCCAAGCTGTACGAGGAGGGCCGTCTGGGCAAGAAGACCAAGCACGGCTTCTACGACTACGAGTAATTCAATTGGAAAAAGGGCTCCGCTTCCATGGAAGCGGAGCCCTTTTTGCTGTTCAGAAATCTGATGCGGTCGGGGCGACCAAATCGCCTTTTGGGACTTTGTCCCAGGAGAACATGGGTACAAGCTGGGCAGGGGTCACGGGTGCGTATTCCGGGATAAGCCCGGCCAGGTGGGCCAGACGGCCCACCAGCTCCGGCGCGGTGCAAACCTGCTGCAGCTGACCCAACTCCAGATCCCGGTCGCGCTTGGCAAGCCGCCGGCCGTCCGGGGCCAGCAGCAGGGGTACGTGGGCGTGCTCCGGACGTGCAAAGCCCAACGTCTCACACAGCCACAGCTGCCGGGGAGTGGAGTCCAGCAGGTCGCTGCCCCGCACTACCTGTGTCACACCCATCAGCGCATCGTCCACCACCACCGCCAGCTGATAGGCATACACCCCATCCGAGCGGCGCAGGATGAAGTCGCCGCACTGGGTGTCCAGCTGTTGACGGCAGCGGCCCTGACACAGGTCGTCAAAGGCGAACTCCTCCGCCGGTACGGCCACCCGCCATGCGGGGCGGCGGGTGGCGGCGAGAGTTTGCTGCTCCTGTTGTGTCAGCCGGCGGCAGCGCCCGTCATAGACAGCTGCGCCGTCGCTGCGGTGGGGGGCGCTGGCGGCCAGCCGCTCGGCCCGGGTGCAGTAGCAGGGATAGATGAGTCCCTGCTGCTCCAGTTGATGAAAAAACTCCTCATAGATGTGGCCGCGTCGGCTCTGATATACCGGCTCGTTGTCCCAGTCAAGACCCAGCCACTCCAGATCCCGCATGACCTGATCACAGTACTCCGGACGGCAGCGGTCCACATCCAGATCCTCCAGACGCAGAACCATGCGCCCGCCGGCGCTGCGGGCCGACAGCCATGCCAGCAGGCAGGACCACAGGTTGCCCAGGTGCATGCGGCCGCTGGGACTGGGGGCAAAGCGCCCACATACGGTGTTGGGGACAGGCGACATGGGCAGGCTCCTTTCCTGTGAACTCATCGGGTGGTGAGTGGGGCGGCGTTTTCCAGCGCCTCCCGGGTGATCTCCACAAACCGCTCGGCGTAATGGGGCAGATAGCGGTCCTGCCGGTAGCCGGCCACCAGCTTGCCGGAAGTAGATGGGTCGGACAGGGGGAACACGTCGATGCCCCCGCCGGAGGAGGAGGTGGGCTGGGCACGCAGAAACAGCTCCGGGCAGATGGTGATGCCCATGCCGGCCTGGGCCATGGCGAGGGTGGTGACGGTGTTCTCCGTTTCCAGCACCAGCTTGGGCTTGAAGGTATAGCGGCTGAAATACTGATCCACGATGCTGCGGGTGCGGTTGCCCCGCTTGATAAGGATGAACGGCGATTGCTGGAACGCGGAGATATCCGCTCCAAGCAGGAATTTCTGCCGTACCTGCTCAGCCTCCGCCCCGAAGATCTGGTCCGTGAAAACTTTTGGGACCACCAGCATCAGCCGCTGGTCGGTCAGGGGAATGGTCACAGCCCCCTCCATGATAATGGGCTGGAAGCAGATGATCAGGTCCACCCGCCGGTGGGACAGGTCGTCCTCCATCTGGGTGGAGTTGCCCTCGAACAGGGAGAACTCCACCTGCGGGAACTCCGCGCGGAACTTGGGCAGAACATCGGGCAGCAGAGCCAGACCGCAGGTGTGGGAGATGCCCACCCGCAGCGTGCCGATGTAGTGGTGATTGATGTCGCCCACCTTGACAAGGTACTGGCTGTGCAGGTCCAGGATCTGGGTGGCGGTATCCACCAGCTGCTCGCCGGCATAGGTCAAAGACAGCTTGGGGGAACGGGTGAACAGCTTGGTTTCCAGCTCCCGTTCCAGATTGCTGATGTGATTGGACAGGGACTGCTGGGAGATGTAAAGACGCTCGGCGGCCCGGGTGATATTCAGTTCCTCCGCCACCATCAGAAAGTATCGCAGATGCTGGAAATTCATAGCAGGACCTCCTTGCAGGCAAAGACAACAGTTTGTCGGAAGTGAACATATTTTACCACAACCAAATGGTTGTGGCAACCCTCACAAAAAATGTACTGTTAAAAGCAGGAAAACTGTGCCATAATTAAAAAAGTAAAGTAAGCATCTGTCTGAAGTGTGTCAGACAGAAAAATATGAAAAAATATGAGGAGGAACAACGACCATGAAATGCCTGATCATTGACGCCGTCCATTCCGCGATTGCCGAGGAACTGGGCATGTACATGGAGGTCCAGACCAAGATGCTGCCCACCCAGGACGAGCTGAAGGCCCTGATCCCCGACGTGGACGTGCTGATCATGCGCGTGGACCCCGCCATCAACAAGGACATTCTGGACGCCGCCGCCAACCTGAAGGTCATCGGCGTGTGCTCCGTAGGTCTGAACCATGTTGACACCAAGTATGCCGAGGAAAAGGGCATCCAGGTGTTCAACGCCCCCGGCCTGAACGGCAACGCTGTTGCCGAGCTGACCATCTCCAAGATGCTGGACATCTCCCGCGGCACCATGGTGGCCAACCACGACGTCAAGGTGCTCAAGCAGTGGGATAAGTATAAGTTTGTGGGCCGCGAGCTGCGCGGCAAGACGCTGGGTGTTCTGGGCTTCGGCCGCATCGGCCAGCGCGTGGGCGAGATCGCCCGTGTGTTCGGCATGAAGGTTGTGGCCTATGACCCCTACCTGCCCGCCGAGATCTTCGAGAAGAACGAAGCCACTTCCATGAGCATTGCCGACCTGTGCGCCGTGTCCGACTTCGTTACCATCCACCTGCCCCTGAACGACGAGACCCGCAATATGTTCAACGCCGAGTCCATCGGCAAGATGAAGAATGACGCCGTTGTTCTGAACATGGCCCGCGGCGGCATCGTCAACGAGCAGGATATGTACGAGGCTCTGGTGGCCGGTAAGATCGGCGGCTATGCCACCGACGTGATGGAGAACGAGCTGGCTGCCGGCGGTCTGACCGAGGGCGCGGGCTTCGATTCCCCCCTGTTCCAGTGCGACAACTTCATCGTCTCCCCCCACATCGGCGCGCAGACCGTGGATGCCTCTTACGACATCGGTCAGCACATCATCGGCAAGGTGAAGGGCGCTCTGAACCTGCAGTGATCATCGTATCTAAAAGGGCTGTGCCGTCAGGCACAGCCCTTTTTAGTTGTGGGCAGGCGGCCCGTGTGCTATAATGCAGAAAAACAGACTGAGCCGCTCGGCTGAGAAATGAAACGGAGGATACCACCCATGCTGAATACGGACCATGCGACCTGCCCCGGACAGAAAGCACATGTAAGCCCGGAGGGCATCATCTGGAGTACGGACGGAAAGCTGCGCTGGGTGTGCCGGCTGAATAAGTGGGCGGACACCAGCAAGCTGACGGCGAAGCTGAAGAAATATTTCTGCGTGGGTGTCCTTCTTGGTATCGTGCCCGCCTTGTCGGATTTTGGTGATGGCCTGAGTGCCGGCCTTTCTGCAGTGCTTCGTTTTGTGCCGGCCTTTGCCGTATGCGGTGCGCTGCTGGTCCTGCTGCGCCATGGGATGGAATGCCTGTCCGACGGCGGAAGCTGCTGTGTGCTGGTTACCATGGACGAGACCATGATCCGCCGCCAGCAGGTGAAAGGAAAGGCGGACCGGGACGCGGTGGCCCACACGGTGGCCGTGTGGGCGGGAGGACAGAGCCAGCCTTCCCTGCGCTTTGAAGAACCCATTGAGTCCCGTTTTGACAGCATAAAAACCATCGTGCCCGATCGGGGCAGAAACCTGTTGCGGATTAAAAGTGGGGCAAGGGTAAACCGGATCTGCGTGGAGAGCGAACAGTTTGATTTTGTACTGGACTGGCTGAAAAAGCACTGCCCACAGGCAGAGATCAAATAAAAATTGACACAAAAAGCGTCGAAGGCACAGAAAATCTGTTCCTTCGACGCTTTTCGACGTTTATTGGACAGTTGACGTGGTAGAGTCAGGTATCGGCCTTGTCTGCGGCCTGCTCCTTCAGGTCCTCCAGCGCCATGCGGGTGGCGGCGATGACAAAGGCGGAGAAGTTGCAGTCCGTTCCCCGGATGGCATCTTCCACTCCTTCAATCACGTCGTTGGGGAACCGGATGGTTTTGTTGGTGGACGAAGGCGGTGTGGGAAGTTTAAAGTGTGCCATGTTGCTCACTCTCCTGCACTGTATTTTGCATTGCATCTGCATTGCAAATAGTTTACAATACTCTTTGCAATAAAAATGCACCGCAAAAAGCAATGTAATTTATAATGCAAGATGGGAGGTGAATTTATGGCAGAATTTTGTCTGGACTGCTGGAACAAGCTCAACGGGAAAAATTTTACGGAAAAGGACTATATCCTTTCCGGGGAATTGGACCTGTGCGAGGAGTGCGGTGAATGGAAGCCCGTCATCGTCCGGACACGCCGCTGTCCGGCGCTTTATACGCTTCGGACATGGCTGCGGTCAAAGCTTCGCAGAAAATGAACAACAAAAACGGCAGGTTTATATGAACTGCACCCCATTTGTAGATAGTACATCATACTGTCTACAAATGGGGTGCAGTTCAGTTTTGGCGGTGTGCCGGTTTCATTCTGCCTCAGCGGAAACGGGAGCCGAAGTTTTCGCCCAGACGATTTCGGAAGTTGGCGCGCAGGGCGGCGCGCTGTGCCTGCGTCAGGCAGCGGGCGGGCAGCAGATAGACGTCCTGCAGGGAGGTGTAGAGCAGGAACAGGTTGCTGAATTCGAACACGCAGGTCAGCTTGTGCACCGGGGTGGTAAAGTGGATGTCTCGCTCGGGAACTTCCAGACGGATGCGGTGCGCTTCCAGCTCTGCCCGGTACGTACAGCCGATCATGGATCCTTCGCTGCGCAGGTAGGCACGAATTCCTTTTTCGGCTCCGGCAAACAGGAAAAGCCCCCAGATCAGGTAGGCCAGCCCCAGAAACAAAACCAGCGGATTGATGGTACCAAGTCCGAGGGAGCCGGCGATCACATAGATGACGGCCACAGCCAGCACTACAAACATGATGCGCAGTGCGGTGCGGTGGCGCAGGAACAGGCCGTAATAAGTGGCCTGCCGGAAATCGGAGACGGTTATCTGATATTCAACGCAGATCTTTTCCATAGTGTGCGGCTCCTTATAACGGTCTGAGACCATTATAACCGAACCGGAAGAAATGTTCAAGGACGTTGAGCTTTTTGTGTTATGTTAGGGAAAAAAGCCCGGGGTGGGCAGTTTCGGGAAACGGGAATTTGAGCATCATGAAAACAGCCGGTCAGATTTCTATACTGCTTAACAGGCTCCATTGCTTTATTTGCTTGCATTTGTGTTATCTGCTTTCATCATAGCAAATAAAATGATTATATTTTACAGGTCCTCAGGGAAGGCGTACTGGGCCTTGTACCGGGCAAAGCGCTCAGAGAAAGCGGCGCTCTCGTAGAGCTCGCCTGCCTTTAGGGCGTTCAGATATTCGTGGGCCTCCAGTTTGCCCTCGGAAACCTGAAGCATCTCAACCGCCACATTGGAGCAGTGGTCTGCGGTGCGCTCGCAGGCGGTCAGCAGATCCTCCAGCACAAAGCCATATTCCACGGTACACAGGCCGTCTCTCAATCGGCGGACATGGCGGCTCTTGACTTCACGGACAAGGGCGTCCACCACCTGCTCCTGGGGCTCGATTTTGATCGCCTGTTCCAGATCAAAGCTGCCATATGCCGCAACCGTGCGGTCCACGATATCCAGAACCGCCTGATATAGAACGGCCAGTTCTCCCTTGGCCTGAGCGGAAAATTCAATTTTCTTCTCTTCGATCTCCAAGGCTGCTTTCGCAACAGCAAGAGCATGGTCACCCATCCGTTCGATATCAGAGGTGGTATACAGCAGAGTGTTCAGGATCCGGTTGTCATGGACAGAAAGGTTCATGCCGGACAGTTTCACCAGATATGTGCCCAGCGCATCCTCATAACGGTCCGTGCGATCTTCCAGGGCAGTGACCTGCTCCATGGCGGACGGATCAAACTTCTTAGTCAGGCCAATGGCAAGGCGCATGGCTTGCGCCGCGTCAGCGGCCATCTGGCCGGCAATTGTCTGGGCGCGCTGTACCGCAACAGCAGGGGTCGCCAGCAGACGCTCGTCCAAAAGCTCGGTCTTTTCCGGCTCTTTGACCTCGGGAACAATGGCATAAGCCAGCTTCACCAGCAGGCCGTTCATGGGAAGCAGCACGCAGGTTGCCGCAAGATTGAAGCCCGTGTGGATCACGGAGATGTTCCATGCATACACGGGGTCACGCAGGAATGTCCAGTCAATGAACAGGCCCAGCCCATAGAAGATCACGACGAACATAAGCACACCCACCACATTGAACAGCAGGTGGACCATGGCGGTGCGGCGTGCATTCCGGTTGGCGCCGATGGCACCCATCATAGCAGTCACGCAGGTACCGATGTTCTGACCCAGAATGATGGGGATCGCTGCACCATAGGTCACAGCACCGGTGACACAAAGGCCCTGCAAAATACCCACAGACGCGGAGGAAGACTGAATGATGGCGGTCAGCACCGCACCGAACAGGATGCCCACGATGGGATTGGTGAAGGAGACCATCAGGTCAGCAAACCAGCTTTCCGTTTTCAGGAAAGACATGGAACTGCTCATCAGATCCATGCCGGTCATCAGAGCCATGAAACCCAGCATGATGGTGCCGACACCTTTTCTCTTTTCGGACTTTCCCATATAGAGGATAATGCCGATGATACCGATCAACGGTGCCAGCGTGGACGGCTTAAAGAATTTGATCAGGAAGCTGTCTCCTTCCAGCCCGCTGAGGGAGAGGATCCATGCGGTGACCGTTGTACCGATATTGGAACCCATGATGACGCCAACGGCCTGCTTTAGGGTCATAATGCCGGAGTTTACAAAGCCCACTACCATAACCGTGGTTGCGGAGGACGACTGGATCACAGCCGTGACACCCAGACCCAACAGAAGGCCCTTGAAGACATTGCTGCTCATTTTTGCCAGAATGGTCTGCAGCTTACCGCCTGCCTGCCGCTCCAGTGCCTTGCCCATTACATCCATGCCGAACAGAAACAACGCAAGGCCGCCCAGCAGGGATATGATTTTAAAAATGTAAGTTGTCATGAAAATGCTCCTTTGAGATAGTATGCTCGTTTTGACAGGTTATATTATAAAATTTATCATTTTTAAATACTATAGAGGGGATGAAAAGCCTGTGTAAAATCCATGTAAAGTGAAAGGCCGCACCCAAAGCGGATGCGGCCTGCGATCAGAACTGTATACAAATCGTTGTTCCCTTTCCGGGAGTACTGTCCAGATGAATTTCTGCCTTATGGTAGGCTGCCGCGTGTTTGACGATGGAAAGGCCAAGCCCTGTTCCGCCGGATGCTTTGGAGTGACTCTTATCGACCCGGTAGAACCGTTCAAACACTCTGCCCTGATGTTCCGTCGGAATGCCGATGCCCGTATCGCTGACGATCAGCCTGTTCTGCTCCATATGGATGCGGACACTGCCACCGGGAACATTGTACTTGATGGCATTGTCGCAAAGATTATATAACATCTCATGGAGCATCCTGTGGACACCGTCCACAAAAAAGCCCTCACCGGAAACAGTGATCGATACCTGCTTATCGGCAGCGCTGGAGGCCAAAATTGCCTTTACATCCTCAGAAAGCCGCAGCATATCCACTTGCTCCCTGGGCAGCTCTGCACCTTCATCCAACTGAGAAAGACGGATAATATCTTCAACCAGATTCACCAACCGGGATGCTTCCTTGCGGATGTGGCCTACGAATCGCGGCATATCGGACTGCTTTACCAAGCCGTTTTCCATCAGTTCCGCGCTGCCGATGATGCCCTGCAAAGGCGTTTTCAACTCGTGGGACACATTGGCAGAGAATTCCCGGCGCATCTGCTCGGAATGGAGCCGCTCGGTAATATCAAAGGCCAATACCACCGCGCCGGTCACCGTGCCTTCGGATTCGATGCGGCTCAGGTCGAACTGATAATCTCTGCCGTTTTTGTTTGCCCGGGTAGAGCCCCGGCCCTTATCCAGCGCATCGTTGACGGCAGTGCGCATGCCGCTGGAGCGGTCGATCATCAGAAAGTTCTTTCCGACGCAATCATCCTGCGCATCAAACAGCCGCTTGGCAGTGGGGTTGATAGAAAGAATGATCCCCTCATGGCTCAGAAGCACCAGACCCTCCTGCATATTTCCGGTGATTTGCTCGAATTCGTCTGCTTTTCTGCGAAGCTGCTCCATCTGGGCCGCGATCTGATTGTGCTGCCGGTGGATACGGTGCAGGAGCGGAGAGATTTCCTCGTACACATCGTTCTTCAGTGGCTGTTCCAAGTTGAGGGCATTCAGCGGTTCTACGATTTTCACTGCCATCCGCCGGGCCAAAACCGCGGAAAGACCGATGGCCAGAACCGCGATTAGAATGATGGGCCACAGCATCCCGAGCATCAAGAACCACGCCGATTCCTGGCTGGTGGAGATACGCAGGACCGTTCCATCTGCCAATTGCTGCGCCTCATAAAAGGTCTGCTTGGTGAGTGTGGAGGAGGTACGGACCGCGCTGCCGGTTCCGGTTTGCAGCGCTTCTTGAATTTCCTCGCGGTCAGCGTGGTTTTCCATGGCAGATTCGTCCACTTGGGTGTCATAGAGAACGGTGCCATCAACATCGATCCAGGTGACGCGGAAACGGCCGGGTTCCACATTTTTCAGAAAAGCGTTGCCGTACTGCTCTGTTCCGGTGACCGCAAGGCTCAATTCATCTTTCAGCTGTTCCACCTGTACCTCAGAAAAATGACTGTACAGAACACCCATCACAACACCCAGACTGCACAGCAGAACCACCACGGCAACAAACACGGTAGACCGGAAGATCTTACTTGTCATGCCTGACCTCCAGTCGGTATCCTACATTGCGGACGGTTTCGATCAGGGGGCCATAGCGGTCCAGCTTCTGCCGCAGGGTCCGGATGTGCATATCCACCGTCCGGGTTTCGCCCAGATAATCCGTTTTCCAGATATTCGTCAGCAATTGCTCCCGCGTGAAAGCAATTCCCGGTTGAGAGAGAAACAGATGCAGAAGTTCATATTCCTTGTAGGTTAAAATCACCCGTTCTCCGTCGACCGTAACGGTATGCTCGTCGGGATTCAGAACCAGGCCATCCGCTTTCAGCAGATTGGATCCCTGCGTCTGCTTACAGCGGCGCAGCACCGCCTTGACCCGGCTGACCATTTCCATAATACCGAAAGGCTTTACCAAATAATCGTCAGCGCCTAAGTCCAAACTCTGAATTTTGTCGTATTCTGTGCCTTTGGCGGTTGCCATGATGATCGGTATATCCCGAAATTCCTCGGAAGCTTTCATCATTTTGAGCAAAGTCACACCGTCCTTGCCGGGGAGCATCACATCCAGGACTACCAGTTCCGGCTTTGCGGATCGCAGGGCATTCCAAAAACTGTCTCCATCTTCAAAACCCTTGGCTTCAAATCCGGTGGAGGTCAGAGCATATACCTCAATATCCCGGATACTGGAATCATCCTCCACGCACCAGATCAAAACAGTTACCTCCCTTGCCGTTTTTCTACATAGTATCGATTTCAAAAGCAAAATTCAAGAGCCGGCACTTATGAATTAGGAACTTTACGTATATTTTACATTTCCACACTTCTTCCGGTGCAGAAAAAGACGGCAGTCCCATACAGGACCGCCGTCTTTTTTGGTGGAGGCGGGGGGAGGCAGCCGCTTCGCGTCTGCAGTGCTTGGCGACCCTGCGGCGTTGCCTCGGGTGCCCGCCTGCGCACCTGCTCGCGGACAGACAGTCCACCGGACTGTCTGTCTAAGCGCTCGCAGCCCTCTTAGGCTTCAACTCCCCCTCGCGCAGAAAAAGACGGCAGTCCCATACAGGACCGCCGTCTTTTTTGGTGGAGGCGGGGGGAGTTGAACCCCCGTCCGAAAACCCTTCCATGGGAACTTCTCCGGGCGCAGACGGTTATTTACATTCCCTCGTCCCGGCGTGAGCCGTCACACTCAGGGACTTGGTAGCTTCATTATGCATGGT
>JAGAMC010000035.1 GCA_017624915.1 Oscillospiraceae bacterium | reverse complement strand
TCACCGGTGCCGCTCAGATGGACGGTGCTATCCTCGTAGTTGCTGGTACCGACGGTCCTTTGCAGCAGACCCGCGAGCACGTTCTGCTTGCTCGTCAGGTAGGCGTTCCCGCTATCGTTGTATTCATGAACAAGGCTGACCTGGTTGACGACGAGGAGCTGCTGGAGCTGGTCGAGATGGAGATCCGCGAGACTCTGTCCGGCTACGAGTTCCCCGGCGACGACATCCCCGTCATCAAGGGTTCCGCTCTGAACGCCCTGACCTGCGAGTCCAACGATCCCTCTCACGAGGATTACGCCTGCATCAAGGAGCTGATGGACGCTGTTGACAGCTACATCCCCACTCCTGACCGTCTGGCTGACCTGCCCTTCCTGATGCCCGTCGAGGACGTGTTCACCATCTCCGGCCGTGGTACCGTTGCTACCGGTCGTGTGGAGCGTGGTCAGCTGAAGCTGAACGAGAAGGTCGAGATCGTTGGTCTGCAGGAAGAGAAGCGCGAGACCGTCGTTACCGGTATCGAGATGTTCCACAAGCTGCTGGACTACGCTGAGGCCGGCGACAACATCGGCGCCCTGCTGCGCGGCATTGCCAAGACCGACATCGAGCGCGGTCAGGTTCTGTGCAAGCCCGGCTCCATCAACCCCCACACCAAGTTCGTGGGCCAGGTTTACGTCCTGTCCAAGGAAGAGGGCGGCCGTCACACCCCCTTCTTCAACAACTATCGTCCTCAGTTCTACTTCCGTACCACCGACGTTACCGGCATCATCACCCTGCCCGAGGGCACTGAGATGTGCATGCCCGGCGATAACATCGACATGAACGTGGAGCTGATCACCCCCATCGCTATCGAGAAGGGTCTGCGTTTCGCTATCCGTGAGGGTGGCCGTACCGTGGGCTCCGGCGCTGTTATCGACATCGCTGAGTAATTTTACTCACAAAAAAGCGGACCTCTTCGGAGGTCCGCTTTTTTATAAAGCCTGGAAAAATATATAACTACTCTTGACAATACATTTAAATAGTAGTATTTTATATTTAACAAGAATAGTTCTTGTTAAATAAAGGAGGAAGTATTATGAAAGAACTGAAGGGCACCCGTACCGAAGCCAACCTGATGGCCGCCTTTGCCGGCGAGTCTCAGGCCTATACCAAGTACGGCTACTACGCATCCAAGGCTAAGAAGGACGGCTACGTCCAGATCGGCAATCTCTTTGAGGAGACCGCCAGAAACGAGAAGGAGCATGCCAAGATCTGGTTCAAGCTGCTCCACGGCGGTTCCGTGCCCGGTACGCTGGACAATCTGGCCGATGCTGCTGCCGGTGAGAACTACGAGTGGACCGATATGTATGCCACCTTTGCCAAGGAAGCAAAGGAGGAGGGCTTTGACCATATCGCATTCCTCTTTGAGCGCGTTGCCGCCATCGAGAAGGAGCATGAGGAACGCTACCGCAGGCTGCTGGCCAACATCGAGGGCGGACTGGTGTTCTCCCGTGACGGTGACACGATTTGGCAGTGCGGCAACTGTGGTCACATCCATGTGGGTCCCAAGGCCCCTGAGCTGTGCCCGGTGTGCGAGCATCCCAAGGCCTACTTCGAGATCAAGGCCAACAACTATTGATGACAGCCAAGAGCCGGGTGCCTGCACCCGGCTCTCTTTTGTGGTATCTGGTCTTGACAGAATGGTTTTATGAGGTAGAATAGAGGTTGCTTTATAAATAATTTTTGGGGGGAGGAGTGCCCGTGCCGGAAACTGCAGTCCAGCGTGCCATACGCCGGATCATGGAATACCGCTGCCCACGTTATGACCAGATCACGGATATCGGCCTGTACAGTGATCAGGTCATTGAGGCGATCAACACCTACATTGCGCCCGTGCGCACCGCGGATCGGGAACAGGCCATTACTCCCGCCATGATCAACAACTACGTCAAGCAGAAACTGCTGCCTGCGCCGGTGAAAAAGCGCTATGGGCGGGAGCATTTGGCTCTGCTCTACTGCATCTGCCTGCTGAAAATGGTATTCAGCATTTCGGAGATCCGGGCTCTGCTGGCCATCCAGACCCGCACATATCCTTTCCCTCAGGCCTATGACTACTTCTGCACGGAGCTGGAAAAGGCGCTGCAGGCGACCTTTTCCACCCGGGATTTTTCCGCACCCAGCAGCGCTCAACAGATCACACCGGAAAGCGAACTGGTGCGCAGCGCGGCTTTGTCCATTGCCAATAAGCTGTTTACAGCCAAGTTTCTTGAACTTTACGACAATGCGGAATAAATAAGGCTGCCCCCATATCCCGTGCGGGATATGGGGGCGATCATTTTTATCGTTCAGCCCAGTCAAGGCTGCGGCCCACGGCCTTGTTCCAGCCTGCCGTCAGCTGACGGCGGCGGGAATCGTCCATGGTGGGGGAGAAGACGGTGCCGCACTGCCAGCTGCGGCGCAGCTGATCCTGAGAGGACCACATACCGACGGCCAGACCGGCCAGGTATGCAGCACCCAGCGCGGTGGTCTCGCGGATGAGGGGGCGGCAGACTTCCTTGTCCAGAATATCGGCCTGAAACTGCATCAGAAAGCGGTCACGGGACGCGCCGCCATCCACCTTCAGCCGGGCGATGGACAGGCCGGTGTCCTTTTCCATGGCGGTCATCAGGTCGGCGGACTGGTAGGCGATGGACTCCTGCGCGGCACGGATGATGTGCTCGCGCCGGGTACCCCGGGTGAGGCCTACGATGGCGCCCCGGGCATACATGTCCCAATGGGGGGCGCCAAGCCCGGTGAAGGCGGGGACCAGATACACGCCGCCGGTATCCGGCACTTTCTGAGCGTAGTACTCCGCATCCCGGCTTTCGGTGAAGAACCGCATTTCATCCCGCAGCCACTGGATCACTGCGCCGCCCACGAATACGCTGCCCTCCAGAGCGTACTGAACGGGCTGTCCCTTACGGGTGGCGGCGATGGTGGTGATCAGTCCGTTCTGACTGTGGCAGCGGCTGTTTCCGGTGTTCATCAGCAGGAAGCAGCCGGTGCCGTAGGTGTTTTTTGCCTCACCCGCATCAAAGCAGCTCTGTCCGAACAAGGCAGCCTGTTGGTCGCCGGCGATACCGCTGACCGGGATATGTACGCCGCCGATGGCGGCGGTACCGTAAATCTCGCTGGAGGAACAGACCTGAGGCAGCATGGCCCGGGGCACGTCCAGCATATCCAGCAGCTCGTCGTCCCAGTCCAGCGTGTCAATGTTGTAGAGCATGGTGCGCGAGGCGTTGGTGCGGTCGGTGACGTGCGCCTTTCCACCGGTGAGCTTCCACACCAGCCAGGTGTCCACGGTGCCGAACAGCAACTCGCCTTTTGCCGCGCGCTCCCGGGAACCGGGCACCTGGTCCAGGATCCACTTGAGCTTGGAGCCGGAGAAATAGGCGTCCGGGACAAGACCGGTCTTTTGACGAATGGTCTGGTCCAGTCCCCTTTCAATCAGCTCGTCAATGATAGGGGCTGTGCGGCGGCACTGCCAGACAATTGCGTTGTAGATGGGCCTCCCGGTATCTCTGTCCCAAACGATAGTGGTCTCACGCTGATTTGTGATGCCGATGGCGGCGATGTCGCAGGGATCCACACCGCTTTTGGCTACAACCTCCATCATCACGCCGTACTGACTGGACCAGATCTCCATAGGGTCGTGCTCCACCCATCCCTCGTGGGGATAAATCTGAGCAAACTCCCGCTGATTCATCTCCACCACATGCTGGTTCTCGTCAAAGAGGATCGCGCGGCTGGAGGTAGTGCCCTGATCCAGGGCCAGAATATACTTCATAGGAAGGCCTCCCTTCAAAGGTTCAGCCGATGCCTCCGTTCACTGCGCCAAGGATCAGCACCAGCACGGTCACACCGCAGAACAGATATTTGGACAGGGGAAGGAACCACGCGCCAAGAGGCTTGGAACTGCCTTTGTTGACCTGCTCGAGGACATAGTCTTTTTTGCAGCACCAGAAGAACATGATGCCGGCCAGCAGGGCACCCAGCGGGCAGATATAGATGGAGCACACGTCCATCCAGTCCGAGACGATGGGGGCGATGATCAGGCCCACCACGATGCCAATGAGGCCGATCATGGAAACAGCCACGGGGCGCTTGAGACGGAACAGCTCCTGCAGGGTGGCGGCGGGAGCCTCAAACAGATTGACCAGAGAGGTCAGAGCTGCAAAAGCAACGGCAACAAAGAAGACCGTCAGGATCAGGCTGCCGCCGGGCATGGAGCGCAGCACATTGGGCAGGAAGATAAACATCAGGCCGGGGCCGCTTTCGTCCAGCTGCTGTCCGGCAACAGCCATGGCGGGAATGATGACCAGCGCGGCCAGAGTGGCGGCGCAGGTGTCGAACAGGGCCACCATCCGCGCATCGGCGGGGACGTCGGAGTCGTCGCTGAGATAGGAACCGTAGATCAGCGTGCCGTTTCCGGCGATGGACAGAGAGAAGAACGCCTGACCAAGGGCATAGACCCACACCATAGGATCGCGCAGACCGGCGGGATCCAGCAGAAAAATATAGCGGTAAGCGTCGGATGCGCCGGGCAGAGTGAAAATATATACTCCCAGCACGATAAACAGCAGGAAGAACAGAGGCATCATGATCTTGTTGGCTTTCTCGATGCCCCGTCCAACACCAAAGGCCATGATAGCAATGGTGATGGCCATTCCCACCACCTGCCACACCACGTTAGAGGATGCGGTGGAACCAAAGAAGTTGTCAAAGGCGCTGATATCACTCAGCGTGATCAAAGACCCCTCGAGAGAGTGGAACAGATACTTAAAGATCCAGCCCACCACAACGGAGTAGCCGATGGCCAGCGCAAGGGATCCAATCACAGGGACCAGGCCCAGCAGCTTTCCCGGCTTTTCCGTGCCGAAGCGCTGGCGGGTGGCCTCGCCGAAGGCGCCGATGGGGCCGGAACGGGTGCCGCGGCCAAAGGACATTTCTCCGATCACACCAGTGGAGGCAATGATGACGACAAAGATGATATAGGGGATCAGGAACGTGGCGCCGCCATAGGCGGATACCCGGGCAGGGAACAGCCAGATATTTCCCATGCCTACGGCAGAGCCGATGCAGGCCAGAATAAAGCCCCATTTGGAACTCCAGGAGTCCCTTTTTGTGCTGTTGAAAGCCATGATGTGCAAACAATCCTTTCTATATAAAGCGCAGTACAATGTAGAAATATCATATCACATTACCGGGGGAAAGCAAAGGGGTGATTGGAAAAGAGGTGCATAAAAGGAGAGAAGTGCTTGACAAATGAGTTAGCATATGCTAATATATGAGCGTCAGGTAAAGGAGCGGCGAAAGATCCGCCTGCTCCAAACACACATACCCGCCCGCATGTCGGGCGGTGCGGCCGCAGGCATACAGCGGCTGTTTTTCCTCCCTGTTTCCTAAGAAAAGTGCCCGCCAAAAGGCGGGCACTTTTATATTTCTTTTTCCGGATCAACAGGAATAACAGGATGGCGCAGCCTGCGCCGGTCAGGACAAGACCCGGGATCAGACCCGGGGGCGCGTAGCGGAAAGAGACGGTGTGAGAGCCGGCGGAGTGCAGGGGCAGCAGGATCAGCCCACAGAAGGAGTGGGGAGCGATCTGCCTGCCATCCAGAGTGACGGTCCAGCCGGGAATATTGGGGATGCTGGTGTAAAGCAGTCTGCCGTCTGCGGGGGCAGTGACGGTGCCTTCCAGCCAGTTGCGGCCGTATCCGGTGACTTGGAGTCGGTTGTCCTCCAGTGCGCGAACAGAGCGGTTTAGAGTATCGCTATCCAGTTTATACAGCAATACCTGCCCCACACTGCCGTCGTGGTCAAGGCGCAGGGTAACGGTCTGGCCGGCGGGGAATGAGCCCAGAGCGCGGATGCAGTCAGTCTCGTTGGTGTAGAGCGCTTCATGATATGTGCCGTTAATATAAAACGCGGCGCGCTCTCCCGCTTTTGGGAACAGGGCGTAGATCTCACTTCCGTCAGAGACAAAACTCCACTGTGCGCTGCCCGGGCTGTCTGTGCGCTGGGCGTCAATGGGCAGGAAACAGTCACTTTCCACGCCGCTGAGGGAGCGCATAAGCTGGTTCTGGGTCTGGAAAGGGTCATCGCCCCGCTGTACGCCGAGCTCAGAGCCGGCGGAGCAGTAGGCGGGGGCGAGGGCGGCAGGGTTGCGCAACAGGGTAAGGCTGCCGCTGCGGGCAGCCGGCTCAAGGCCATATATGCTTTCCCGGTCGCTGATGTGCCAGCCAACGCCCAAAAGGGCGTCCGTGACCGGCGTAGCGCCAAGGCTGGTGGACCAGAACCAGGCCTGTGCATAGCCCAGGGCGTTCAAAAGCTCGTTTACCTGCGCGTTATAGCTGCTGCTGAAGAAGGTCAGACCTTTATAACCGAAAGCGGCCGGCTCGTTCCGGCTGCGCTGCACGTCGCTGTTGACTCGCAGGAAGGTATCTTCGGCGCGGATATAGTCTGTCAGGGGCTGCATCTGCTCCTTATAGTTATGGTAGGAGGCGTAGGATTCAAAACCCAGCTCCAGATCCAGCTTCTGAAAAATGATCAGGCCGTTGGCGGATATGTCCAGAGCCATGACGGAAGCCAGTAGCACGGGCAGAATAGATGAAAAGCGAAACTCCTTTACATATGGGAGCAGCTGCAGCAGACTGTCATACCCCAGCAGGAGGATGAAGCAGGACACCGCAAAGGACCAGCGGCCGGGGAAGCTGTTGGGATACTGGAACAGATGCCACACCATGTCCAGAGGCGCGATCCACAGGCACAGCAGCAGCACACCGCCCATGTAAACGGTGGAGACTTTTGTCCTGCGGGGGATGCCGGGCAGGAAGAACCAGGCGGCTGCCAGAAGGACGGCAGGGAGGGAGCAGTACATAAATGCCGAACCGGTATAGGTCACCGAATCATATGCGCCGGGGACAAAGAGCTTGTACAGCAGCGTTGTAATGGGCCAGTTGAAGCCAAAGGAGAGGGAACCCGCGTCTGAGGCAAGCTTTCCGGACAGCATGGAGAGGGCGGTAGGCAGCCAAAGCCATGCGGTGAGCAGCAGTGCAAGTCCCGCCCAGAGGGCAAGGCGTACAAGAAGCTTAAAGGAGCTGACAATGGAATATACTTTACATCCGCACAGCCAGAGAAGATATAGAACACAGAATATGCCAGTCATATAGGAGATATACCAGCTGGAAAGAAAGCTGACGACCAGACCGAACAACAGCGTCCAGCTGCGCCGGCCCTGTGCAAGGTCTTCAACGCCTATAAGCAGTACAGGCAGCCACAGCACACCGTCCAGCCACATGAAGGACATGGCGTAGGCCATGTTGTAGGACATGAGAGCATAACACAGGGCAAAGGCAGCTGTCGTCAGATCATACCGACCTGTCCTGCGGCGCAGCAGCAGGGAAAAGGTGAAACCTGCGCAGGCCAGCTTCAGGGCGATGATAAACACCACCGCAATGGGCATCTTCTCATCCGGGCACAGCAGGCTCAGCAGGCTGAAGGGACTGGAGACATAGTAGGAAAATGTTCCGATATAGCTGCCGCCCAGAGCGGTATTCCAGGAGAAGAAAACATCCCCGTGCTTCAGCGCACACAGAAATTCCACATACTGGTCTGACAGGTCAAAAATCAGAATAGAGCTGTCCCCGAAGGGGGCAAAGCCCATGGCGGCACAGATGGTCAGAAATATCACAGCGGGCAGGAAAAAGCACAGCAGTCCCACCCACAGGCGGGAGCGGGCCTTGCGGTCCATGGCAGAACCCCCTTTCAAATGATGCTTTTATTTTAATGTAGCAGATGAGGTTTGTCAACGAAGGGAAAAGGCGGACCTCCTGATGGAGATCCGCCTGAAATGTCAGAACAGCTTGAGCAGCAGCATAAAGCCGGTCAGAATAAAAAGAAATGCGAAGTTGAACAGGGAGAACAGCTTGATATAGTACCCGGCCCTGCCCGGGTTATGGCGGGTATACTGGCTGAAGGTGATCAGGCTTGCCAGCGAGGCCAGCAGAGTCCCCGTGCCGCCGATATTCACGCCGACCAGCAGGTCGGCATAGTTGCCGGTGAACTGGGACAGGAGGATGGCGGAAGGCACATTGCTGATGAACTGGCAGGAGATGACGCTGAACAGCAGGGTGCTTTTATCAAGCAGGGAGGACAGAACGAACCGGACCGCATCGATGCGGGCCATGTTGCCGGCAAAGATGAAAAAGAACACAAAGGTCAGCAGCAGGGGATAGTCCACCATTTTCAGCGCGGATCTGTCAGCGAAGAACAGCACCAGGGGGATCACAACAAGACCGATCCAGTAGGGAATACCCCGGAACACGATGGCGATGGACAGGGCAAACAGAGCAAGGTACAGGGCGGTTCTGGCCACTGGCAGGGACACCGCTCTCTTTTCCACCTGAAGCGGATCAGGTCTGACAAAGACGATGCAGCACGCGGTGATCAGCGCCACAGACAGCAGGAAGGGGGCCAGCATGATGGACATAAACTCCCCTGCGGGGATGTTGAATTTGGTGTAGAGGTACAGGTTCTGGGGGTTGCCGAAGGGGGTCAGCATACCGCCCAGATTGGCAGCAATGTTCTGCAGAATAAAGGTAACTGCCATGTATTTTTCCTTCCCGGTGGTGGACAGCACGAAGTAGCCAAGGGGCAGGAAGGTGAGCAGCGCCATGTCATTGGCAATGAGCATGGAGCCGATAAACGTGATGTACACCAGCGCCAGCACGCTCATCCGGGCATTTTTGAAGCAGCGCACCACCTGCTCGGCCAGAATGTAGAAAAACCGCACGTTTTTCAGGGCGCAGACCACGGCCAGCACGCAGAACAGGCAGGAGAGCGTTTTGAGGTCAAAATAGCCCGCGTATTGGCTGTCCACGGGCACTGCCGCGGTGGTGGCCAGAGCGGCACACAGGGCGATGGTCATAACCGCGTTGCCCTTGAAAAAGGACAGCAGCCTTTCCAGTACATCCCAGTGGAAATTCAGATGGGGGAGGTGCCAGCCGTGCTTCAGGGCGCCGGCGGAAAAGCCCGCGCCCCCGTGATGGTGTCCGGTCATAGGAGCAGCTCCTTTTGAAAGTAGTTCATAAACACACAATTTGGTATTTTAGCACGGCATTTTGTTTGTGGCAACTGATTTTAAGGAAAAAACAAAAAAATCCCGCAGCCGGTGGGCTGCGGGATCTTACTGGAGGTGCCACCCAGATTTGAACTGGGGGTGGAGCTTTTGCAGAGCTCTGCCTTACCACTTGGCTATGGCACCAAATCGGAGCGTTGATACGCTCCAAAAAAATGGAGCGAGTGACGAGGCTCGAACTCGCTACCTCCACCTTGGCAAGGTGGCGCTCTACCAGATGAGCTACACTCGCATGGTGCCTTGAGAGGGAAGAACTCTCAAGGACTTTTTGTTGGTGCCTCCGGTCGGAATCGAACCAACGACACGAGGATTTTCAGTCCTCTGCTCT
>JAGAMC010000034.1 GCA_017624915.1 Oscillospiraceae bacterium | reverse complement strand
CACCTCGTAGGTGGTGTAGTCGCATCGGGTACAGGTTTCGTAGGCTTTCCAGCCGGCATCAAGACAGGTGGCCGCCTTGCCCTCGTGCTGCACGGGATCGTGGCCAAGAGCGTCGATCACCTCTGAGTTGGTGTAGTAGCAGCGGCTGCAGGTCTCGTAGGCCTTCCAGCCCGCTTCCAGACAGGTGGCCGCCTTGCCATCGTGCTGTACGGGATCGTGGCCAAGAGCGTCGATCACCTCGTAGGTGGTGTAGTCGCAGCGGGTACAGGTCTCGTAGGCCTTCCAGCCTTCTTCCAGACAGGTGGCCGCCTTGCCTTCGTGCTGTACGGGGTCATGGTCAAGGGCATCGATCACCTCGTAGGTGGTGTAGTCGCAACGGGTACAGGTCTCGTAGGCTTTCCAGCCCTCTTCCAGACAGGTGGCCGCCTTGCCTTCGTGCTGCACGGGATCGTGGCCAAGGGCGTCGATCACCTCGTAGGTGGTGTAGTCGCAGCGGGTACAGGTTTCGTAGGCTTTCCAGCCCTCTTCCAGGCAGGTGGCCGCCTTACCCTCGTGCTGCACGGGATCGTGGTCAAGGGCAGCCAGCACCGCGGTGTCCGTATGTCCGCAGTCCGGACAGGTCAGTGTCTCCAAACCGGTCTGGGTACAGGTGGGTGTCTGCGTGGTAGTCCTGTTGTATGCACACTCCACGCACTTTTTGGTCCAGAATCCATCGGCATAGGAATAGACACTGACCGGGCCGGTGGATTGGAAAAATGTTCCGTCGGCATTTTTCAGTTTGGCGGAGGTAATGGGAATTTGCGTGTATCCCGTGTTCTGGACCAACTGATAGGTAACGGTCTGGGTGCCGGGCTTGATGATCAGCTTGCCGCCGCCCGAGGTATGTACATTGGCGCCGCCGGCGGTGGTGTAAACATAGCCAGCACTGGCATCCATAAGGCCGTCCACCCGTACATCCACATCCACCAGATCCGCCTCGGTGCGGGTATAGGTTCTGCCGGGGGCATAGGTCACCGGAATAAATGCTTTGTTGCCGGGACTCGCAAAACCGCCCCAGTCATCTGCGTCATAGGCATAGAGGCTGACTCCGGAGTTCAGCTTACATGTGGCATCTTCCTCCACGATAATCTGTACGCCGGGCAGCAGGGCAAGGTCCTGCGCAACGGAAATGGTGTTTCCGCCGCAGACCCGAACTGTAATATTGCTGTTGATGGGCAGCTCGTAGTTTTTGGAGTTAATGGAGCTGGTGCCAACGCTCATGCTGATGGGAGACATGGTCATCGTTCCGTGGGCCTCCACGATCAGGCGATCCGTGGTTCCATCATAGCGTTTTACAACATAGCCATCCGCCATGTTGAACATACAGCCGCTTTTGCCTATAAACGCCACTGCAGAGCCAAAATCGGAATTGGACATATAAATGGTGGTGTAGCTGTATTCCGTCGCTCCGCAGTGGAGGGTCAGGGGCACTTCGATATTCTGGATATAGTACTGGGACAGGGGGAACACGCCGTTATCCATGTCGGTACTCTGGGTGCCGCCGCGGAAGTCCATGATCTGAAAGTTTTCATACACCGTGGCTCCGTCGTTGGCAACCACGCTGCCATCGCCCGTGATAAAGCCATAGGCGTACAGCGCACCGCCGTTGTTCACGGTGATATTGCTGCCGCTCTCCATCGTTATAAAGCCCACATTTCCGGTGGGAGAGCCGCCGTTGAGCTTGCTGCCGTTGGCATAGCAGTGCTTGGCAGAGACGCTGATGGCACCGTTGACGTTCAGTTTTGCACCCGGCGCCAGCGTCAGGTTACGGTAAGCGGTAGGCTGGGCATAATCATTATAGGATATGCTTGTCGCCTGGGTGGTAAACATGGTGTTTGTACTATCAAAGGGAACAAGCAGGGTCACGCCGGCAGGGATCGTGTGGTCCCCCGCAGGCAGCGTACCGTCGTTCATCAGAACGACTGTCTTTTGAGATGCAGACGCTGCCGCCGCTTGTGCCGCGGCATTCAAATCGTCAAACAGGCTGGAGACTCCCACCGTGTAGTAATAGATCTTTGTCATCCCCAACAGGCCGGAGTCCTGGGACTTTTGCGTTGCACCGCCCACACCGAACCAGGGTTTGGAGTCCGGACCCACGAACACGGCCCTGACCGCCATATCCTCTGTGGGCGTCAGCGTATAGGACGTGGCCGTAGACAGAACCAGTCCATCCTTTTCATCGATCCAGCCAAGGAAACGCACACCGCTGTTTGCTGTTGCCACCAGAGCCGCACCATCGCTCAGGCTGATCTTCTGCGTGGTGCCGTTCTCTATGGCCGCGCCGCCCACCGTGACCGAGCCAAGCGCACCGTCATAGTAGAACGTAACATTGGACTGCGCCGCCGCAGCCGTCAGGCTGAAGTTGCTCAGCGTCAGTGTGGCGGTGCGGTTGCTCAGACCGCTGTTTGACTCCAATGTCAGCGCCACCGAGGCCCCCGCATCCAACAGACCGGACCAGGTGCCGGAAGCGTTTGCTGCGGCACCTGCAACTTTAAAGGAATTGTAGGTCGAAGCAGCATAGTCAAACTGCAGTTTAGCCTGACTTCCAGATTCGTTGGTGACCGTAATATTGTTGGTAGCCTTGCTAAAAAGGCTGCCGCTTGCTTTGATGGTCACTGTGCCGTTGGACTGCGAACCGTTGCCGGCGGAATCGGTAATAGAGACCTTGCCGTCCAGAACGGTGACGGTCTTGGACGCAAAGGTAGTCACAGCGTCTCCCGCGTTTTCCGCCAGCGCATCGGAAAAGGCTGTCAGGACGGTGTTGTGTTCCACCAGGATCTGCAGCTCATCCTCGGTCAGCTGGGCGACCCGGTCGGATTCCTCCAGCAGCATGATCTCCCACCGGGCGGTCTGGACCGTCTCCCAGTCCATTTCAGCCACCGCGGCATCGATCTGTTCCGGAGCGGCAGAGACAGTGCCCAGATATGTAACAAGGATCGTGTCAATATCCTGCTGGACCTGCTCCAACACGGTCTGCCCGTCGGATCCATCATCCTGCCCCTGTGCAGTCTGGAACTCTTCCTGCTGCTCAGGCTGTTCAGAGCCGCTCTCGGGCTGCAGGGTCAACGCACCGGTAATGTCCGCTTGCTGATCGGGGCCGGCACCTTCCTCCTGAGCAGCAAAGACCTGCACAGGCAAAAGTCCTATAAATAAGACCAGCACCAAAAGCAGCGAAAACACACGTTTGAACATAGATTTCATTTGCCTCACCTCTTGCACAGCACACAAACACGGATACTTACTATGCCGCCACCGCCGTTCCGGCGCAAAACTTCTGGTCAAATTGCCATGTCTACGGTTGCGGGCAGGCGTCAAAAGAAAGGAAGATGTATCCTTCTGCAAAATGCACAGTACGCCACGTTAAGTTAAATGTAGCATATTATCCTGTTTTTTTCAAGAGGTCCGCCCTCCTCAACGCTTTGATTTTTCACGGTTTTTCAGGCATCAGGGTTGTATTTTTTATTTGCTTTTTCATTTCCCGCCGCAACGTATAACCGGCCTGCCCCTGTATCACACAGTCGGCAGGCCGGTTTATCGTACTATACACTTTTTCCTGTGTCCGGGCTCAGTTTTTGGAACGCCGCAGCTGTCCCATCAGCCCCCACAGCCGCCTCGGGTCGAGACCCCGGACCAGCAGCCGGTTATTGAAGCGGATCTGCGGCATCAGCTCACTGAGCAGCACATTGGCGGCCATCTGCGTAACCAGAGATGCGGCCGCCGCACCCATCATGCCCCAGTGCGGGATCAGGAGCAGGTTCAGCACAAGATTGGTCAGTGCGCCAAACAGATTGATCCTCCATAGCAGATGCTGCTTGCCTTCGGCGAGGATCCAGATGTTGCGCACG
Organism: Oscillospiraceae bacterium; assembly: GCA_017624915.1. Taxonomy (GTDB): domain Bacteria; phylum Bacillota; class Clostridia; order Oscillospirales; family Oscillospiraceae; genus Lawsonibacter. The sequence goes on along the minus strand of JAGAMC010000034.1, from coordinate 32,157 downwards.
GTTCCCACATAGGCAAATGTGGTATACCACACCACCAGCCGCAGCACCGGGACCGTCTGCAAATAGGCGGCCCCATACAGGAAAGGAACCAGATACTTTGCCAGCAGCGTAATGGCTATGCTCTGTACCAAAGACAGATAAAGCACGATGCTGTACAGGTCGGACACAGACTGTTCAAACCGCCCCTGATCCTGCATCTTGCTGCGCAGGATCCCCGGTCTGGCCGAATCGATAACGGCCAGAAAGACAAAGCTGGATATGCCGGCGCAGGCCACCGCCGCGGAGTAGTAGCCCGTCACCTCGTTGCCGATCATCACCTTCAGCATCACTCTGTCGGTCAGCTGAAACACATTCACCATCAAACCGGAAACGATATAATACCGGCTCTTGGACAGCATTCTGCGCCCCAGACCGGCAGACACCTCCAGCCTCCGGCTGCCGGTTTTTTTGTAACAAACAAGCAGTGCCCCGGAGATAAGGCAGGCATCCAGCGCCTGAGAAAGCGCAAACCAGCAGACGCTTTTTCCGGCCGCCAGCAGCCAGATCTTATACCCGGAAACCAGAATATAGGAGGCCAGCATGGCCATGGAGGGATACTTGGACAGCAGTTTGGCCTGAAACCAGTATTGAATGATCTCCACAGCCTGAAACAGCAGGGAAATACTGTACAGTCCGCAAATCAGGATGGTCTGCTGCTCTCCGGCATTCACTACGGACACAACGGAAACGATGCCCACCACACAGCACAGCGCGCTGACCAGATTGAGCATCACAGCTGTGCCGAGGATCTTCCCTTCCTCCTCCGGAGCGTTGACCAGTTCCTGTACCAGTGTGGACCGCAGCCCCAGCTGCATGACCGGCACCACAAACGCCGTGATGGAGGCCGCATAATTGATCAGACCGTAGTTGGCCGGCCCAAGATACCGGGCCGTCAGCATGGAAACCACCAGACTCAGGATCATCTGGAGGACCTTGCAGGCAACGATCCAAAATGTATTTTTTACCGCTTTATTCATGGCAAAATCTCCATGAGGCGTTATTTGTTCTCAATACAATACTCCCAGAACGCATCGTAGTCTTTAAACCGGGGCGGATTCTGTCTGAGGTAGGCCGCTGACTGCTGCCCATTGTCACATTTTTTCATTTTCTCGGAAAAAACCGCGGATCTTTCCGCCTGTTCCACGTCCGAAAACAGCATAAAGTACTCGTGGAACACTTCTTCTTCCGGCCTTTTCCCAAAGCGCTCATAATAACTGTTGGCCAGCCGGACCGCTTCCTCAAGCTGGGCCTGCTCTCTTTTTTGGTAGAACCGGTCCAGATCCATTACTTTTTTCGCCGGATTACCCGCATAAACACCGTTGTCCTCGCAGTCCCCGGTCACTACACTGCCAGCGCCGATGATCACATTACTGCCGATGGTCACATTTCGCATGACCACAGTATTCGTTCCAATGAAAACGTTATTGCCGATGCTGATGTGACCACTGGCGCCCAGAACGGCACCCTCCTGCCCTCGCGGAGGGTCAAACCGCTTCAGCACAGACCAGGAATAATCGTGCGTCAGCAGCGCCACACCGTGGGTAATGCGAACATGATCGCCAATGGTGATCATCCAGGGATACTGTTCATCCACGATCGTTGTGCTTGGAGAATAGAACTTTACATCCTCCCCGATCTGCATGCCCTTTGCGCGCAGATAGTTCACATACGCCTGAGAGGAATGCTTCTCGCCCAACACTATTTTTCTCAACCGTGTTTTGATCTTCCCGAGCATACGGCGACCTCCTTTACCGGCAGCCCCGGCTTTTACTTCTCTGCTGTGCGCAAATAATGGGTATAGGGTCTGTTGGGATCGCAAATGGTGGTGATATGGTGCGTCCTCTGCTTTTCCACCGGAGGGTCCGAGCGCCAATCTCCATATTTCTGCGTCAGATAGGCATCGTACTGCTCCGGGATCCTCACCCGAAGACCCTCAAACAGCGCAAATGTACCCTCGCCATACTGTTCCTTTGGCGCGTACTCCAGCTTCTCCTGCCAATTTCCGTGGTTGCACCATATGTCGGAGCCGTCAGTCGGATAGGCACTTATGATCCGCTCGTGTTTTTCCAGCAGCTTGGCAGTCCGCTTTCTGCAGCCGATCATACGGAAAAAGGTGCAGTGAATGGCAGATACGCCGCTGCGTTTTCCTTCCAGAGCACAGCCCCACTGCCAGGAGGATATGCGCTTGTGCCACTCCAGCCGCCGCTGCTCCTTCTCTGTTTTGGGGTAGCCGTCCAGAGGAAAAATATCAATATAAATGCCGTGATTGATGGGCAGATGCGCCTTTCCCGCCTCAATAAAAGTGGTTTTGGAATCCCGCAGTTTGCTGAACGGATGTGGAAAAGCGGGGTCGGTCCGATAGTTCTGGAGGAAATAGTGCTCCGGCAGGCAGGCAGGCGCCTGTTTTAGAAAACGCTCATAGTCCGCCCGCAGCATCCCCACATCGATATCATCGTCCCATGGGATAAAGCCGCTATACTTTACAGCCCCCAGTGCCGAACCACATACCAGATAGTAGTTCAGTTCCAACCGGTCACAGGTCTCTATGAAGCACTTCAGCAGATCCAGCGCTTTGCTCTGCAGTTCATTCATATTCCCCATCTGCTCCCATTCAGTGTCTGTTTTCCCTTACTCCCATGACTTTTGCTATAAAAACCGCCGGCCGGTCCATTCGGCAGCAGGCCGCCAGAGCAAAGGCCTTATATGTTTTTTTCAGGAATCTATTGCGCATGATCGGCCCGATATTATCTCTCAGGCACCGATACAGTTCTTTTCCAACAGGCCCTTTGTTCCCCGCGTCAGCATACTGAAACAGCAGGACCAGGAAGTTTTTGAAAAAGAAGTACTGGCTTTCTTCCTGCAGCCGGGGAAACTGCCCGGCGATCTTTTCTCCGGCTTCTTTGAAAAAATAGTACAGGCCCAGATTCTTCTCCTGATAGATGCTCCGTGACCGGCTGCCCTCCCGCTGGTTATAGTAATACAGCGGTTTTCCGCAGTGTACGATCCGACCGGCGCGCAGCAGCAGCTGCGCCGTCACCGGCACATCCTCGGAAATATAATAAGCCGGGTATTGCACGCCGTCCCACAGTTCTCTGCGGTACAGCTTGTCCCAGCTGGCACTGTCCAGTCCTTCACTCAGCAGCAGCTTCCTGCAGGCCTGCTGACTGTCCAGCACCTGCTGTTCCGCAGAGATAAACATTGTTCCCCGAACGCCGTGGTTCGTTTCCAGAAATCTTCCGCAAACAGCGATATCCGCATTTTCCCGCCGAACACACTCCAACAGCGTCCGGTACATATCGGGATGAATGCGGTCATCGCCGTCCACAAATCCAATATACTCGCCGCCGGCAATGGCCAGCCCCGCGTTTCTTGCGCTGGCCACGCCGGAATTTTTCTGGTGTATCACCCGAACTCTGGGATCTTTTGAGGCATATTCATCACAGATCGCACCACAGCGGTCCGGACTTCCGTCATCCACCAGAATGACCTCCAGATCTCCGTAGCTCTGGCGCAGAATGGAATCCACGCAGCGATCGAGCAGGGGCTCCACTTTATATACCGGGACAATGACGCTTATTGTTGGACTCATAGATCCCCCTCTGTCCTGCGGCAAGATACCCGCTTACCTTCCTTTTTTGTGAGTTTCGCTTTCATCCATTGCGCCCACTTCTTATAGGCGGGCGTTCCCCTGTAATACATAGCGTCCTTCAACAGGAAGCAGTAAATCAGCGCTGTGGGATAGCGGAACGCCCACAGCACACTGTCGATAGGCGAATAAACGATGGCGTACACGCAGGTGGCCCAGAGCAAAAAGCGCAAAAAAGACGGATTTTTACAGGCTTTTTCCCCTTTTCCCGCCGCAAAGCCCAGGATCGCCGGAAACAGCGCCGCGCCAAGATACCCGCTGTCAAAATAATAGTAAAACACATTGGGCACCAAAGCATTGTAGTAGATCAGCTCATTGCCAAGCTCCAGTCTGCGGTATTCCTGCAGATAAAACATGATCTCATTGGATGTGGGTATATCCATCTGTGTCAGAAGGGAAAGCAGCTTCACCGGGTAGTACAGGAAGCCGCCGTAGGCAACATAGCCCCAGTAGTTTTCATGCTCCGGAATGCTCGGCAGACGATACTGCATATGCGCCAAAGAGCCGCGCACATACCGAACTGCCTGCTGAAAGAATGTGATGCCCGTTGTATTTCTGGCCGCGGTAAGCGCTTCCATCATCAAAAGCAGCACCGCCAGCATGCCTATACCCAACACCAGATACTTCAGCTGGCCGCCCCGGAACAGGCCGCAGCTGTGCATCCGCCACACAAAAGCCGCCGCAAAGAACAGCGCAATGCGCAAAAATATATTTCTGCCGCCGCCGGTGGTGATCAACTGCACGACCATATTGGCCGCCAGCAGCACGTATGCTATCTTTGACGTTTTGATGCTCTGGCTGAGGTTATAGGCCAGCACCAGCGCCTGTGTATAGAGCAGTGGAATCGCCACACCATAAAAAAAGATCGTATCAAGCAAACTGCCAAACACGCCGGTTTCATTGAAGGTGTTATTTCCGCCCCGAATGGCTGCCAGGTCCAGACCAAACTCCATCAGCGTTTTGCATGCATACACCAAAAGCAGAATAAACGTGAACAGCTGAAGTCCCAGCAGCAGCGGCTGGTTAAAGGTACGCTCAACCTGCGGTCTGCTGCGCCGCAGCGGGGCGGGCAGTTCCCACCTGCTCAGGGCATGCCCCACATTGACCAGCAGGATCATGAGAAGCAGCAGGGAAAAGGTCTTGTTGTATGACTGCAGGCCAAGCTCCACCCTGGTCAAAAATATGACCACGGCCCAAAGCAGGTTGAATGCCGCCATGGCAAACTGCTTGCGCAGCAGATATACCAGCCCCACAGCAAGCAGCACGCCCATGCACAGAACAACGTTGCCCATTTCGTTCACCCTATCATATCAGTCTGTTTTTGATTCCAGCATCTTATGGTAAAGCGCAATATAACGTTCCGCCATCTGTTCCCGGCGACAATCCGTATCTTTGCTGCATCCGGCTGTTCCGGACAGAATTTTTTCCGCAAGGGCGTGAACATCGCCCGTTTCCACCACGTTCTGCTCCGGAACGCTCTCGGGGCTGCCGCCGGTCCGATAGGTGATCACCGGCGTCCCGCAGGCCTGTGCCTCCAAATTGACGGTGGGATAAGTGTCCTCATAGGTGGGATTGACAAACACATCCGCCGCCGTATATAACTGCGCCAGCGTCCGGGGGCTGTCCGTACAGTCGATACCGGTTACATTGGCAGGCAGCCTCCGCCTCTGTTTGTGTGTCAGCCCCACCAGAACAACAGCATATTCTTCAGGAAGCATCTGCGCCAGACGCAGCAGGTCGGACAGTCCCTTGCTCTCATCCCAGGCGCTGGCCGCCCCCATAACGATTTTTTTGTCTTCCAGATGATATCTCTGACGCATCTCTCCCGGTGTGGGTTTAAATATATCCGTATCGATTCCGTTGGGAATAACGCGCACAGGATATTCACTCAAGAAAGACTTCCCTGCCAGTTCCGCCAGCCACCGCGACGGAGAAACCAGAGTCAGATTTTTCACCCCGGTAAATGCCGCCCGCTTCTCTTGGAAGTTTTTCGCACTCCGATCCATGACAAGGCTCGCCGGGTATCGTGTTTTCAAAGGACAATCCCCACATTGCGTCCGCCATTTTCCACAGTCCGCCGCCGCAAAATGAGCACAGTGCCCCGTAAACGACCAGCAGTCGTGGAGGGTCCAAACCACGGGCTTGTCCGCTTCTTTCAAATAATCAAACAGTATTTTGACATTCAGGTAATACCCGTGCAGGTTGTGCAGATGGATAATGTCCGGGTCATACTCCCGGATCTGCTCCACAAGCTTTCGGGTGGCTCTTCTGCTTCCAAGTCCCGCCGTGTCAAATATTCTGGCACAAAGAGCATGCATGACAACGCCGGCCCTGCTGCCCACAGAAACCGCATATTGTTTATATTGCTCCGGCACGTGCGCGCGGCCATAAGCGCTCCTGCACTCATGGCCGCATTCATGCAGCTGTGCTGCAATATCCCCGCAGATCCTGCCTGTGCTGCGGATCCCGAAGACCGAATTGATCACAAATACTTTCATGCATGCTGCACTGACCGAGATGCCGCACAGCCGGCGGCCTCGAGCAGCTCCTTTTCTATTCTGTCCATAAATTCGCTGCGGGTGAAGTTTTCCTCATAATACCGCCGGGCATTGCGTCCCAGCCGCGCCTTATCCTCACAGTTCAGGAACTCCAGCACCGCATCGGCCAGTCCCTGCGGATCTTCCGCCGGGCCGCAATAGCCGCAGCCGCACTTAGCAATGGTTTTGGGTATCTCGCCGTTGGCCGCACCAACGATCGGTTTGCCTGCAGCCATATAGGTCTGGACCTTTCTGGGCAGGGTATGGGAAATATACGGATCCCCTGTAAGGGTGATCAGCATGGCGTCCGCCAGTGCATAACAGTCCGGCATTTCCTCCTGGGGTCTGCGTCCATGGAACAAAACGTTCTCCAGCTGCAGCCGCTGGGCCAGCTTCCGGCAGCTTTCCAGTTCGGAACCATCGCCCACAATATGCCAGCGCAGTTCCCTGTGCTGCTCCAGCAGCTTGGCCGCACGCAGGATGGTGTCGATGCTCTGCGCTTTTCCGACATTGCCGGCAAACATCAGATCCACGGTATCTTTTTCTTCCGCCATGGGTTCATACTGAAAAACAGAGTCGGCATGCTGGGGCAGATAATCGATCTTCTCGTTTACGATCCCGAACTCCCGGTTCATATACTCCCGAAACATTTCCGATGTGATAAGGATGCGGTCTGCACGGGTATAGATCTGCTTGGAGGCCCAGCCAAGGATACGATAGATCAGTCCGTCCTCCCTGATCCCACCCACTGTCAGGCTGGCAGGCCACAGGTCCATGCAGTACAGAACCGACTTTTTCCCGTGCTTGCCGGCATATTTCAACGCCGCAGCCGACATGATGACCGGAGAGGTCTGGCAGGCAAATACCACATCATACTCCTCTTTCATCCTGCTTATATGTACGCAGGAAGAAATCGCATAGCTGCAGTAATTCAGAATGCGGAACAGCACATTTTTGCGCCGTCCGATGGTAAAGGTCCTCTTTATGCTCACGCCGTTGTGGACCTGGCAACGGTTTTTTCCCTTTGCGTACTCCGGGTAAATAATACCCATAGGATAGTTGGGAACACCTGTTACCACATGCACTTCATGCCCGCGCACAACAAGTTCTTCACAAATATCCTGCAGCGGATAAGGTTCCGGCCAGTAGTGCTGGCAGACCACCAATATCTTCATCTCTGCACCCCTGTTCCATCAGCTGAAGGTTCATGCTCTGTCGGTCCCGGTACACGGGCTGCACAGTCAGAAAACGCAGCTTTTTAAATTTTGCGCTGCGCAAAAATCCATCATCGGTTTTCGTGGTATTTCCTATATTATAATTACATTTTCGCTCTTTTGCAACATGAAACTTTATTCCAACCCAACTTGCCGCAGGACATATTGCCTGTGCCTGTACTCTGACACAGCGAGGTTGACTTTTGAACCAAAGCTGTGTATCATATCATGGAAACAGGGACATATGAGAAGCGACAGATACGCGCTTTTCTCGCCCCGGATCCAAGCAGGTGAACATGTGGGTATGGCGGAATTGGCAGACGCCTTGGATTTAGGTTCCAATGCCTTGCGGCGTAAGGGTTCGAGTCCCTTTACCCACACCACGTCGGAGCAAAGCAAACTTTGCTCCGACGTCATTTTATTCCAACAGAAAATAACGTCATCTGCCCGCTGCCTCGCTCCTCCTTTCCAAATCACAACCGCTGCGCCGGGTCGTGATTTGGTTTTTGGCGAGAACCCGGCAACAGACAGCTTATTTATCGCTTCGATACAAAGAAAAGACTTCCGGTCATTTGACCGGAAGTCTTTTCTTCATTGTTCAAATCAGAGACAGGCAACGGCTTCAGCCCAGTTTCCGGGTCATGTACGCTCCAATGCGGGCAATACCCTTTTTGATATTCTCGTCGGAAGTGGCAAAGGACAGGCGCACATAGCAGCTGCTGCCCTGTCCGAAAGCATCGCCGGGCACCACGATCACCCGCTCCTGCTCCAGCAGCTCCATAGCAAAGTCGGTGGCGTTCATACCGGTCCTGCTGATGTCCAGCAGCGCGTAGAACGCGCCCTGAGGTGCGTGGCAGGTCAGACCGGGAACAGACTTGAAGCCCTCCACCACCAGCTGACGGCGGCGGGAATAGCTTTCCACCATCTGCCGCAGGGGCTCCTGAGTGCCCTCCAGAGCTGCGATGGCAGCATACTGGGCCGCAGAATTGACGCAGGCCGCCACATTCTCCTGCAGCTTGACCATATTTTTGATGATCTCCTCCGGGCCCAGAGCGTAACCCACACGCCAGCCCGTCATTGCATAGCTTTTGGAGAAGCTGTTGACAATGACAGTCCGCTCAGCCATGCCGGGCAGGGTGGCAATGCTGGGGGCTTTGACTCCGTCATAGAGCAGGTTGCAGTACACTTCGTCCGAGATGACATACAGGTCATGACGAATGGCAATGTCCGCCAGAGCACGCAGGCGCTCCTCGTCCGCCACGCCTCCGGTGGGGTTGGAGGGGGAGTTGATGATAAAGCCCTTGGTGCGCTCGGTGATTGCGGCCTCCAGCGCGGCAGGATCAAAGTGGAAGTTATCCTCTGCACAGACGCTCACAAACTTGGGCGTGCCGCCGGAGATGATCACCTGGCGGGAGTAGTTGGTCCAGCAGGGATCGCTGAGGATCCACTCGTCCCCCTGCTCGATAATGGTCAGCATGGACAGCATCAGTGCCTCCATACCGCCGGCGGTAACAATGGCCTGAGTCTGGGGATCATAGGCAAGTCCGTGGGACTTCTCAGTCACTCGGCAGATCGCCTCACGCAGGGGCAGGATGCCGGCGTTGGGAGTATATTTGTGCTCCCCGGCCCGCAGGGCCTCCACCGCTGCCTCCACAACATGGTTCGGAGTAAAGAAGTCGGGCTCGCCCACGGTGAAGCTCACCACATCCTCCATACCAATGGCCCGGTTGAACATCTGCCGGATGGGGGACGGGGTAACCGTCCGGGTCAGAGCAGACAGTGCTTTCATTAAAATTGCCTCCTTGTTCTATTTTGATAGTATTTTAACTTTTCTTCTGCTGCATTTCAACTTTTCACCCAAAACAAGAGCAAAACTTAATTAATTTATTTCTCCTGTAAAAATTCACGCCCCGGACGAAAACCGTCCATTCCGTCTTCTCCCCTTCGTTTCTTGCGCAAATCTAAAACTACATTTGTTGTATTATTTATTTTTAATCAATTATTCACAATATACTTGCAATAAATAAAGAAAACTATAATATAAAATCAAATAATTAAATTTCAAAAAAGGAGATGTCACGTTATGGACGGTATCGATGCCAAGCTTCTGAACATTCTGTCAGAAAACTCCAACGTCACCGCAACGGAAATCACCCAGAAGGTAAATCTCTCCATCCCTGCCATTAACAAACGGATCTCGAAGCTGACCCAACGGGGCATCATCCGGCAGTTCACCATTCTGGTGGACAACAAGATGGCCGGCAAGCCCATTCAGGCCTTTATTCTTGTGGTGGTGCAGCCCAACTCTTCTGTGGACAAGCTGGCAAAGTATATCCAAAGCGATCCGGATATTCTGGAATGCTATGCCGTGACCGGAGAGTACGACTACCTGCTGAAGGTCTGCGCCAAAGATGTGGAAGGTCTGGAGAATAAGCTGCTGCACCTGAAGCGGCAGCTGGGGGTCGTTAAAAGCCACACCATGCTCTCCCTCATGGAGCACAAATTTCTCCCCTCTGCCCTGCCCGATATGATCGAAAAGGAGAAAGAAGTATGACCACCCTTTCCGAGGCACTCTTTCAATACGCCGTAAGCGCCCGACGCACCATCCACGAATATCCCGAGGTGGGCTTCGAGCTGGACCGCACCGTGGACTTTGTCTGCAGCCAGCTGGAGCAAATGGGCATCCCCCACACCACAAAATACGGCAAGGGTTCTGTGGTTGGCTATCTGGGTACCGGTGACAGTGACCGCCCCACTCTGGCCATTCGTGCCGACATGGATGCCCTGCCCGTGCAGGAGAAGACCGATCTGCCCTACGCCTCCAAGATCGACGGACAGATGCACGCCTGCGGCCACGATTCTCACACCGCCATTCTTCTGTGTGCGGCCAAAATACTCAAGGCGCACGAGGCCGAGCTTGCCTGCAACGTGCGCCTTGTGTTCCAGCCCAGCGAAGAGGGCGCGATCAGCGGTGCCAGGATGATGGTAGAGAACGGTGTGATGGACGGCGTGGACGCCATCATCTGCACCCACTGCGAAAACACGCTGGAGACCGGAATCATCGGCGTCTGCCCGGGTGATTATATGGCCGCCTGTATCCCCCTCAGAGTGACGTTCCTGGGCCGTACCGCCCACGCCGCCCTGCCCCAGGGGGGCATTGACGCCATCGCCATGGCCGCAGAGTTCTACGCCCGGATGCGCCCTCTGGTGGAACAGGAGGCCGCCGGAAAGCCCTTTATCTGGTCCGTGGGCCGTTTCGAGGGCGGTCACGCCCACAACGTCATTGCCGACCACTGCGAGATGGATATTTCCTTCCGCTTCTATGATCTGGACTTCGCCGAGCGCGTGCACAAGCAGGCCGTCTGTCTGGCCGACGAGATCGCCGCCTCCCGGGGCGGAACGGCACAGGTGGACTGGCATATCAGCACCTACCCGGTATACAACGACCCCGCTCTGAACCAGCAGCTCGTGGATGCTGTCACCGCTCTGGGCGACGTTCCCGTGCAGGAAATGCCTGCCCGCATGACCTCGGAGGATTTTGCCTGGTATCTGAGAAAAGCTCCTGGCCTGATTTTCCGCTTCGGCACCCGCAATGAAGCTATGGGCTGCACCGCCCTGGCCCACCGCAACGACTTCCGCATCGACGAGGACGGCATGAAGTCCGCCATCCGCGCTTTTGCCGCCTTCGCCCTGAACTTTGGAAAAAACAAAAAATGAAAGGATCTGAAAGCATGAACTACATCGAACGTCTGGGCAACAACGCTGTTGTCCCCGTGGTGGTACTGGACGACGCGAAAGACGCCGTTTCCACCGCCAAAGCCCTTCTCGCCGGTGGCATCGACGTTATGGAGATCACCTTCCGTACCGCCGCCGCCCCCGAGGCCATCAAGGCCGTGGCCGAGGCCTGCCCCGATATGCTGGTGGGTGCCGGCACCGTTCTGGATCTGGAGCAGTGCAAAAAGGCCGTGGACATGGGCGCCAAATTCATCGTCTCCCCCGGCTTCGACCCCGAAGTGGTGGCATGGTGCGTGGAGCACGGCATCACCGTCACCCCCGGCTGCGTCACCCCCACCGAGATCATGGCCGCACTGAAGTTTGGCGTAAAGGTCATCAAGTTCTTCCCCGCCAACGTTTACGGCGGTCTGAACGCCATGAAGAACCTGTCCGCCCCCTTCGGCGGCATCAAGTTCATCCCCACCGGCGGTGTAAACGCCCAGAACATCGGCGAGTATGCCGCCGCCCCCTTCATCCACACGGTAGGCGGCAGCTGGGTGTGCACCAAGGCGGACATCGCCGCAGGCAATTTTGACAAGATCACTGCCCTGTGCCGTGAGGCCGTGGCCAACAGCCTTGGCTTTGAAGTGGCCCATGTGGGCATCAATACTCCGGACGGCGACACCGCCCTTGAGGTGGCCGACAGCTACGACAAGGTGTTTGGCTTCGGCGTAAAGGACGGAAACAGTTCCGCCTTCGCCGGCAGCGGCATCGAGGTCATGAAGAGCATGTATCTGGGCAAAAGCGGCCATCTGGCTGTGCGCACCAACCACATCGGCCGGGCCGTTGCCCATCTGGAGAAAAACGGCTTTGCCGTGGACATGAACACCGCAAAATACAAAGGCGACAAACTGATGGCCGTGTACCTGAAGGACGAGATTGGCGGCTTTGCCGTTCATCTGCTGCAGAAATAAGGAGGATTACCCCATGAAAGTACTTACTTTTGGCGAGATCATGCTGCGGCTGAAAAGCCCCGGCATGGAACGTTTTTTCCAGTCTCCCGTGCTGGAGGCCACCTTCGGCGGCGGCGAGGCAAATGTGGCTGTTTCCCTTGCCAATTACGGCATGGACGCCGCTTATCTGACCGTGCTGCCTGACAACGCCATTGCCGACGCCTGCGTGGGCGAGCTGCGCCGTTTCGGCGTGGACACCAGCCGCATCCTGCGCGGCAAGGGCCGTATGGGCATCTACTATCTGGAGACCGGCGCCAGCCAGCGCGCCAGCAAGGTGGTCTATGACCGCGAGTACGCCTCCATCGCCCTTGCCAAGCCCGGTGACATCGACTGGGACAAGGCCTTTGAGGGCGTGGAATGGTTCCACATCACCGGCATCACCCCCGCCATCTCTGAAAGCGCCATGCAGCTGAGCCTGGAGAGCGTCAAGGAGGCCAAGAAGCGCGGCATCACCGTCTCCTGCGACCTGAACTACCGCAAGAACCTGTGGAAGTACGGCAAGTCCGCCCCCGAAGTTATGTGCGAGCTCGCCAAATATGTGGATGTGGCCATCGCCAACGAGGAGGACTGCCAGAAGTCCCTGGGCGTGACAGTGGATGTGCATGTAGAGGGCGGCGAGCTGGATCGTGCCAAGTACCAGGAGCTGTCCAAAAAAGTGCTGGAAGCTTATCCCAACATGAAGCTCATTGCCATCACCCTGCGTGAAAGCCACAGCGCCGACTGGAATGGCTGGGCCGCCTGCCTGAACGACGGTAAGCAGTTCTATGTATCCAAAAAGTATGAGATCCGGGACATCGTGGACCGCGTGGGCGGCGGCGACAGCTTTGCCGGCGGCCTGATCTACGGTCTGAACCACTACGAGGACAAGCAGGCCGCGCTGGAGTTTGCCGTGGCAGCCAGCTGCCTGAAGCACACCATCCCCGGCGACTTCAACCGTGTCACCGTGGACGAGGTGGAAAAGCTGGCCGGCGGCGACGGCTCCGGCCGTGTGCAGAGATAATCCCCACCCATACCGCAAGCAAAAAGAGCCGCTGCAGAACAAACTTCTGCAGCGGCTCCTTCGTTTTTGTGTCATAAGGGAAGCGCACTTTACTTCGTATTTTTCTTGTAGATGATATTCAGACCCTTGAGCAGCAGGTCGCGCTCCAGTTTGATCTCCCGTCTGCACAGGGGGCAGACAAACTGTGCCATACCGCCGGTGGCCACCACGGTGGTGGAAAAGCCCAGCTCCTCCTCCACCCTGTCGATCATCCCGTCCAGCATGGCGGCCGCGCCGTACATCACGCCGCTTCGCATACAGTCCACAGTATTTTTGCCAATGACCCTCTTGGGTCTGTCCAGCTGTATGCCCGGCAGCTGGGACGCCCGGCTGGTCAGCGCCTCCAGCGAAACACGCACGCCGGGGATGATACAGCCGCCCAGATAGACGTTGCCCTTGTCCACCACCTCAATGGTGGTGGCGGTGCCCAAATCCAACAGGGTCAGAGGCGGCTCATACTCCGCCAGCGCCGCCACCGCAATGACGATGCGGTCGCTTCCTACCTGAGAGGGATTATCCATCTGGATGTTCAGGCCGGTCTTGATACCGGGGCCCACTACAAGGGGCTGCTTTCCGGTGACCTTTTTCACGCCGGTAAGCACCGAGTTGAACACAGGGGGCACAACGGAAGATATAATGCAGTCACACAAGTCAGAAACCTTTACATCAAACAGGCTGAGCATATTCTTGATCTCCGCCGCATACTGGTCGGAGGTCTTGATGCGGTCGGTGGCGATCCGGGCCTCAAAGACGATTTTGTCGTCCTTGATTCCGCCGATGACAATATTGGTATTGCCGATATCGATTGCAAGCAGCATAGTTTGCGCTCCTTTTATCGTTTGAACGCGTTCAGCAGGGCCTTTGCGATGACTGTGACCAAAATCAGGGCCACGATGGCCTCGATCACACCGGTACCGGTGATCACGCCCATAATAAAGTCGTAAAAGGCTTCCATTGCGATGTTTTTCGCCGCGGCGTATTCCGCCCGGAACAGGAAGTAAATGCTGAACATGACCGTGACCGTGTTGGTCATGGAACCCACAAACCCCACAATGGGCAGCGCAGCCAAATCATTGACTCTGCACTTTTTCAGCCCGAGCCACAGCCAGCCGGCCACCACACCGATGAGGATACGGCAGCCCACGCTGACCCATACCGCCTTTACCGCTCCCACAAGGCCGGTTTCGCTCAGAAACGGAGAAAAACACATGGATGTAGCCACAGGAGCAAACGTATTGCTGATGAGGGAGCAAACACCAAATACGCTGCCCAGCAGCCCGCCTGCCATCGGTCCAAGTACAATCGCGCCGATGATGACAGGAATGTGTGTTGTCGTCGCCTTAATGAAAGGCGAAATGGGGATCAATCCCAGCGGCGTGCTGGCCAGCAGCACCACAATAGCCGCCATCATAGCTACGCCCGCCATCCAGCGGGTACCCCTTTTATTGTGTTTCATATTTAATTACCTCCTGCTGTCACTCCCGTCATGCGGGATGCAACGCAAACTGTCCCGAGCCTGTTCCGGCCAGGCAGCTTGATTATACAGTAATTGCCTGCGGATTGCAAGATATTCCGCGCTGTCCCCCGCAAAACAATGTACTTTACATTTCCCCGCCGTGTTTGTTATAATGAGTAAACAACCGCTCGATTTCAGGAGGGATCGCCATGCTGAAGGGCAAATCCGTTCTTCTGGGCGTGACCGGAGGGATCGCCGCCTACAAGGCGGCCTATCTGGCCTCCGCGCTGGTCAAGCAGCACTGTCACGTTCAGGTCATTATGACACAAAACGCTGCGCAGTTCATTGCTCCTCTCACCTTTGAACAGCTCACGGGCAACAAGTGTCTGACCGACACCTTTGACCGCAACTTTGTTCATCAGGTGGAGCACATCGCCGTGGCGGACAGGACAGACCTTGTCATCATCGCCCCCGCCACCGCCAACGTCTGCGCCAAGCTGGCCCACGGCATGGCCGATGACATGCTGACCACCACCGTTCTGGCCTGCCGCTGCCCCAAGCTGATCGCCCCGGCTATGAACACCAACATGTACGAGAATCAGGTGACGCAGGACAACCTCGACACTTTGCGCCGCTATGGATGGCAAGTGATTTCACCTGCCAGCGGTCGTCTGGCCTGCGGGGCCGTGGGTGCCGGCAAACTGCCCGAGCCGGACCTGCTTTTGGAGCACATCCTGCACACCATCGCCCTGCCCCACGATCTGGAGGGCAAGAAGGTACTGGTCACTGCCGGTCCTACACAGGAGTCTCTGGACCCCGTTCGCTATCTCACCAACCATTCCTCGGGCAAGATGGGCTATGCCCTTGCCCGCATGGCCGCGTACCGCGGCGCACAGGTGACACTGGTGTCCGGCCCCACCGACCTGCCGCCCCCCCTCTTTGTAGAAACGGTGCCCATTGTCTCCGCCGCCGACATGTACCGGGAGGTAACGGCCCGCTGTGCCGACGCCGACTTTATTTTCAAGGCAGCCGCAGTGGCAGACTATACTCCCACAGACTACAGCGACAACAAGATCAAGAAAAAGGACGGCGACCTGTCCATTCCCCTGCAGCGCACGCAGGATGTTCTGAAGTATCTGGGCCAGCATAAGCATCCCGGCCAGATTATCTGCGGTTTCTCCATGGAGACGGAAAACATGGTGGAAAACAGCCGCGCCAAGCTGGAGAAAAAGGCCATCCACATGATCGCTGCCAACAATCTGAAGGTAGAGGGTGCCGGCTTCGGCGTAGACACCAATGTGATGACCCTTATTACCGCCGATGACTGCACTCAGCTGCCCCTTATGAGCAAGGATGATGTGGCCTGCGCCATCCTGGATAAGGCCCTGAGCCTTTCTGCCAAAGAGCAGGCATGACCAATATATAAAAATAAAACCGCCGCAGCCCTGTCAGCTGTGGCGGTTTTATCTGTTTGAGCTCATATCGTTTGGCATGATCGCTTCCCCCTTTTAGCGTTCACTGTGGATCTGAGTCTGGACTTCGTTCTTGTTCTGTGCCGCAAAGATCATTTCATCGATATCGCTCTTTTCCCGGGCCAAATTCCGGATCTTGCTGGTATCAGTCATCATATTCTCACCTTCTTTCTTTTGAGGATGTGCTCAGTATACGCTCTGTCCGCGTTTATGTCAACTATTTTTTGAAAGTTTTTCTTGAATCAATGTAATTTATCCCTGTCATTTCAGGCTTTTTTCTTTTATTTTTACAGTTGTTCGCAAGTTCGGAGCTAATCTATTGCATTTCAGAGCATCCCGTCCTAAAATTATGTAATCCAACATAAAAGGCACAGACCCTTTGGTCCGTGCCTTTTATATTTCATCAATTACGCGCCGAGATTGTTGATACCGTCCAGAACGGTGACACCCAGTTCCTCGGTCAGCTCATGCATCCACTCGTCCAAATCCTCTGCCCGCATAGCGCCGTCGGCATCCAGCTTCCACAGAGCCTCGTTGGGGGCCACGTAGTACATGATGTGCCAGCCCTGAATAGAGCTATCGGTGTTCTGCACCAGACCGGTATCACCGGCCTTGCGGGCAGGATCCAGAGCCCAGTCGGTAAAGCTCTTCACATAGCCATCCAGAGAGGAGATGCTCTCATACAGACCGCCATTGGCAACAGAGGCCGTGTCTGCGCTCTCCTTCTCGACCATCTCAATGAACAGTTCCTCGGTGGCGCCGGCGGTCTTCCACTCGTCCAGCAGCTTCTGAGCCTTTTCCTTGGCGGCAGCGTACTGCTCCTCAGTGGGCTGATCAGCGCCCTCGTCCTTATCTGCAGCGATAAACACGTGGCGGACATCGGCAGTGATCTCCTCGCTGCGACCACGGTTGAGGAACTGTACCAGATAAATACCCTTGCCATCCTCGGCCTCGAGCACGGTCACATCACCACCCTTGCGCTCGTCATCCTGCATCCACTCGGCGAACAGAGTGTTCAGCTCATAGCCCAAATAGGACTGATCTGCCGAGACCGCAACTCTGATATCTCCAGCGAACTGATCTGCAACAGTATTAAAGACAGCACCGCTATCCAGTTCCTTCTTGGCCTTGTCCGCTCTATCCATGGCAGTCTGCTTGGCAGCTTCCTTGTCCGCATCGGTGGGATCGACGTACTCGCCAGCCTCGTTCTTGGTGGGGGTAACGGTCATATTGAAATAGAGGCAGTTGTACTCGAACAGATCCATCTCGTCCCTGTGCTCCAGATAGAAGTCGTTCATCTGCCCGTCGGTATAGGTCAGAGCCTGCTCATACCGGGTTCTGGTCTCGCTGGCAATCACGCTCTCGCGCACGATCTGCTCAAAGCGGGCCTTGGTCATGGCATTACCGTACACAGTCTTGAGGAAGGAGTTTACGGTGGTGAAGCCGTTTTTGGCAGATTCGGCGGTGAGGCTGTCCATATTTTCACGGACGGTCTGCTCGCCGGCCTCAGACATCTTGTAGCCTTCCTTCTCGGCATAGGCCACAAGAGCCTTGATCTCAGACATGGCGTGGACGGACTCTTCCAGAATGAAGTCCTTCCAGGTCTTACCCTCTTCCTCGTCATACATCTGATCCTCGGCAGGCAGCTCGTAATCCAGGTTGTCGATCATGCCGGCCTGGGCCTGAGAGTAGTAATGACTGTAAATCTGGCCGTAATAGTACTGCATATCGGCCACGGTATAGGTTTTGCCGCCTATGACCACTGCGCCCACGCGATTCTGGAAAAATCCGGAGTTCCAAATCAGCAGAGCGGCCACCAGCACGGCAGACACCACGCCGATGATCGTGTAGATGATGGTATTGCGCTTGGCCTGTGCAGCTTCCTGCTGGGCCTTGAGCTGTCTTTCGCTCAGTTCTTCGGTTTTGCCCTGACGGGACTTCTTTTCTCTGGATGCACTCATGTAGTTTCATTCCTCTCGTTCTTTGATGGATGCATGGTTGCATTCAACTTTTGTATTATACAGGATGGCGGCAAAGGTTTCAAGGGCTAAATCAGAAAGCCGCCCCAAAAACCCCGAATTTTACACTTCGTTCATTGTTTTTTGCCGTTACAGGCCAAGAAGCGCGCAGGCCTGCTCCGCCGCCTGCGCCGCATAGACGGCCAGAGGCTGTTCCTGCACCCCCGCCACCCGTACACCGCAGCCGCTCATGGGGATCAGGACCTTGCAGGCCCGGCAGCCGCCCACCGCCTCGGCAATACCCGGGGTCACCTCGCCCAGAATGGCGTGAGCCACCACGATGCCCATGGGCCCCAGCACTACGTCCGCATCCATAACGGCACGGATCACGGGATTTTCTCCGGTTGCGCCAAAATCCGCGCCTGCCTTGAGCATGGTGGCGGTGGCAATGCTGTTGGTCCCGATGGCGTACACCGGTACCTGCGGGCAGCGCTTTTTCAGCTGCTCCACCAGCAGCTTGCCCAGCTTTCCGCCCTGTCCGTCCACGACTACGATTTTCATATCGTTCCCTCCCGGGGCATTTGATAGTATATTATAGCACAAAAAATAAGCGTGCGCTGAAAGCGCACGCTTATTTTTAAATCACATCTTTTCCGGAGCGGCCACACCCAGCAGAGCAAGGCAGTTTGCAAGCACACTGCGCACGCTGTCGGCCAGCTTCAGCCGGGCGGCCAGCACCGCGCTCTGCTCACCTTTGATCCGGCAGGCATTATAGAACCGGTGGAAGTCGCCGGCCAGAGAGACCAGATAGCGGTTGATGCGGCTGGGGTCATAGCCCTTTGCCGCCAGATGGATCTCATCGGGCAGCTGGGACAGGGCCTTGATCAGCGCCCGCTCGGCAGGGTCGGTGAACACTGCCGGGTCGATCTGGCCAGCGGTCTTCACGCTCTCCCCCTCGGCGGCCAGATTGGCGATCAGGGAGCAGATGCGGGCATGGGCATACTGAACGTAGTACACAGGGTTCTCGCTGTCCTGCCGCACCGCCAGATCCAGATCAAAGTCCAGCGGCGTGGTGGAGGACCGGGAGTTGAAGAAGTAGCGGGCGGCATCTACACTGATCTCATCCAGCAGGTCATGCAGGGCGATGGCCTTGCCGGAGCGCTTGGACATGCGCACGGGCTTTCCGTCCTGCAGCAGATTCACCAGCTGCATCAGCACGATGACCAGACGGTTGGAGCCGTCCAGCCCCAGACCGTCCAGCGCCGCCTGCAGGCGGGCCACATGGCCGTGGTGGTCGGCACCCCAGATATTGATGGCCTTGTCAAAGCCGCGCACATCCAGCTTGTTGCGGTGATAGGCGATGTCGGCGGCGAAGTAGGTGTAGAAGCCGTTGGCCCGGCGCAGCACGTCGTCCTTCAGGTCCAGCTTGTCCACCTGCTCCTGAGTCTTGCCCTCGCGCATGAATTTCTCCTTGAGCAGCTGGGTGGTGTTCAGCCAGAGAGCTCCGTCCTTTTCATAGGTCCAGCCCTTTTCCGTGAGCATCTGCACTGTTTGGGCCACATAGCCGCTGTCATGCAGCTCCGACTCGAAGAACCACTGGTCATACTCGATGCCGTAGCGGCGCAGATCCTCTTTCATTTTCGGGATGTTCACGGACAGACCGTACTCGGCCAGTTTGTCCAGACGCTCCTGCTCCTCAAGATCCTTCCAGCTGTCCCCATGCATGTCATAGATGGCCTGCGCCAGCTCCTTGATGTCGTTGCCGTGGTAGCCCTCCTCGGGGAACTCGAAGTTCTCCTCCCCAAGGATCCGCTGCATGTAGCGGGCGTTGATGGACACGGCAAACTTGTGGATCTGATTGCCTGCGTCATTGACATAAAATTCTTTCCATGTGTCACAGCCGTCCCGGGCCAGCACGTTGGCAAGGGTGTCGCCCAGCACGCCGCCCCGGGCGTTGCCCATGTGCATGGGGCCGGTGGGGTTGGCGGAGACGAACTCCACCATAATTTTCTGCCCCTTGCCCTCGTCGGTAGCTCCGTAGTTTGCGCCCTCGGCCTCAATGTCGGCCAGCACGTCGCCGTACCACTTGGCGCCCAGCGTAAAGTTCAGAAAGCCGGGGCCGGCGATCTCCACTTTGTCAAAGTAGCTGCCTTCCAGTTCCAGATTGTCCACAATGATCTGGGCGATGGCCCGTGGCGCCATATGCAGCGCCTTGGCGCCCGCCATGGCAAAGGAGGATGCATAGTCACCGTGGGAGGTATCCTTGGGGATCTCGATGGTGGCTTTCACTTCTGCCCCTGCAGGCAGCGCACCTGCTGCGGCAGCTTTTTCATAGGCGGCGGCAGTCAGCGCGGCCACCTGCTCCTTGGCAGACCGGATCATATTACTCATTCTATCTCACCTTTTCGTCGGTATTTTCGTCTCAATTGGGGATGCTCTGGCTGAGCTGTGCCTGCTTGACATTGATCTGGAACACATTGCGTCCGGCGACCATGTGGTCGATCTCGATGTTGTAATCGATTTCGATATCGCCGCCCTCATCGCCCAGCTCGGCGTACAGGTGGCGGGTATTCACCCCAACGGCCATGGCGCCGTAGGGTGTGTTGTACATGGCAAGGTGGCGGCGGCCCTCCTGAAAGACCATCTGGGTGTTCACCTGGCCGGTGCGCATCATGGTGACTCGCTCCGGCTCCACCTGAATGGTGGTCAGTGTCCCCTCCAGTCCGGTCAGCTCACTCTCCTCATAGGTCAGAGTAAGCACCCCTTCATCACGGCCGAGGCTCCCCCGGGTGACCAGTTCGATGCTGTCCTTGCCCGTCTGTTCAAAATCCTGCATTCCCTTGATGGAAATAATGACTTCTTTTCCCATTGCTTGAGTCCCTTTCTGCTGCGCTGCGCGCAGGTCGCAGGTATTATATAACGGAAGCGCCGTCCTGTAAAGTAAAACCGCCTGTTTCCGCACAACACAACCCATTATACATCACTATATAGAATATGACATTTGCGCCGGAAAAACAAGGGGCAATTTCCACACACTTTTTTGCCCGGACATTTGACAAACCGCCGGTATATACTATAATATACATACTGCCGTCGGACCCATCTTCACAGCAAAGGAGGTCGCTGTCCCATGAAGATTGAACTGACCAACAAGCAATTCCGCCGCCTGCTGGACATGGTATACATCGGCAACTGGATCCTCAACTCCACCCGGGGCGAGGACCGCTTTGCCGATTACGACGAAGTGGAATCCCTGCTGTTCACCCGGGCCACGCTGGAGGGGATGCCCTCCTTCGCGGAGCTTTATCAGGGGGAGGTCATCCCCTCCCGGGCCTTTGCCGAGGGCGGGATACACGAGGCCATTGCCGAGTATGAAAACAATGTGTTTTTTGATATTCTGGCCGAGGATCTGGCCCGCCGGGACATGGACGATGCCCCCATTGATGAGAGCAACTACGCCGAACTTGCAAGCCGCATCGACGCCTACATAGCGGAATTTGAACAGCACGGCACCGACAATGTGCTGGTAGATATTGACGGGCGGTAATTCAACATTACAAGAAACAGCCTTGAAACAAAGTTTCAAGGCTGTTTCTTTTTACATATCACAGAAACAACATGATGGTCCTTGCATACGAAGTTCAGCTCATGCAATCCATCAGCTTCACGCTCAGGGTCACTGCCTCCTGCAGGGCGGTGTTGGCATTGGGCGTGAGCATATTGCCCTTGTCCGTGGCTCTGCCGCCCATAATACCGTTGTTGGTCATCAGGGCCACCTGCTTTTGGGCCCAGTCGGCCACCTGTCCCCGGTCGGGGAAGCCGGCTGCGATTTCTTCACCGGTGTTCAGTTCCACCTGCGTGCCGTTTGCCTGCACGTACTCCACCACATGGGCCAGCATCACGCAGATTTCCTGCCGGGTGATGGGCTTGTCCGGGCGGAACTCGAACTTGCCATCCACCTCATAGCCCCCTGCGATGCCGGCAGCTTTGGCCTTCAGAATGGACTCGTGCCGGGTGTCGGTGAAGCTGTCCGCCGGGGCGGGGGCGATGGGCTTGCCGGTGATGGCCTGAGCTGCCCGCACCGCCATATCAGCAAACTGCAGGCGGGTCACATCGGAAGTAAATCCCTGCCGGTTCAGCTGGGACAGCAGCCCCAGTTTGTCCGCCCGGTCCAGCCAGTTCACAGCCCAGCCGTCCGCCTGAGTCAGGTCCAGCGGCTTGAGCACAGTTGCTCCACCAACAGCAACGTCAAGTTCAACTGCCCGGGTCACGGGGATCTCGCCCCCAACCTCGGTCACAGGCCCGGAGCACACATCAACGGCCAGTCTGTATGCGCCCGCGGGCAGGCCGGCCAGAAGTGCATCAAGGCGGCTGTTGGAATACTCGGCCACATATACGTCATTCTGCTCGTACACCCTGTCAGCAAACAGAGTCTTCCCCGTTTGCATATCCACGACTGTGGCGCAGATGTTGTTGAGATAGTAGTTGGATTCCAGCAGGATGTCCAGCCCGGTTTTGGTCACCGTTTCTGCATCAGGGGCATCGTGGGTTATGATTCTGGGCGCCTGCACCCGGGATTGCTGATATTCCTTCAGCGTATAGGGCAGGTAGGTTGTCCCCAGCAGCTTTTCAAATGTGATCTCCACATTTTTGCGGCAGGAGGTTCCGTACAGATAGGTGTAGGTTGGGTTTGCCGCCTGATAGGCAGCTACATCCTTCTCAGAAGAGGTCACAATGCTGCCATCCGGCTTCTGCCAATAATACCGGTTGGCCCCGGCGGTCTCACTGTAGATGACCGTACTGTCTCCGCTGATCATTCCGTCGCTGTTTCGGATCACCTTGGTCTGTCCCGTAACCAGACGGGAATGTATTCCCGACGGGTGTCTGAGGATAAAATCTCCGGGTTCCAGGGTCGCATAGGCCTCATAGATTTCTTGCGTGGTATAGCTCCCAATGATCTCCCGGGTGTCCCTTGTTAAGGTCTCATTTACAAGTCCGCCCTTCAGCTGGGCACACAGGTCGCTGAATACATAGCACCAGCCAAAGCCGGGGCCGCCGGTCACGCGGCTCAACGCATCATACACGATACCGATACAGTCCATACCGTAAACGGTTTCATCCGTCATGCCACCGGTATACACCCCACTCTCATCCATGGCGGACAGCATCATTTCCATGCTGGTGTCGATCCAGCGACAGTAGACCGGGGATTTATAGAGATACCCTGCTTTATAATACAATGGGCTGGAACCATTATAGCTCAGGATCTCGGTCTCGGTGGTCCACTCCACATCCAGAGTATCGTACATCTGCTGTACCACGATCTGGCGCAGAACATCCTCCTCCACCGGGATATACTTCGTTTCCGGCTTAGTCAGACCGGGGGCCTCGGTTTCATATCCATTCACCGTGATGGACAGAATGTGGGCAAAACCCTCCGTGCGGACCATGGTGCCGTAGGGCACGATCTTTAGCGCGGTGATGACTTCACCTTCCGCCAGTTTGGTCAGGTCGGTGGAAACGGCCTCGTAAATTACAGCCATGGCCTCCCCATCATATCCCCGGCCCACGACCCGCTGTTCTTTCAACGTGGCATACTCTTTGCTCCAACGCTTTCCGCCGTCAACGGAGGCGTAAACTTTGAAGCTGTTGGCCCACTCAATGTTAACATCCTCGTCATACTCGTAGTCGGTAAAGCGGGCATACCGGAACAGCAGTTCCATCTCGCCGTAGTCCCTTGTATCCAGATTCAGGTCAGGCAGCCGGATCTCCAGCACACCGTTTACACCGTCATTGATGTAGGCCTGCAGGGGTATCGTCTGGCCGTCGATGGTGATCTCGGAATGAGCCATGCCGCCGTCATTGTTCACAGTATTTCCTGTGGCATTGCTGGGCCACTGCTCCCGCAGCGCCTTTTTCGTTGCAGGGACAGTCCGGTGATACAGCCGGGTGGGGGTCTCCATACTCTGACTGCTGGTGGCAGAAGCAGGGGCAGACCATGCTCCAAAGCCCAGAGTCAGCGCGATCACCAGAAAGGCAGCCACAGTTCTCGAAAACTTCATTCTTCTTCCTCCCGTCCGAATATGTGTGCAAAAGTATATAATTCAACTATTTTATACCTTTGAATATTATACTCTGTGCTGATAGCCGTGTAAAGAAAAACCCATTGGTCTGCATGCACAAAAAACGCGCCCCGGCGGATCACTCCGCCGGGGCGCGTCACCTGTTCAATTAGCCTATAGCGTCGCCATTGATCGCCGCAGGGACGAACGGAAGGTCGTCTTCGGTACCACCGCCGCCGCCAATACCGCTGCTGGTGATAATATCCTCCATCATAAACTTCTCCAGCCGGATCTCAGGCTGTTCAAAATTCATTTTCATCTGCTATGCTCCTTTCCGTTCGGGACTTAAGAGTCCAAGACCGTCTTGGCAGAATTAGCAAACTTCATCATCGCCACGGTAACAGCATCCGCCGCGCTGATGTCTGCATCTTCACTTGCCAACACATCGGCAACATAAGACTCAATGCTGTATGCGCAGGAATAGGTGCCGATGGTGCAGGTGACCGTCGTGCGGGCGTCCGCCACAGCCAGAGTATCTACAACGACCATGACATAGCTATCGCTGTATGCCTGCACAGCCACATCCTTAGCCGGCACCTCGGTACCTGCGTGGTTGGTATAGGTGATGGTGGCGGTGGTGGCGTCTGCTGCTACGCTGGCCTTGTTAATGACCATCTTCAGCACGATGTTGTCCCGCAGGGAGATGATGCTGCCTGCGTAGCCCTCGTCGGGGGTCTTCTCAGCGCAGGTGGGATCATCCTGAGTCGCCAGTGCCAGCTGCTCCGCAGTCAGTACGGAGGTCGCCAAATTGTCAAGACCGTATCCTAAATATTTCTGGGCTTCCTCGCCGTAGACGAGCATATCCACAACAGCCTTTTTGTCAGCATCCTTGCTGCCGCTGTAATTCAGCGTTCTTACAGCATAGGTCTGAAGAGATTCCACAAGGGTATCCATCACATCGCCGTTGCTGTTGCAGATGGTGAGGGTGACCTTGTCGCCCATCTCCTTGGCCGCGATGCCGGTGTAATAGAACATGTAGTTGCCTGCCGCAGGATAATCAGAGTCAGTCAGCGTGATCACCTGATCGGTCACATCCGCCTTGGTGTTTTCATCGCCGTCCTCGTAGTTGTAAACGCGGCTGTACTTGACTGTGTAGTCAGACAGGTTGACCTTATCCTCATTGATGCTCACAAAGAACTTGATGCCCAGAGAGTTGCCCAGATTGACGCGGGTGCCGGTAATGTCAGGCTTGGTAACCAGAACGATCAGGCCGTCCTCGTCAATGGTCTCTTTCCAGCATCCGTTGAGCAGATACTCGTTCGCAGGATCCTCGGAGAACTTACCGCCGGAGACGGTGATGGTGCCCTTGCTGTCATTAGCCATGTCCAGAGCGCCCTGAATCTCGCCGCCGGTCACGATGATGGTACCACCGCTGTCAGCATCTGTGACCAGAGTGCCCTGAATCTCGCCGCCGGAGATGGTGACCGTGCCCTTGCCGTACATAGCAGAGCCATATTTACCGTCACCGATAGTATTGCCAGAAATTTTTCCGCCGGTCACATTGACGCAGGCCGTTGCACTTCCCGTGTACACGGCACCACCATGATTGTAGGCCTTATTATTTGTGATCTCGCCGCCCTGAATATTGAGGGTACCAGTTCCCACATAGAAAGCACCGCCACTGCCGCCGGCAAGCTTGTTTTCGGTGATTCTGCCGTCTTTCAGCGTAAATGTTCCGCTCAGCTGAATGGGCATGGAATTGAAGCCGGTAATAGTACCGCCGTTCATGGTGACCGAACTGCCACTCTGCACATTGATAGCCTTGCCAGTGATACCGGACTTCATCCGCAGCTCGCCGTAGGGCGCGCCGACACTATCCTCCAGGGTCAGGTGGCCGTCGGACGACATTGTGATGGCCGCTGTGCTGCTGCCCACGCCGGAGATCAGGTCATAACCGTTGAGGTCCAGCGTAACGTATCCGGTAATGGTAATGGCTGCATCCAGGGTCACATCGCCGGTCAGGATCAGCTTTTGGGGATTGTTTGCGTCGGAGCTGCCGGTGATATTGCCGCCGGAATATGCTTCATATCCGGCAGGCACGACAGCATTTTTGGCAATCACTCTGTACCAGGTAGTATCGCCCTTCTTGCCGCTCTGGATATTATAGGTTTCTGCGACAACATAACTTGTGGGGTCCCAAGAGAACTCACCGCCAGTGATGGTCATTGTTCCGGTGCTCAGGGCATAACCGCCATTGATAACACCTCCATCAATAGTGGCTGTCATTGCGCCAAAGGTTCGCAGAGCTGTTACCGACGGAGAAGTAACAGCAACGTTGGGTGCCTCCACGCCATCATTCATACCGATGGCGCCGCCATTCATTTTGAACTTGCCTGCTCCGTTAATGCATACAGCACCAACATAGTTGCCTCTGTTGCCGTAAATCTGAGCGCCGGTATAATTGGTTCCGTTGGTCGCGTTGTCAGGGTCAGCCCCAAGGTTTACCGTGCCAGTGGCTGCCCAGACGGCGCCGTTGCTCTTCTTGGTAGTAACTTTTTCGTCTGTTCCCTTTCTGGCAACAGCGGTGCCGTCACCGATGTTGCCCACAATGTCACCGCCGTAGAGGTTCGCGGTACCGTTATTCACATAGATCGCAATACCGTAACATTCCGTTCCGGTGACAATGTTGG
This sequence comes from Oscillospiraceae bacterium, assembly GCA_017624915.1. Taxonomy (GTDB): domain Bacteria; phylum Bacillota; class Clostridia; order Oscillospirales; family Oscillospiraceae; genus Lawsonibacter. Next base: position 5,317 of record JAGAMC010000034.1, on the reverse strand, counting down.
CCTCTTCCTCAGTGCTGCCGCCCACGATGCCGCCGCGCATGGTAAAAGTACTTGTCGCAGATTCCAGCGCAACCGCACCGCCATTTTTGACTGCCGCGTTGCCGGACATGCAGCCACCGTTCATGGTCAGCGAACTGGCGCCGTGCACATTGACACCGCCGCCGTTGGTTGTTGCGGTGTTGTAGGAGATCTCGCCGTTGTTCAGGATGACAATACTCTTTCCATTGGAGTCATAAACGCGGGCTTCAACACCGCCGCCGGCGGTAGTCGCGGTGTTACCGATGATCTTACCCTTCTCAATGGTGAGGACTGCATCACCCAAGCCTTTGGCCTCAGGCATCAGCTGTACGCCACCGCCGGTCGCCTTGGCAGTATTGTTGGAGATCTCACCGTCGGTCATGGTAAAGCCGCCTGTAGCACGGTAGTACACACCGCCGCCGCGGCCGGTGGTAGCCTTGGTAGCCTCATTGCTGCTGATCGTACCGTTGATCATGTTGAACGTGGTGGCTGCATACTTCTTTGCGCCGTCCACCTCACCGGCCAGGTCCGTGACATAGACGCCGCCGCCGCCGCCGGCCTTGTTGCCGCTGATGGTGCTGTCGCCGGACATGGTGAAGGTAACAGGGTACACGGCGGACCCATCGGACTTCATAGCGCCCGCCACATACACACCGCCGCCGTAGGTGGTTGCAGTATTGTTAGTAATGTCACCGCCGGACATCGCAAAGCCCTTTGCATTGCCGCCGGCGAAGTACACGCCGCCGCCGTTGCCGCTGGCAATATTGCCGGTAACGGTGCCGCCGGACATGGTGAGTCTGCCATACTGTCCGTTTTTCACGTGAATGCCGCCGCCGTTAACCGCTTCGTTGCCGGAGATAACGACGGAACCGGAAACTGTGAAAGCGTTGGTCGCGCAGTGAACGCCGCCGCCGTTGCCGCCGGCCACATTGTCAGAAATGGTGCCGCCGGACAGATTGGTCGTATAGGCGACAAAGACACCGGCGCCGTCGGCAGTGGTTTCGTTGCCGGAGATGGTGCCGCCCCTCATGTTGAAGGAGCCACCGGAACCCTGATTCACGCCGCCGCCCTGTTTTGCGTCGTTGTTGGAAATGGTGCCGCCGTTCATGGTGAAGGCAGCCTTATTAAACACGCCGCCGCCGCTACCGGTGGCTTTGTTGGCGGTGACAGTGCTTCCCGCATTCATGGTGAAGGTGCCGCTTTCGGCATTCACACCGCCGCCCTGTGCTGCGTCGTTGCCGGAGATGGTACCGCCGGACATGGTGAAGGTAGCTTTTGCAGTCTTGGCTGTAGTTTCACCTGTACCCTTGGTGCAAGTAAGATTCGTGACGTAGACGCCGCCGCCGTTGCCCGTGGTGGTGTTGTTGGAGATGTTGCCACCGGTCATGGTGAAAGCGACATTATACGCTGTCACAGTGGTCGTTTCGCTCTCAGTCTTCACGGTTTCGGTGCCGGTCACATACACACCGCCGCCGTTGCCACTGGCTGTGTTGTCGGTAATGGTGCCAGCGGACATCGCAAAGCCGTTTGCATTGCCGCCCGCAAAATACACGCCGCCGCCGTTGCCGCTGGCAATATTGCCGGTAACGGTACCGCCGGACATGGTGAGTCTGCCCAGCGAGCCGTTTCCGTCGTTTTTCACGTAAATGCCGGCGCCGTTAATTGCTTCATTTTCGGAAATGATGACGGAGCCGGTGATGGTGCAGGAGTTGCTCACAGAACGAACACCGCCGCCATTGGTCTGGGCAATATTCTTGGTGATAACGCCGCCCTTCAGGTTGACCACATAAGTGTTGTAGATACCGCCGCCGTTTTTAGCGGTGTTGTCGGAGATGATGCCGTCGGACATAACAAACGTACCACCGTTGTTTACGCCGCCGCCGTTGCTGGTGGCTTCATTATCGCTGATAACGCCGCCGTACATATTGAAAACGCCGGTAGACTTACCAACACTAACACCGCCACCGCTGCCGCCTGCTTTGTTTTTGGTGATGGTGCCGCCATACATGTTGAATTTATTAACACCCGCTGTACTATTGAGTGCCACACCACCGCCGCTGACGGTGACCGCGTTATCGATAATAACGCCGCCGTACATGTTGGCGGTGCTGGTCTTACCGCTCTGCGCATTCAGGAAAATGGGGCCGGCAGGGCCGGTCTTGAAGTTGGTGATGGTGCCGCCCTTGATGTTGACGGTACCCGCATTGACACCCACACAGAAGCCGCCGGTGGCACCGCCATTCAGTGTGCCGTCACCACTGCAGTCACAGATGGTCAGAGAAGGGGCAGTATCTTCGGGCAGGGTAAACATACGGCCGGTATGGGTCTTGGTCAGGGTGTGGCCGTGCAGGCACAGGGTCACGTCGCCGCTGACGGTAATGATGCCGGCAGCGGTGGCATCCTCAGTCAGAATATAATGGCCCGCAGTCAGTGTCGTCGCTCCTGTAATGGCAGGCAGCGCCTGAGCAGTTTCGCCGACAGTGAAGTCCAGATCCACCACATTGGTCACAGGAACCTCGCCGCCCACCTCGGTCACGGGACCGGAGTGCACGTCGATAGTCAGATTGCACTTTGTGCCGTTCTCCAGCGCTGCCAGCTTGCTGTTCAGGGTCGTATCGGAATAGGCCATGGTGTAGTGATCCAACTCACCGTATACAGTTTCGGTAAACTCAACCGCCCCGGAAGCAATGTTGGTCAAAGTAACAACGACCTTATTCAGATGATAGTTTGACTCCAACAGAACGTCCACACCATTGGCAATCGTATCAAAACAGGGTGCATCGTAAACGTTGACCTGCTGCTTTTCCACCTGACCGTCGGAGTACTCCTTCAGGGTGTAGGGGACGTAAACGCTGGATTCCGCAGTGTAGTTTTCCGGCACAAGCTCTGCATAGGTCACGAGCTTATCCTTGCGGCAGGAACTTTCCGGAATGTCATTGGTATAGTTGGCAGTCGTGTAAGTATACGTTTCACCGCCATCTTCAGTCGTGGCCTCCCTAATGCCCCACTCAGTTGAGCTGTACCAGAGTCTGTCATTGTCAGGATCCACCTTGGTGATCAGGCGGGCATGCACATTGCCGTCCGTGCGGCACAGGAGAAGGTCGCCGGGCTTGGTCTCTGCCAGACAGGCGAGGATCGTATCACGGCCCAGCTCGTCAACGATCTCATTGGTCTTCCTCGTAGCGGGCAGAGCGCCGTCATAGCCCGTGATGGTGCCAACATTTTCGCTCAGGAGGTAGGCCCAGAGAACAGTGGGGTGGCCGGTGATGCGGCTGGTGGCGTCGCCCACGACGCCGCAGCAGTCCATACCGTAAACAGTCCACTCGCCCGTGGGGCCAATGTAGTTGCCATTCTCGTCAATGTAAGACTTCAGCCTCTCAAGGCTGGTATCCGCGCCCCGGGCATAGACAGGGCCCAGGTAGGGACCGGCAGGATAATTCGTGTCGTCATAGCCCGTAATGGCCGCAGTCGTGGTCCAGGGAAGCGTCACCGTCTCGTATACACGGTCCACCACGATGTCACGCAGGGTCTGCTCGGACACGGTGATATACTCCACCTCGGGCGCGGCGGGCAGTTCGTCATATGCGTTGACGGTAATAGACAGGATGTGGGCAAAGCCATCGTAGTCCGTCAGGGGGCCGTAGGGGACGATCTTGATCTTGTTGATCTTCTCACCCTCGCCCACCAGCACACTCAGGTCGGTGGAGACGGCCTCGTAGATGACGGCCATATCCTCACCGTCATAGCCGCGGCCCAGAGTGCGGTGCTCCCGCAGGGTGGCGTAGTCTGCGCTCCAGGTGGCGCCGCCGTCAACAGAGACGTAGACCTTGAAGCCGCCGGCCCACTCGATATTGATATCTTCGTCGTAGTCGACCTGAGCGAAGCGGGCATAGCGGAAGACCAGCTCCAGCTCCTTAGCCGTGCTCAGCTCCACCGCGGGGCTGTAGAGTTCCAGGCAGTTATAGCCCGCATTTTTCCATTCCGTTGTGGCTATCAAGTTCTCGTTGATGATGGGGTTCAGCGTAATGGTTTTCCCGTTGTACTTAAGGCTTTTATGTGCCTTAGCACCGTCGTTATTTGTTGTGCCATTGGTGCTGTTGTGGGTCCAGCCCACAGCAGCGTCGGCAAAGTAAATCTGCTCGCCGCTGCTTTCCGCCGCGGACACGGGCACGGTCAGCGCGCAGGGCAGCACAAGGGCCAGCACAAGCAGCGCCGGGATGAGTTTGCGGAGTTTCTTTGCTATCATGGTCAAATTCCTCCTTGGTCAAATTACGTTCTTGCTCTATTACCAAAAAATATAATATAAGCAGTTATAATCATCATAACTCTTTTTTTCAACTGCGTCAATACAAACATTGGAAAAACAGCACTGTTTTTGCGCGGTTTGGCGCCATTCTGGAATTTATATCCCTGTTTCAGTTCCAAACCCCGCAACCCTACAGCCTCAGCGGTTTGGTCAAAAAACATCAGCGGGCCGGGGGATTCCCCCGGCCCGCTGATGTTTTTCCGTTGGTGCGGCTGACGGGAGTCGAAACAAGATTTCTATTTTTTATAGCCTGTTTCGGATAAAAAATAGCGCATGCAGCCACGCTTTTCGGTATTTAAAGCGGCATATAACTCACACAATTTTCTTACCTTTACACAATCAATGCCCAAGCAATGCCCACATGGCTCATTTTTTCTTTCCCACATTGACCAGCATCGTCGCCACCTCTTCTCGGGTAGCAAAACTCTGAGGTCTGCTGCCATCCGTAATGCCGGCAGCCTTGGCCTCGTCCATCTTGCTCCACGGGCTGGCAGGCAGGCCGCCGCGCCGCTTCAGCCAGTCCTCCATCATCCGGTCAAACTGTTTCTGATCCACGACTTCTTCCTCCTCATAGGCGGGCCGGTACGCCCCGCAGATGTACTTCTTGTGCCGGGTACGGCGCATGACCGCACCACCATTGGCCTCGTTGCCCTCTCCGGTGTTGCCGTCGATGGTGGTGATGTTCTTTCCGTCCCAGCTCTCGCACAGGCCCACATGGTCAGCCGTGCCGTTGCCGTTGAAGTCAAAGAAAATCACGTCACCGGGCTTATAGTCCGACACAGCCTGTCCCATCTTCTTGTGATGGGCCAGCAGGGTCGGGGCATATGCTGTCTTGCCGCCACCGTAAAACAGCCCGGACGCGCCCGCTTCCCGGAACAGCCACCACAGGAACACACAGCACCACGCCTTTGGGCCGCCGCCGTACTCCGTGTTGTACTTGACCTTATTGCTCCCGGCGGGAGACTCCTTCACGCCGATCTCGCCCCGGGCAAT
>JAGAMC010000033.1 GCA_017624915.1 Oscillospiraceae bacterium | reverse complement strand
TTCAGCGGTGCTTTTTTATTGAATATCCGGGGATGAGAACCCTTGGGTTCGATTTATTGCCCCTTGCGACCATGCCACTTAGGGGCAGTTAATGCATGCGAGCGCAGCGAGTCGTAATCCCCGCTGGGTCACCAAAACCCTTGAAGCCAATTGGTTTTCCTTTTTTACCTCTCTGTGCTGGACACCCTGCCTTTTTCTTCATTTTTGAGGAAGGCAGGGTGTCTGAATTTATGGCAAAAAACGCATTGAACGAGCAAACAGATCCGCAACCATCGCAGAGGTGTTCTCCCGATTTGTGTCCTCAAAAGAGGCTGCAGGGGTCAGCACAAAAACAGTGAATATGTATTACAGTTATTTGAATTGTATTGGTTGCTTGCTTTCTTGCTTTTTATATTTATGTGTTGTACAATATGCGCGAGTATGAATGCCCGAAGTACAAAGCGGGCAAGGAGGCTTCAAGATGTATACGATCAAAAAAATCACCTCCCACCCTGTGGTGGACTTCGCGGCAGAAGAACTGAAGAAGTATCTGCGCATGATGATGCCCCGCTGCGGCGAGATCTCCATCGCATACGATCCTCAGGCCAAGGACGGTTTCCGCTTGGGTCTGATGCAGGACTTCGGTCTGGACGTGAGCGAGGCCGAGGACGTGACGCTGGACGACATTCTGCACATTGACACCGACGCGCAGGGCGGCATCATCGCCGGCGACAACCCCCGCAGCGTACTGCTGGCCGTGTATAAGTACCTGACCCTCAACGGCTGCCGCTGGCTGTTCCCCGGCATTGACGGTGAGTATATTCCCATCCGAGAAGTGGAAGGCGTGCAGTACCATAAGATGGCCGACTGCCGCTACCGCGGTCAGTGCAACGAGGGCGCGGAGAGCCAGCAGTGCATGCTGGAGACCATCGACTTTTCCCCCAAAATCGGCCTGAATGTTTACATGATCGAGTTTGACATCCCCCGGGTCTACTACGACTGGTACTACAGCCACAGATATAACGAGGAAAACCGCGAGCCCGAGCCCATAAGCAATGACATCATCCTGCAGTGGAAGCGGATGTGCGAGACCGAAATCGCCAAGCGCGGCCTGCAGTTCCACGACATGGGCCACGGCTGGACCGCCGAATCCTTCGGCATTGATTCCTCCGGCGGCTGGCGCGCGGACGAAACCAACCCCGTTCCCGAGGAATCCCGCCAGTATCTGGCCCTGATCAACGGCGAACGCGGCCTGTACAAGGGCGTTGCGCTGAACACCAACTTCTGCATGTCCAACCCCGAGGCCCGGGCCATCGTGGCCAAAACCGTGGCGGATTACGCCCAGACCAACAACAATGTGGACTATCTGCACGTATGGCTGGCCGATCTTCAGAAGAACCACTGCGAGTGCGACGAGTGCCGCAAGAAGATCCCCTCGGACTGGTATGTCATGCTGCTCAACGACATTGACGAGGAGCTGACTGCCCGTAACCTTTCCACCCGCATCGTGTTCTGCTCCTATACCGACACCGCCTACGAGCCCACCTGCGAGTCCCTGAAGAACCCCAAGCGCTTTACCATGATGCTGGGCGCCATCAGCCGCAGCTATTGCTACACCTCCCCGATCAATCCCACCGTGGAGCAGCTGACCCCCTTTGTGCTGAACAAGTCCGGCCGTCTCAGCAGCTTTGAGGAGTATTTTGTCCGCGCCAACAACTGGCGCAGGTTCGCCCCCTGCCCCTCCTTTGCTTACGAATATCATTTCTGGAAGCATCAGTTCTACGCCCCTGGAGTGCTGTGCTTCGCCCGCCGCCTGTACGAAGACGTGCTGTGCTATAAGGGTAACGGCTTTGACGGCGTGATTCAGGACGGCTCTCAGCGGGCCTTCTTCCCCAACGGTTTGTGCTATTACGTCTACGCCGCCACCCTGTTTGACAACAGCGTGGACTTCGAGACTTTGAAGGAAGACTACTTCCGCCACGCCTACGGCGACATGTGGCAGGAGGCGGTAGCCTATCTGGAGGCCATCGACGAGCATCTGCCCCAGACCTATCTGGAAGTGGTACACAGCGTTGATGCAGACCCCAACCATTACTACAAGCCCGAGATGGAATCCACCCTGCTTGCCGTGGACGGCATCACCCGCAGGATGGAGCAGACCTTCGCCCCCTACCGCAACATGCCCCAGCGCGTCCAGACCGTGGCCGTTCGCCTGCTGATGGCGCACGGCGAGTTCTGCCGCGGCTATGCCGCCGCTATGGCCCTCAAGTGCGTGGGCAAGGACACCGCCGCCCGGGAGTCCTTCGAAGCCTTCGCCAACGACTTTGGCCGCTATGAGCTGGGCATGGAGCGCTATTACGACCATTTCGAGGCCACCCACTCCCTGAAAGCCATTTTCAACACCAAGAGCGAATACGACCAGTAATACCCAAAATCCGCTCCACTGCACGGTGGAGCGGATTTTGCTTGCCTCGAGGGGAGATATCCGATATACTGAACACAAAGAACAAAAGGAGGTATTTGCCATGACCTTTTCCTTTGCGCACAACAATTTTAATGTCCGGGATCTGGACAAATCTCTGGCGTTCTACAAGGAGGCCCTTGGGCTGACCGAGGTGCGCCGCAAGCAGGCACCCGACGGCAGCTTTGTTCTGGTGTTTCTGGGTGATGGGGGCAGCACCGCCCACCAGCTGGAGCTGACGTGGCTGCGGGACTGGGACCGGCCCTATAATCTGGGTGACAACGAGTTCCATCTGGCGTTCACTGCAGACGACATGGATGCCGCCCACGCCCACCACGAGAAGATGGGCTGCATCTGCTTTGAAAATCCCAAAATGGGCATCTACTTCATCAGTGACCCGGACGGCTACTGGGTAGAAATTGTTCCTGCCAAACGATAAGAAAACGGCTGTGTCATTCGACACAGCCGTTTTTTATCATTTCAGTTCCGCGTCACAGAAGGCGCAGCAGTCTTTTCCGCCGTTTTTCTTGACCAGCGGGGGCAGGTAATGCTCGGTCTGGGTGATGCAGCGTGGATTGGTGCACACGGGCTTTGTTCCGATCTCCACCGCATCGGTCCGCTCCAGCCGGGGCTGGTTGGCAAGGTCGGCAAGCAGGGCCATACGGGCAAACATACCATACCGGGCCTGCTGGAAATAGGCCGCCCGGGGATCGTCGTCCACATCCACCGTGATCTCGTCCACCCGGGGCAGAGGGTGCATGACCAGCATGTCGGGCTTGGCCCGATCCAGCTTGCGGCGGGTCAGGATATAAATGCCCTTGTTGCGCTCGTACTCCAGCGGGTCCACGAACCGCTCGCGCTGGATGCGGGTCATATACAGCACGTCCAGCTGGGGGATGACCGCCTCCAGGCCGGAGACCTCGGTAAACCAGATGTTGTGCTCCCGCATGAACGCGCGTATATACTCCGGCACGGCCAGTTCGCGGGGAGAGATGAGGAAGAACTTGACGTCCCGGAACTTTTCCATGGCCTTGATCAGGGAGTGGACGGTGCGTCCGTTTTTCAGGTCGCCGCACAGGCCGATGGACAGCCCGTCCACACCGCCCCGCAGGCGGGTGATGGTGGTCAGGTCCGCGGTGGTCTGGGTGGGGTGCATGTGCCCGCCGTCGCCGGCATTGACCACCGGAATGGGTGAATACAGGGAGGCGGCTTTGGCCGCCCCCTCCCACGGGGTGCGCATGACCAGCACATCGGCATAGCCGGAGACCATCTTGACCGTGTCCTTCAAAGTCTCTCCCTTGGACACGGAGGAGGAGTTGGGATCGGCAAAACCAAAAACCGTACCGCCCAGCCGCATCATGGCCGTCTGGAAAGAGAAATTGGTACGGGTAGACGGCTCGTAAAACAGATTGCAGGATACCCTGCCCCGGCACACATCCATAAATTGGGCCGGATCGTCCATGATCTGACTGGCACGGGCATAGAGGGTGTCCCACTCTTCCCGGGACAGGTCACCAAAATCGATCAGATGCCGCATCACACACACTCCTAACAGCAGACACTTTCTTGTAATTCTACCATAAGACACCACGCTTCGCAAGGCGGGCGGCGGATTTTTCTGCTGTCCTCGCCCCACAGTATCATCTCTGCAGAGCCAGCTTTGCGGCAAAACTGGAAAGTTGCATGGATACAGGGGTAAAATTTCGTATACTTTGTCATTGTTATTAAGGTGAAAGTATGGTATTCTAACGAAACAACGTGCGTCCTTTGCCCTGTTATAGAGAGGACAACCGGAACAGGACCGCGGCTGTGGCCTGCCACGCAGGCAGAAAATCCAGAAATCGAAAGGAAACACTATGAACGAAAAAAGAAGCAGTTTCTCCGGCAGCATCGGCTTTGTGCTGGCTGCCGCCGGCAGCGCAGTGGGTCTTGGCAACCTGTGGCGCTTCCCCTATCTGGCCGCACAGTATGGCGGCGGTATCTTCATCCTGGTATACATCATCCTGGCGCTGACTTTCGGCTTCGCCCTGATGACCACCGAGATCGCCATCGGCCGCAAGACCGGCCTGAGCTGTATCGGTGCGTACAAGGCACTCAATAAGCGCTTCTCCTTCCTGGGCTATATCGCATGGTCCGTGCCCATCATCATCCTGCCCTATTACTCCGTCATCGGCGGCTGGGTGTGCAAGTACATCGCCGTTTATCTGACCGGTCAGGGCGCTGCCGCCGCGGATGGCGGTGCGTTCTTCGGCGCGTTCATGAGCAGCACCGCGGCTCCTCTGGGCTGGTTCCTGCTGTTCTTGGCTCTCACCGCCGTAGTAGTCATCGCCGGCGTGGAAAAGGGCGTGGAAAAGGTCAGCAAGGTCATGATGCCCGTGCTGGTGGTACTCATCGTGGGTATCAGCGTATATGTGCTGACCATCCCCGGCACCATGGAGGGTCTGAAGTATTATCTGCTGCCCGACTTTTCCAAGTTCTCCATCACCACCGTGTGCGCCGCCATGAGCCAGCTGTTCTATTCCATGAGCCTGGCCATGGGCATCATGGTCACCTACGGCTCCTATACCCGCAAGGACGTGAGCCTGGTCAATGCCGTTAACCAGATCGAGATTTTCGATACCGGCGTGGCTCTGCTGGCCGGTCTGATGATCATCCCCGCCCTCTTCGCCTTTCAGGGCGAGGAAGGCCTGACCTCCGCCGGTGTTGGCCTGATGTTCCAGACACTGCCCGCCGTCTTCGGCCAGATGCCCGGCGGCAGTGTGGTGGGCCTGGTGTTTTTCGTGCTGGTGTTCTTCGCCGCGCTGACCAGCTCCATCTCCCTGATGGAGACCATCGTGTCCATGCTGATGGATCGCACCAAGCTGGGCCGCAAGATGTCCTGCCTGGTTGTGTTCATCGTGTGCATTGTGCTGGGCGTGCCCTCCTCTCTGGGCTTTGGCGTATGGGGTCATATCCTGCCTCTGGGCATGGATTTCCTGACCTTCTTTGACTTCATCAGCAACAGTGTCGTCATGCCTATCGTGGCGCTGATCACCTGCATTCTGGTTGGCTGGTTCGTGGGAACCAAGGCCATTTGCGACGAGGTCTCCCGCAACGGCGAGCACTTTGGCCGCAAGGCTCTGTACGAGGTGATGGTCAAGTATCTGGCCCCCGTGTGTCTGGTGGTCATCCTTGTCTTCTCCGTGCTGCAGGGCATGGGCATTATCAAAGTCTGATACCATGGCCCGGAGGCTGCCGCGCAGCCTCCGGGCTGATTGCGTCAATATTTGTTCTGTTCGGCCAAAATACAAAGGGGTGTATGGAATGAAAGCCAAACGCTATGAGATCGATATGACCCAGGGGTCGCTTCCTGTCAATATCCTGCGCTTTGCCCTGCCGTTCATGGCCGCCAGCATTATCCAGCTGCTGTTCAACGCCGCGGACGTGGTGGTGGTAGGCAAGTTCGTGGGAGACGCCTCCCAGGCGGCGGTCACTTCCACCGGGTCGCTGGTCAACCTGCTCATCGGCCTGTTCATGGGTCTTGGTGTCGGCGTTAACGTGATGGTGGCCCGGGCTCTGGGCAGCGGCGACCAGTCCCGGATCAGCGCGGTGGTCCATACCTCCATTCTGGTGGGCATAGCCGGAGGCTGCATCCTCACCGTATTGGGCGAAGTAGGCGCACGCTGGTTTTTGCTGCTCATGGGTTCCCCGGAAAAGGTCATCGGCCTTTCCACTGTATATCTGCGGGTATATTTCCTCGGCCTGCCCGGGGCACTGGTATACAACTTCGGCAGCGCCCTGCTGCGCGCCCGGGGCGATACCAAGCGGCCCATGTACTTCCTTACCTTTGCCGGTGTGGTCAATGTGGTGCTCAACCTGATTTTTGTCGTTGTGTTCCACTGGGACGTGGCAGGTGTGGCGGCAGCCACCGCCATTTCAAAATATGTCTCCGCCGTTCTGGTGGTCTGGTGTCTGATGAACGAAACCGGCCCCCTGCATCTGGACCTGACCCGGCTGCGCGTGGACTGGGGCGTGCTGGGGGATATTGCCCGCATCGGTCTGCCCGCCGGTCTGCAGGGTTCCATGTTCTCCCTGTCCAATGTGACCATCCAGTCCTCCGTCAACTCCATGGGCGAGATCGTCATGGCCGGCTCCGGTGCGGCAGGCAACATCGGCGGTTTCGTCTATACCACGGGCAACGCCTTTTATCAGGCGGCTATGACCTTTACCAGCCAGAACTACGGTGCCGGCAAGCTCAAGCGGGTGGACCGGGTGTTTGGCTGGTGCCAGCTGTTCGGCATGCTGTTCCCGCTGGTATCCGGCATTTTCTCCTGCGTGTTTGCGCCCCAGCTGCTGGGCATCTATTCCAACGATCCCGCGGTCATTGAGCAGGGCATGATCCGCCTGTTTATTGTGACAAGCATGTATTTCCTCAGCGGCTTTATGGAGGTCAACTCCGGTATGCTGCGCGGTCTGGGCCACTCCCTGCTGCCCATGGTGGTAACTCTGGTTGGCACCTGCGGGTTCCGCATCGTCTGGGTCTCCACGGTATTCCAGCACTTGCGCACTCCCGAAAGTCTTTATCTGTGCTATCCCGTCACATGGATCATCACCGGAACGGCCCATCTGCTGTGCTTTGCCGTCATCCGGCATCGTCTTCATATCAAGGCCAGACAGAAAGAAGCGGCCTGCTCCTGAATTTCAACAGCCTGTCCCCACGAGGGGCAGGCTGTTTTGTATCCTTATATTTGACTTTATTTTTATGTAATTATGTGATAAACTACAAACTGTATAGGTGTGCAGATGCGTGCCGACCCCAGCCTCCGGGGAACAGGGGGCCGACGCCGCCACGGGCGGACGCCGCACGAGTAAAGGAAGAAATCCATGACATTTCGTGATTTGGGGCTGACCGCCCCAATTTTAAAGGCATTGGACGAGCAGGGCTACAAACAGCCCTCCCCCATTCAGTCCAAGGCCATCCCCCCCGCCCTTGTGGGCCGGGACGTGCTGGGCTGTGCTCAGACGGGCACGGGAAAGACCTGTGCCTTTGCTGCCCCCATTCTCCAGCGGCTCAACGCGAAAAAGGCCGAGGGGCGGCCCATCCGCTCGCTGATCCTCACCCCCACCCGGGAACTGGCCATCCAAATCGGCGAGAGCTTTGATGCCTATGGCAGATACCTGCCCCTGCGCACGGCGGTTATCTTCGGCGGCGTGGGTCAGGCCCCTCAGGTGGAAAAGCTGAAAAAGGGCGTGGACATCCTCGTTGCCACACCCGGTCGTCTGGGCGACCTGTACCAGCAGAAGCTGCTGGATCTATCCAAAATCGAGATCTTCGTTCTGGACGAGGCCGACCGGATGCTGGACATGGGCTTTATCCATGACGTGAAAAAAATTCTGAAATGGCTGCCTGAGAAAAAGCAAACTCTCTTTTTCTCCGCCACCATGCCCCCGGAGATCATCCGGCTGGTGGACTCCCTGCTTTACGATCCGGCCCGGGTGGCGGTGGACCCCATCTCCTCCCCGGTGGAGGTGATCCGGCAGAGCGTCTATTTCGTAGACCGGAGCAACAAGACCAAGCTGCTTGCCGCCCTTGTGAAAGAACTGAACGCGCGCAGTGCCCTTGTGTTCACCCGCACCAAGCACGGTGCCAACAAAGTGGCCCGCGACCTTGAAAAAAGCGGCATCCCCGCCGCTGCAATCCACGGCAACAAGTCCCAGACCGCCCGGCAGCAGGCACTGGCAAACTTCAAGGCGGGCAAGATCCGCTGTCTGGTGGCCACCGACATCGCCGCCCGGGGTCTTGACATTGAAGATCTGTCCCATGTGTTCAACTACAACCTGCCCGATGTGCCGGAGACCTATGTCCACCGCATCGGCCGCACAGGCCGGGCCGGCAAGGACGGCGTGGCCGTCGCCCTGTGCGACTTTAGTGAAACGCCGCTGCTGCGGGACATCGAAAAGCTGATCGGCAAAGCCATCCCCGTGATTGAGGGGCATCCCTTCCCCATGGAAAATTTCGAAGCACCTGCGAAGGACAAACGCGGAAAGATCATCAATGCCGAGGATGCCGAGGCCCGTCAGGCCGCCCGGGAGCGCAGCCGTCAGCGCCGCGAAGCTGCCGTCCCAAAGGTGCAGGCAGTTTCCGACCCCGCTGTCCCGGAACAGGAAAAGGAAGATGCTGCCCCCGCAAAAAAGAAACGCCGCAGAAAGAAAAAGGCCGATGCACAGCCGGTCACCCCGGTGCAGACGCCCGCCTCCGAGTACGAGCCAGAACCCGAGCCCGCTGCCCTGCGTCCCGTCAAACCCAAGCTCACCCGGCCCGGGACCCGGTTTGACACGGGAGATCAGATGCCCGTGGTGGACTTTGACCGGCCGGACCCCCTTGCAGGCGACCGCATCATGGATGCCACCGCCCGGCTGCTGGCCCCCCGCAGGATCACCGTCCCCGCCGCCCCATCCAAAAAAGAGGAGCCGGTCAGGCAGGAAAACCGCAGCGGACGCAAAAAGAAGAAAACACCCACCCCGCAGCCGGAAAAGCAGCCGGTCCGGCAGTCACAGTCCAGACCGGAAAAAGCCAAACCAAAGCAGAAGCGCCAGACAAAGCCGGAGCAAAAAAACAAAACGGAGCAGCCCGCCAAGCCGCAGCAGGGCGCTGCCCCGCGTCCCGGTGTAAAAAATCCCCACCAGCGGCGTCAGCGTATGCCTCAGCTGCCTGAGCGCAGCGGACGCACCAAGGATTCCACCGAGCAGAAAAGTCTGATGAAACCATACTATATCAGCCACGACGATTAAAAAAGAAAGACAGATTTGGAGGATGCAGCAATGGATTACAAAGCCATGTATCAGCAGAAGCTGACCACCCCCGCTGAAGCGGTCAAGGTCATCAAATCCGGAGACTGGGTGGATTACGGTTGGTGCACCAACCACCCCATCGCCCTGGACAAGGCGCTTGCCGCCCGTCAGAACGAGCTGTACGATGTGAAGATCCGCGGCGGTGTCACCATGTGGATGCCCGAGATCGCCAAGGCAGAGGATGCCGGCGAGCATTTCACCTGGAACAGCTGGCACTGTAGCGGTGTTGACCGCAAGATCATCGCCAAGGGCATGGGCTATTTCAGCCCCATGCGCTATTCCGAGCTGCCCCGGTTCTACCGCGACAGCCTGAGCGTGGATGTGGCCATGATCCAGGTCACCCCCATGGACAAGCACGGCAACTTCAGCTATGCTCTGGCCTGCTCCCACATCGCCGACATGCTGGACAAGGCCAAGGTCATCATTCTGGAGGTCAACGAGAACCTGCCCTGGGTCAACGGCCTGAACGGCTGCGAGATCAACATCAAGGACGTTGACATGGTGGTGGAGGGCGACAATCCCCCCGTGGCCACCCTGGGCGCCGGCGGCGAACCCACCGACGTGGACCGGGCCGTTGCCAATCTGGTGGTGCCCCAGATCCCCAACGGTGCCTGCCTGCAGCTGGGTATCGGCGGCATGCCCAACACCATCGGCTCCATGATCGCCCAGTCCGATCTGAAGGACCTGTCTGTCCACACCGAGATGTATGTAGACGGCTTTGTGGATATGGCCATGGCCGGCAAGATCACCGGCAAGTACAAAAATCTGGACAAGGGCCGTCAGGTGTTCGCCTTTGCCGCCGGCAGCCAGAAGCTGTATGACTACATGGACCACAATCCCGAGGTGGTGGGCGCACCCGTAGACTACACCAACGATGTGCACGTCATCAGCCAGATCGACAACTTTATCTCCATCAACAACGCCATTGACATGGACCTGTTTGGTCAGGTCAACGCCGAGTCCGCCGGCATCAAGCACATCTCCGGCACCGGCGGTCAGCTGGACTTCGCTCTGGGCGCCTATCTGTCCAGGGGCGGCAAGAGCTTTATCTGCATGTCCTCCACCGTCACCGGCAAGGACGGCAGCCTGAAAAGCCGCATCGTGCCCACCCTGACCCCCGGCTCCATCGCCACCGACCCCCGCACCTGCGTGCACTACATCGTCACCGAGTACGGCATGGTCAACATGAAGGGTCTGTCCACCTGGGAGCGTGCCGAGCAGATCATCGGCATTGCCCACCCCGACTTCCGGGAGCAGCTGATCCGGGACGCCGAAAAGATGGGCATCTGGAGAAGAAGCAATAAGTAATCCCCCCGGAAAAACAAAATAAAAAAGCGTTCCCCGATGCAGAATAACTGCATCGGGGAACGCTCTTTTCATGTCATTCCACGCTGAGACTGGCAATGAACTGCCGGGCCGAGCGGGGACTGCGCCCGCCGTGGCGCACATCCCACTGCATGGCCTGATGGTGCAGGACCTCCGCATCCATCTCAATGCCCTCCCGGGCGGCCAGATGGTCCACCAGCGCCAGATAGCCCTTTTTATCCATATTCTGATAGGGAATGCGAAGACCGAAGCGCTCGGACAGGGCGGTCTTTTCCGAAATGGTCTCGAAGGTGTCCACTTCCTCCCCCGCCCGCTCGCTGAAGGTCTGGCGTACCAGATGTCGGCGGTTGGAGGTGGCGTATACCGCCACGTTGGCAGGCCGGGGCTCCAGTCCGCCCTCCAGAATGGTCTTGAGCACGGAGAACACCCGGTCATCCTGATCAAAGGCCAGATCGTCAATAAACAGAATGAACTTCTGGGGCTTGGTGCGCAGGGTGCGGATGAGCCGGGTCAGGTCGGAAAGTCCCTCCTTCTGCACCTCGATGAGCCGCAGGGATTCCAGACCCGGCTGCGTCAGCAGGGACTTGACTGTGGCGGACTTGCCCGTGCCGCTGTCACCGAACAGCAGCACATTGTTCACCCGGTGGCCCGCCACAAGGGCGCGGGTATTGGCAATGACCTGTTCTCTCTGCATCTCGTAGCCCAGCAACTCCGCCGGTTCGGGACTGTCCGGCTGCTCCACCGGGAACAGCTGGCTATCCTCCCACAGGAAAGCCCGGTACTTTGCAAACAGCCCCGCACCGTGCAGCCGGTAAAACTCGGTCAGGCTGTCAAAGTCAAAGCTTGCCTGTTCATCCTGCCCGGGCTGAGGCAGGCTCACCAGCACATCCTTATACGTATCCCCAAGCAGGCTCCTCAGTTCGGCGGCAAATCCGGCAAAGGACTTTTGGGCCAGCAGCTGAAAAATCTCAATATCTCTGCGGGCGGCGGCGGTCAGCACCGGGTTATCTTCCCCCCGGGCTACCAACTGGGCGTAGGAATTCTCCTCATAGCGCAGGGCTGCGTCCAGCCACTGTCCAAGGGTGCTGCAGCCCTCACTGCACAGGGCGCTGAACAGGCTGGTATATGCCTCCAGAGCAGGCTCTCCATGCCCCTGCTCCAACCGCTCCAGCAGCCGGGACACCCAGGTCATGACGGGTTTGTCCATAATGTTTTTATAAACGCATATGCTCTTGAGCGCCTCGCGCAGTTTCATCTCACATATCATTGGATCTCTCACCTTTCTGTGCGGACATATGGGTATATTTTACGCATTCACCCCGCCCTTGTCAACCGCACCCGGCTATGTTAAAATACAATGGCATTTCAGCGAAAAGGAGGCAGGCGTCATGGTAGATATCGGCGGTGTGAAGATCGACAGCCGGCTGGCTCTTGGCCCCATGGCCGGAGTGACGGACATGGCCTTTCGCACCATCTGTCGGGAGCAGGGTGCCGGTCTGACCATTACTGAGATGGTCAGCGCCAAGGCGCTGTGCTATCAGGATAAAAAATCCATTCCCCTGCTGCAGCTGGGGGAGGATGAACACCCTGCCGCCGCCCAGATCTTCGGCAGCGATCCGGTCTGTATGCAGGAGGCCGCCGCCATTGCCCGGGAGGTCTCCGGGGCGGACATTATCGACATCAACATGGGCTGCCCCGTCCCCAAAATCGCCAACAGCGGTGACGGTTCGGGCCTGATGCGCACGCCCGAGCTTGCGGTTCGGGTGGCGGAAGCCGTCATCCGCGGGGCCGGCTGTCCGGTCACGGTAAAGATGCGCCTTGGCTGGGACAAGGGCAGTATCAACTGCGTGGAGTTCGCCAGGGCTATGGAGCAGGCAGGTGTGGCCGCCGTAGCGGTCCACGGCCGTACCCGCACTCAGATGTACGCGGGCACCGCCAACTGGGACTGGATCAGAGAAGTAAAAAGTGCCCTGCACATCCCCGTCATTGCCAACGGGGACGTGTTTGAGGCTTCGGATGCAGTGCGCATCCTGAAATACACCGGCGCCGACATGGCCATGATCGGCCGGGGCGTATTCGGTAACCCATGGATTTTTGCCCAGTGCAAGGCCGCTTTGGAAGGCAGAGACATTCCCGCCATCCCGCCCCTGTCCCAGCGGTGCGACACGGCTGTGCGTCAGTTCGAGATGGCCGCCGCCAACAAGGGCGAAAAGGTGGCCTGTCTGGAGGCCCGGAAACAATACGCATGGTATCTCAAGGGCGTATCTCACGCCGGTTATTATAAGGAGCAGATTTGCAAGATCACCACACTGGACGATGTGTACCGGGTGACCGCGGGCATCAAGCGCGACCTGTGCTGAGTACATCCAAAAGGAAAGGAGGGTAAGATCATGACGGAACAGGAGCTGGTCCTGCTGGCCAAGCAGGGCGATGATCAGGCTTTTGCTCAGCTGATGCGTGACAACGAAAAGCGCATCTACAACCTGACTCTGCGCATGACCGGCAACCCGGAGGACGCCATGGATCTTGCTCAGGACACCTTTCTCAACGCCTGGAAGGGGCTGAAGTTCTTTAAGGGGGACAGCGCCTTCTCCACATGGCTGTACCGCCTTGCATCCAACGCCTGCATTGATTTTCTGCGCAGACAGAAGCGTCGTCAGGATATTTCCGCCCCCCTTGCCGCAGACAGTGAGGACGAGGACCGGCTGCCGGAAGTGCCCGATGACCGGTTCCGCCCGGACACCCAGCTGGAACAGCAGGAGCTGCGCCGCGCTGTAGACGAGGGACTTCGGCAGCTTTCCCTTGAGCATCGGCAGGTGCTGGTCATGCGGGAAGTCAACGGTCTGTCCTATCAGGAGATCGCCGATATTCTGGACCTTGAGGCCGGAACGGTAAAATCCCGCATTGCCCGGGCCAGACTCTCCCTGAGAAAAATTTTGCTTAAAAGTGGGAACTTTTCCAGTTGACCTGCGTCAAACCGGATGAAAGCAAACGAAAGGAGTGACCCGGCATGTCCTGCAAGCCATATCTCGACCTGATCAGCGCCCGACTGGACGGAGCTCTGACCCCGGAGCAGGCCGAACAACTCAATGCCCATATCCAAGGCTGCCCCACCTGCCGGGCCATTGCCAAAGACCTTGAATGCATGCACAGCGCGCTTTCCGGCTGTCAGGTGCCCGCCCCCGCGCAGCTGTCCGAGCATGTCATGACGCAGATCCGCGCAGAAAAGCGCTCCCGCCGCCGCTTCGTCCGGCAGCTGACCGGCCTTGCCGCCTGCCTTGTGCTATGTGTGACCGCCTGGTATGTTGGTCTGCCCGATCTCACCGCCGATCCTCAGCGGCTTTCCGACCCATGGCGTGCCGCGCCCGTCTCTCTGACCGGGGCACCCCGTGCCACGGTCAGCCCCTGTGAAAAGTGGCGGCTGAGTTCCTTTGACGCACCCGCAGCCCCATCCGCCCACCTGCTGGACAGCGTGGACAGCCTGTCCGCCTTCCTCACGCGTTTCCCGGACACCGATCTGTCCGCAGTCAGCGCTGCCTATGGCGAGGACTTCTTCCTTTCCAACCGTCTGTTGGCTGTGGTGATGCAGGAGCCCAGCAGTTCTATCACTCACACCCTCTTTGAACTGACTGCGGACCGGGTCACCGTCCTGCGTCATGTACCTGAAGCCGGAGACAGCGATATGGCCCCATGGCTGCTGATCGCCCCCACGCAGCTGGACGGACCGGAGCGGATCTTGGCGGTAGAATTCATCGACTCCTGATTACACCAAACGGGACACTGTGCGTGTCCCGTTTTCTCTTTTTCTCCCGCTTTGCCGCGCTAAATCGCTCATTTACATTTTCGTCAAAAAACTGTTGTGTTTTTTGATATTTTATTATATAATAGCCAACAGCATGATATTGCTCCGGCTTTGGTCGGTGCTTGTCGGGAAACACCCAAATGTAAGGAGTGGAAACAAGGTATGAGTTATTCTGTTCAAAACATCCGCAACGTCTGCCTGATTGGTCACGGTGGCAACGGAAAGACTGCTCTGGCAGAGAGTCTGCTTTATATGACCGGCGCTCTGGACCGCATGGGCAAGGCCACTGACGGCAACACCGTGTGCGACTACGATCCGGAAGAGACCAAGCGCCAGATCTCCATCACCACCGCTGTGGCCCCTCTGGAGTACAAGGGCTGCAAGATCAATATTCTGGACACCCCGGGCAGCCCCGGCTTTGCCGGTGAGGTAGTTGCCGCTCTGCGTGCCGCCGATGCCGCCATCATCGTCTGCTCCGCCAAGGACGGCATCTCCGTGGGTCTGGAGAAGGCGTGGAAGTACTGCGAAGAGCGCAATATGCCCCGTTTTATCTACATCTCCAAGACGGACGAGGACAACTCCGACTATAACGAGACCTTCAACGCCCTGCGCGAGCGCTACGGCAACAAGATCGCTCCTGTGGTCGTTCCCATCTGGGACGACAACAAGAAGGTCACCGGCCTGATCGATGTGCTGAACAAGCGCGCCTACGAGATGCAGAACCTCAAGCGCGTTGAGATCGCCATCCCCGATGGCAAGGACGCCGTCATCACCGAGTTCAACGACGCGCTGAAGGAGTCCGTTGCCGAGACCAGCGAAGAGTTCATGGACAAGTTCTTCTCCGGTGAGGACTTTACCTATGCCGAGATGATCACCGGCCTGCGTCAGGGCGTGCGTGATCTGTCCCTGTTCCCCGTGCTGTGCGGCTCCGCTGTCAACTGCATGGGCTCCCTGATGCTCATGGACTACATCGTGGACCTGCTGCCCAACCCCATGGAGGGCAACTACCACAAGGCTACCCGCCAGGACGGCGAGAGCGAGGAGTTCGTGGTCTCCCCCGGCGGCGTGCCCACCGCTTTCGTGTTCAAGACCGTTTCCGACCAGTACGGCAAGTACTCCTTCATCAAGGTGCTGTCCGGTGAGATCACCTCCGATCTGGCCCTGGTCAACGCCCGTACCGGCGACAGTGAGAAGCTGGGCCGCCTGTACGAGATGCGCGGCAAGAAGGCCACCGAAGTCAAGACCCTCTCCTGCGGTGACATCGGCGCCATCGGCAAGATGGATAAGGTCAAGACCGGCGACACTCTGTGCGACAACCGCAAGGTGGTCTCCCTGAAGGCTCTGCCCTTTGCCGAGCCCTGCTACTCCGTGGCCGTTGCACCCAAGACCCGCGGTCAGGAGGACAAGGTGGCTCAGGGTCTGGCCCGTCTGAACGAGGAAGATCCCACCTTCACCGTGGTCAACAACGCGGAGACCCACCAGATGGTGGTCACCGCCGCCGGCGATATCCATGTGGACGTGCTCATGGCCAAGCTGAAGACCCGTTTCAACGTGGATGTCGACCTGAAGGAGCCCCGCGTTCCCTACCGTGAGAAGATCCGCAAGACCGTCTCCAAGCAGGGCCGCCACAAGAAGCAGACCGGTGGTTCCGGCCCGTTCGGTGACGTGTGGATCCGCTTCGAGCCCAACTTCGACGAGGAGCAGATGGTCTTCGCCGAGGAAGTCTTCGGCGGCTCCGTGCCCAAGAACTACTTCCCCGCTGTTGAAAAGGGTCTGCGCGAGGCCTGCGTCCATGGTCCTCTGGCCGGCTACCCCGTGGTAAACCTGAAGGCCGTTCTGTACGATGGTTCCTATCACCCCGTGGACTCCTCCGAAATCGCCTTCAAGACCGCCGCTCAGCTGGCCTACAAGGCTGCTATGCCCGAGGCCAATCCCGTGCTCATGGAGCCCGTGGGCGAGCTGAAGGTCACCGTGCCCGACAGCTACATGGGCGACGTCATCGGCGATCTGAACAAGCGCCGCGGCCGCGTGATGGGCATGAACCCCACCGATGGCGGTGATCAGATCATCGAGGCCGAGGTCCCCATGGCCGAGATGTCCACCTACGCCATCGACCTGCGCGCCATGACCCAGGCTCGCGGTTCCTTCACCTTCCACTTCGTCCGCTACGAGGATTGCCCCCCTGCCGCTCAACAGAAGGCCATCGATGCCGCCAAGGCTATGGCTGAGGATTAAGTTCTCCTTCAAGATGCACCCCATTTGGGGTGCATCTTTTTTTGGGCAATCCGAGCGGACGCGCCAGCGTCCCGGCGCCTTTGCGCCGTAAATTCCCGGCCCGCAGGGACGGGAATTGCGCAGGGCGAATTCACTTCGCCCGAGCATTTTAAATAAAATGGGAGCCCGCCGATGCGGAAGCATCGGTGGGGGGATTGCCCCCCTGCCGCTCAGCAGAAGGCCATCGATGCCGCCAAGGCTATGGCTGAGGATTAAGTTCTCCTTCAAGATGCACCCCATTTGGGGTGCATCTTTTTTGCCTTTTGTGTATCAGAACATACACGTTCTCACCTGTTTCCGCTTATGGAGAAAAGGCTGTCCCTCAGCCCAACGACCATAAAGGAGGAATATCTATGGCAACCAACAGCACGGAAAACTATGCTCTCAACCAGTGGGAACTTACCGACGGCATCATCATGGAGGACTTCAACAAAGACAACCGAACCCTTGACGCCGCCCTGACTGAAATGAAAGCATCCATCCCCCGCATCCGCACCGGCACCTATGTGGGCACGAACACCTTTGGCGAGGAGGCCCCCAACAGCCTGACCTTTGACTTTGAGCCCAAGCTGGTCATCGTCCGCAAATGCTCCGGCAGCATGCAGGACACGCTTGGCAACGAGCTGTTCTTCTGGACAAAGGGAACGAACAGCGACTCTGTCTCCACCAGCACAACACGTTATTACACGCTGAACGGCACCACATTGTCCTGGTACGCAAAGGGCATCTATGCTTCCGCCGCCTGGCAGATGAACAACTCGGAATCTTACTGTTACGTAGCCATCGGCTAAACAGCTTCAAAGCAAAACGCAGCGCCCGCTCTGTAAAGAGCGGGCGCTGCGTTTATACATCCGGTTCTTCTGCCGGAGATCAGGCTTCCTCAACAGGAGCGATCACGTCGGTGACGAAGACAGCGATGACCTTCTCCGTCTCCACATCCACCAGCACGTCCAGAACCACAGTGTGGACCTCCTCGCCACCGGTCAGGAAGACGATGTCCTCCATGTCGGCGATGGTGCCGATCTCGGAGGCGTCCATCTCCTCCTTGCTGCGGGTGTCGATGACCACGGTGGCCTCGGTGGTGCTCACGTGGTCGATGTCGGTGGTGGCCAGCATACCGTTGTACCAACTGACGAAAGTCTGGTCGCTGTAAGCGCCGGACACCGCGGCATCCTCGAACTTCTGGCCCAGCTCGTGCAGCTTCTCGTTCTCGTTGTAGGAGTAAGCGTAGAAGCCCTCACCGCTCTCAGCGAAAGCGTTGGCGCTGTCCATGGTCATCTCCATGACCTTTCCGGTCTTGGCGTTGTACACCTCGTAGACGTAGCCGTTGGCGTTCTTGGCCACGTAGTTCAGCTGGCTGTCAGAAACATAAATAATATCCTCAGACAGCACCTGGGCGGGGTCACTGACAATGACCATGACCTCCAGCAGGGTGTTGCCGGCGGCGTTCTTGCTCAGCAGCACCTGGGCGGGAGCCTTCATATTGTAGGTGATGGAGCCGATGCTCATGCCGATCTCCATCTGGCTGCCGTTCTCCTCGGAGATCATGATGAACTTGGTGTTCTCAGTCAGATAGGCGGGACCGTTCTGGGTGTAGACATACTTGGTCTTGGAGTTCAGGCTCTCAGCGCTCTGAGTCATCTCGGTGTAGATGGGGCCGGCATTGCCGCTGTTGGTCTTGCCGTACTCGGTCTTGGCGGCCTCGGCGGTCATAATGCCGTACTTGACGGCGTCCTTCTCGGTGTTCTTCTGGAAGGAGTAGAAGCCGGTGGCATCCTCCGCCAGCACCTTGGACGCATCCTTCAGGACGGACTGGCCGGAGACAGTCACGTTGATGAGGATATTGACTTCCTTGCCGTTCATGTCGGCGCCCTGCGCGTAGGTGTAGACAGTGGGCTTGCCGTAGCTGTCGGACTTCTCCACCTCATACACGTGGCTGACATACACCATGCCGGACACGTCGGTCTGGCTGGCCGCGGCGGAGATCGCCACCAGCTTGCCGCCGGACAGGTACAGGGTGTAGTTGTTGTTGAAGTTGAAGGTATCGGGGTCAAAGCCCTTGGCCCTGTCAACGATGGTCAGGTCGCTGATGGTGACGTTCTCGGCCTTGGCACCAAAGTACTCGTACTGCTTGTCGTTCACGCTCAGCACAAAGCGGCCGTTGTCGGGGTTGGTGTTGATGGAGCTGACCTGGCCGCTGACGGTGTCCATCTTGGTCAGCACATACATACCGCCGGCCTTGATGTAGGTGACATAGTCGTCCTTTGCAATACCCTTGTACTCCACGACCACGTCCTCATTCTCGTTGTTGGACAGAGTGAGCGCGCCGGTGAGCTTGATGTTCTCCTTGCCGGCGGTGGCGTCCACCTTGGTGACCTTGGCGGCATAGACCTCAACGGGGGCGCGGTAGGCAATGATCTCACCGTCGTAGATCACATAGGTACCGGCGGGGGCAGAGTAATTCTCGCCGCCGGCGGCATAGCCGTCCACGGCAGTGATCTGGGGATCGGACACGAAGTCGCTTGCGATGTACAGCACGCTCTTGGCCTGGGGAATGTCCTTGGTGCCGAAGGCGGCGCGGTAGTCCTTGCGGTTGTCGATGTTCTGCTCAACACTGACCACGCGGGTCTCGTCCACCACGGCATAGGTCAGGCCGGGCTCGTCCCGGTCCTCATAGGTCTCCTTAAAGTACACCTTGACCCAGCGGCCGATCATATCAAGACCGGTGTCAATGTCATAGTGCTCGCCCCCGATGACGGTGGCCTCAGCGCCGGTGTTGCGGTTCTCGGTCACAAAGCCCTCAGCGGTCTTCATGCCGAACACCTTGGTGGCCAGGGTGTCCTTGGTGGCCACGGAGATCTTGGCAGGATCCTGGCCGGCGGCGATCCAGGCGGTGAAGTAGTCGTCATAGGTAACGCCGTTGACCACATAGCCGCTCACGCCCTCGGGGCTGTACTGCAGACCGTTGAGCACGATGCCGGCCAGCTCATCGCGGGTCAGGCCCTCGTTGGTCTCGGGCTTGGTGGCAAGATCGGCGAAGAGCTTCATCTCCTCAGCCTTGGCCATGACGGTCAGAGGCCAGGTGCCCTCGCCGGCATCCACCTTCAGGGCGTTGATGATCATGGTAGCCGCCTCAGCGGTGGTCACGGTCTGGCCGGGGCGGAAGGTTCCGTCACCGTAGCCGCCCACGATGCCGCGGTCAGCACACAGGTTGATGTAGCCCTCGGCCCAGCCGCTCTCGAAGTCGGCCACGTCAGAGAACTTATTGACACCCTTGTAGGCGTCGGCGTTGATCTCAGAGCCATACAGCATCTTCACCACAATGGTAGCCATCTGAGCGCGGGTCACCGTATCCTTGGGCATGAACTTGCCGTCGGAACCCACAAACAGGCCCAGACCGGATGTAATGGCCACGGCCTGAGTGTTCCGGATCTGATCCGCATCAGTGAAGTTGCTGGCACCGGCGCCTGTGACCATCATGCCAAGCAGCATGACACCGGTCATGGCAAGACTCAGTGCACGTTTCAGGTTTTTCATCGTTTGTTCCTCCTTTGAACTTATGGTTGGGCTCCGCCAAAGGGGGCGGCCGCCCGCGCATACAGCACGCCGGACAACCGTCCCGGGCGATATGTAATGCGTTTTTGTGCTCCCGCCAGAGGGTATGGCCGATCCTCACCGGGAACATTGACTTTGACGCACGGCTTTGTTTTTTTGTTCCGATTTTCCCGCTCCTGCACTGCAGGTAATTTATGGAATGCCTCTGCCCCAATGGTTTGCTCCATCTTGGCAAAAGAAAAAGCCGTGGCCAAAGGCCACGGCTTTCGCGTACGTCACACTTCCATGATCACAGGCAGAATCATAGGACTGCGCTTGGTTTTCTTATAGAGATAGTTGGACAGATCGCCCTTGACGGCACCCTTGATGGCCGCCCAATCGGTGATGCCCCGGTCGTCCAGACCGGTCAGCGCCTCGGCGGCCACCTGCCGCAGCTCATCCATCAGTCCCTCGGACTCCTTCACATAGACAAAGCCCCGGGTGATGATGTCCGGGCCGGACACCAGCGCGCCGTCCTCGGCGGACATGGCCATGACCACCACGATCATGCCGTCCTGTGCCAGATGCCGGCGGTCCCGCAGCACCACGCTGCCCACATCGCCCACACCGTAGCCGTCCACAAAGACCTGACCGGCGGTGACGGTTCCTCCCAGTTTACCGGAGTCGGCTGTCAGCTCGATCACTCTGCCGATGTCGCTGATGAAGATATTCTCCCCGGGCATACCCATCTCGCGGGCCAGTTTGGCGTGGCGCTGAAGCATACGCTGCTCACCGTGGACCGGGATGAAGAACTTGGGCTTGACCAGTGCGTGGATGATCTTCAGTTCCTCCTGACAGGCGTGGCCGGACACGTGCAGGGGCAGGTTGCGCTCGTTGACCACCTCTGCCCCCTTGCGATACAGCTCGTTGACCACATTGCCAATGGCATTTTCGTTGCCGGGGATGGCGCTGGCGGACAGGATAATGCGGTCGCCGGGCAGGATATCCAGCTGCTTGTGGGTGGAGAAAGCCATACGGCTCAGGGCGGACATGGTCTCGCCCTGACTGCCGGTGGTGATGATACACACTTTGTCCTTGGGCAGGGACTTGATGTGGGCCAGATCCATCAGCACGCCATCCGGGATCTTCATATAACCCAGTTCCGTGGACACCCGCATGGCATTTTCCATGCTGCGGCCGGTCACGGCCACCTTGCGCCCATAGCGGGCCGCCACGTCAATGATCTGCTGCAGGCGGTCCACGTTGCTGGCAAAGGTGGTGATGATGATGCGTTCCTCGCAGCCCCGGAACAGGGCATCAAAGCTGGCGCCCA
Organism: Oscillospiraceae bacterium; assembly: GCA_017624915.1. Classification (GTDB taxonomy): domain Bacteria; phylum Bacillota; class Clostridia; order Oscillospirales; family Oscillospiraceae; genus Lawsonibacter. Next base: position 6,557 of record JAGAMC010000033.1, on the reverse strand, counting down.
CACTGCGCTCGGTGCGGGTATAGCCGGGATTCTCCACGTTGGTGGAGTCGCACAGCAGGGCCAGCACACCCTCGTTGCCCAGCTCACCCAGGCGGGCAAGGTCGATCATGCCGCCCTGAACGGGGGTGGGGTCGATTTTGAAGTCGCCGGTGTGCACCACCGTGCCCACAGGGCTCTTGATGGCGAAGGCCACCGCGTCGGCGATGGAGTGGTTGACACGGATGAACTCCACGGCGAATTTGCCCGCCTTGACCACATCACCCGCCTCGCAGGTGGTGATTTTGGTCTTGTCCAGCAGGCGGTGCTCCTCCAGCTTCAGCTTCACCAGACCCGCGGTCATGCGGGTGGCGTAGATGGGGGCGTTCACGTCCCGCAGCACATAGGGCAGGGCACCGATGTGGTCCTCGTGTCCGTGGGTGAGAAAAATACCCCGGATCTTGCTCTGGTTCTTGATCAGATAGCTCACATCGGGGATGACCACGTCAATGCCGTACATGTCGTCATCGGGAAAGCCCATGCCCACATCCACGATGATGATGTCACCGGCATACTCGTACACAGTAAGATTCTTGCCGATCTCGTTCAGACCGCCAAGAGAAATGATTTTCAATTTTTCTGACATAATAACTCCTTTACACATTTATGTAGGAGCAGAGCGCAAAAATTTCCCATGCGGGCGCACAGTGACCGGGCGCAGGGCGCTTTACCTGTTCCGGCCCTGCCTCGCCGGAAAAAGAAAGCTCCCTGCACCGCAAACGCAGCTCTGTCCTGTTGTGTGTGACTGCCGCTGTATCGGCAGGCATTTTTATATATTTAGGCGTGCCTGACACGCTTAAATCCGCTTTAACCGATGGGATTATATCACACTTTTGCTGTAAAGTACAGTCCTATTTTGTCCCCTGCCTGCCGTCCAGTTTAGCCACCTGCCCGGCATAGAAGTCACACAGTTCTGCTGCGATCTCCAGATCAGTGCTCTCGGCCACGATCTTCAGTGCCGCCCGCCGGGCCAGTGGGACAAGATATACCCACCCGCCGTGGGCACGCAGGCGGATCCCCTCGCCCAGCAGGCTCTCCCGCCCTGCCTGTGCGGCCATGCGCCGCATGATCTCGCCCCGGTCGTGGCTGACGGGCACCTCCCGTTTCCAGCTGGAAAATCGGGGCGTTTTGGCCGCCAGCTGCTCCAGCCGCTCCCCGGCGGCACCCATGCGGGCGCACAGACGGGCGGCGGCAAAGGCAGCGTCCCGCAGCCAGGGCAGGGTCCGATAGAGCTGTCTTGCCTGCTCCCCGTCTCTTCCAAGGCGCAGTACAGATTTGCCAAAACCCGCCGCGATCAGCTCCACAGCAGCACTGGCATCATCGGGTACGGCAATGCGGCCGCCCCCATGCTCCATCTCCACCAGAGCAGCCATGGCCAGCAGCTGCTGCGGCGACAGCAATGCCCCACTCTCGTCCCGGGCTGTGAGTCGGAACCCGCCGTGGCTGGCCATAAAGGCCGGGATCCCCCGCCGCCACTGGTCCACCACCACGCAGCCCAGTTCCTCCAGAACCGCCCGCACGGCCCGGTCTGCCGGACTGTCTCCGGCCACCGCCACCCGCACGGTGCGCCCAGGCATCCGCCGCAGTACGGTTCGGCGGGCCGCGTCCCGGGCGTACGCCTGAGGTCCGGTACTCAGATGCTCACAGCTCCCAATGCTGCCTGCATTCAGGCGCGGAGCCTTCCCCTGCTGCATGGCAAATTCCAGTTTTCGCTCCCGGCGGCGGCCCAGAGGCAGCCCTCCGCTGTCAAACAGGTGGAGATATATCTTCTCCCCGTCCTGCTCAATGAACAGGCTGACCGGCAGCTGGCAGCTCTCCGCCAGCCACGCAGCCTGAGCGGCACACTGCATATCGTGGTGGAGCACCGTGCCGCCTCCGGCGGTGATGCCGCTGGCCGCGGCCCGCAGAAGCATGTCCGCCCCCGCTCCGCCAAAGCCGCCCAGCCCCACCTTTCCGTCCGCACTCAGGGCACTGCCCAGCGCAAGCAGAGCGCCTGCGTCCATGTCCTCGCCCAAGGTGCCGCGGATCACGCCGCCGTCCCCGAACCGAAGGTTGTCCGAACAGCCCGTGTCTGCCACCGAGCGGGTCTGGCGGCACCCCTCCTGCACGGCCCGCCCCGGCCACAGGCGTACCCGCTCCATCAGCACCGCCCGGTCCTTGACAAGGGCGTTTTCGCCCAGTACCGCGCCCTCATTCAGCACGGTTTCATCTCCCGCCGATGCGCCTTTGCACAGCACAGCCCCATACAGGGTAGCCCGGTCGCCCACCTTTGCCCCCTGCAGGACGGAGCGCTGGACCAGACTGCGCCTGCCTACCCGGCTGCCTTTCCCCAGCACCACATGGGGCCCGATCAGACTGCCGCTTCCGATCTGCACATCTTCCCCGATCCAGCAGGGCGGGATCAGGCTGACGTCGTCCGGAACCGGCTGTGCACTCCAGATTCCCGGGCTGAGCTGCTCCGTCTGCATATCCAGCTTCACCTTACCGCTGAGTGCATCGGCATTACAGGCAAGGTAATCGGCACAGTCGCCCACATCCCGCCAATAGCCCTGCAGCGCACAGGCATACAGTGCCTGCCCCGCCTCCAGCATGGCCGGGAACACGTCCCGCCCGAAATCAAAGGTCCGCCCCCGGGGGATCCGCTCCAGCACACCGGGTTCCAGAACATAGATCCCGGTGCTGACCATGTTGCTCACCGTCTGACCCCAGGAGGGCTTTTCCACAAACTGCAGCACTTTACCCTGCTCATCGGTCAGCACCAGCCCGTATTCAAGGGGTTTGGGATGGGTACAGGTGACCAGTGTGGCAAGGGCATGTCTCTGCCGGTGGAATTCTACGGCTGCCGTCAGGTCAAGGTCGGTAACGATGTCACCGCTCAGGACGAGGAAGGTCTCTCCCTCCGGATATTCCCCGCAGTTTTTTACCCCGCCTGCTGTGCCCAGAGGGACATCCTCCTCAAAATAGGTCAGGCTCACGCCCAGCGGGCTGCCATCCGTGAAGTATTCCTTTACCACCTGCGCCCGATGGTGCAGGGTGATGCCGATTTCGGTGATGCCGTGGCGGCGCAGCAGAGTAATGAGATGCTCCAGTACCGGCCGATCCAGTATGGGCACCATGGGCTTGGGCTTGTCTGCACAAATGGGCTGCAGCCGCGCCCCCTCCCCGCCTGCCATGATCACTGCCTTCATGCGCACCGACTCCTTTCCAGCCCGTTTTCCTTAGTCTTTCCACACAGCATGGAAATAAACCCTTCTTGTCACAGACCTGTCCTGTGTGGTATACTGTTTTTAGAACCTTTCCGGGGAGGGCGGCTATGAACATCCAGATTTTCGGAAAATCCAAGTGCTTTGACACGAAAAAGGCCGAGCGCTGGTTCAAAGAGCGGCGGATCAAATTTCAGGCCATCGACCTGAAGAAATACGGCATGAGCCGGGGCGAGCTGACCAGTGTGAAGAATGTGGTCGGGCTGGAAGCTCTCATTGATCCCAAGCATCCGGACGCAGTCCTGCTGCAGTACCTTGCCTACGAGCAGGACAAGTTTGAAAAGCTGCTGGAAGACCCCACCCTGCTTGTCACCCCCATCGTGCGCAACGCAAAGCAGGCCACCGTGGGTTACCACCCCGAGATCTGGGATACATGGAAATAAACCTTGGGACTGACCGTCGGTCAGTCCCTTGTTTTTTGCTCCGCACTGTGATATAGTTGAGAAAAATACTGTTTATTGTACTATTGTTTTAATAAACTTCTATCAAAAGGAGGTATGTCCCATGGCAAAAAGCGCCAACCAAAAGCTGAAGCTGCTGCGCCTTTATCAGACGCTGCTCAACCGCTCGGACGAGGAGCATCCCATCACCGTTCCGGAACTGATCGAGGAACTGGCCCGTTGGGACATCAAGGCCGAACGCAAAAGCATCTACGACGATCTGGATGCGCTGGCCCAGATGGATGTGGACATCCAGTCCAGAAAAGGGCGTACCCCCGGCTGGTTCATCGGCCAGCGGGACTTTGAACTGGCGGAGCTGAAACTGCTGGTGGATGCGGTACAGTCCTCCCGCTTTATCACCAAGCGCAAAAGTGACGCCCTCATCCGCAAGCTGGAAAAGCTGACCAGCGTGCATCAGGCCCGGCAGCTGCAGCGTCAGGTCTATGTGGACCAGCGGGTCAAGGCCATGAACGAGAGCATCTACTACAACGTGGACTGCCTCCATACGGCCATCGCCCAGCGCAAGAACATCACGTTCCAATACTTTGACTACAACGTAAAGAAAGAACGTGTGTTCCGCCACGACGGCGCGCTTTACCTCGTGTGTCCCTACGGTCTGATCTGGAACAGTGAAAACTACTATCTGGTGGCTTTTGATGTCAATAACAGCCAGCTGCGCCACTACCGGGTGGATAAAATGGCCCAGATCGAGATCACCGATCAGGATCTGGCCCCGGGTGCGGAGCATTTTGACATCGCCCAGTATGCCCAGAAACACTTCGGCATGTATACCGGGGATGAGGTGGCCATGTCCCTGCGCTTCCGCAGCTCCATGGCCGGCGTGGTGCTGGACCGTTTTGGGCAGGATGTGATCCTTATCCCGGACGGAGAGGAGCATTTCACCGTCACCCTGCCTCTGGTCATGAGCCCCCAGTTCTTCGGCTGGCTGTTCGGTCTGGGCGACGGGGTGCAGCTGACCGGCCCAAAGCAGGCCATCGATGCCTATCAGGCCCAGCTCAAAGCCGTTTCTACCCTTTACGAATAAGAAAAAATGCACCGCAGTCCCTATGGCTGCGGTGCATTTGCATTTACTTCTTCTTTTTGCGCTTTTCAAAAAAGCTCTTGGGTTCCTCGCCCTCGGCCTCCTCGCCCATGGCCTTTGCAAAGGCCCGAAGGGCCTGCTTCTGCTCGGCGTTGAGTCCGCTGGGGGTGACCACCCGCACGGTGACGTACTGGTCACCGCGGCCGCCGCCCCGCAGGGTGGGGATACCCTTACCGCGCAGGCGGAAGGTGGTGCCCGTCTGGGTGCCGGCGGGCAGGTCGTACTTGACCTTGCCGTCGATGGTGGGGATCTCCAGCTGGGCGCCCAGCGCCGCCTGGGTAAAGCTGACCTTCTGCTCGTAGAGCACGGTGGTGCCCTCACGCTTGAACTGGGGATGGGGCTGGATGCGCACGCCCACGATCAGATCCCCGGCAGGGCCGCCATTCTTTCCGGCGTTGCCCTGACCGCGCAGGGAGACGGCCTGACCGTCATCAATGCCGGCGGGGATATTGACCGTGATGCGCTTGGTCTTTTTCACGCTGCCGTTTCCGCCGCAGCTCTTACAGGGGCTGTGGATGATCTTGCCCGTACCCCGGCAGCGGGAACAGGGGGCGGTGCTGGTGAATGCAAAACCGCCGCCACCGCGCTGAATACGTACCACACCGCTGCCCCGGCACTCCGTACAGGTCTCTGCCGTAGTGCCCGCCTCGCAGCCGGAGCCCCGGCAGTCCTCGCAGGTCTCGGTACGGTTGAGGTTGATCTCCTTTTCGCAGCCAAAAGCGGCCTCCTCGAAGGAGATGGTAATATTGGCCCGCAGGCTCTCGCCCTGCTGGGGCCCATTGCGCCGGGCAGAGCCGCCGCCGAAGCCGCCGCCAAAACCGCCGCCGAAAAAGGAGCCAAAAATGTCGCCCAGATCCAGATCCTCCATATCAAAGCCGAAGCCGCCGCCACCGCCGTAGTTGGGGTCGACACCGGCATGACCAAACTGGTCATAGCGGGCACGCTTATCCTTGTCAGACAGGATCTCATAGGCCTCGTTGGCCTCTTTGAACTTCGCCTCAGCCTCCTTGTTGCCGGGGTTGAGGTCGGGATGATACTGTTTGGCCATTTTGCGGTAGGCCTTTTTGATCTCATCGTCAGAAGCGCCCTTGCTTACGCCGAGCACCTCGTAATAATCTCGTTTCTGTTCTGCCAAATTGCCTCACCAACTTCCAAATCGGGAATGGAACTTACGCCACACAGGCGGGGCAAAGCCCCGCCCATGTGAATGGTATCAAATTACTGCTTATCGTCGTCAACAACAGTATAGTCGGCGTCCACCACGTTGGGGTCAGTGTCAGCGCCGCCGGCAGTCGCACCGCCCATGTTGGGATCGCCCTGGGGGTTGGCCTGCTGGTACATCTTCTCGGCGATGGGGTAGAAGGCCTTGGTAGCCTCCTCGGTGGCGGCCTTGATGGCCTCCACATCGGTTCCCTTCAGGGACTCCTTCACCTTGTTGATGGCGGCTTCCACGGTGGCCTTGTCAGCGGCGTCGATCTTGTCGCCCATCTCCTCCAGGGTCTTCTCGGTCTGGTAGACCACCTGATCGGCCTGGTTGCGCACGTCCACTTCTTCCTTGCGCTTGGCGTCCTCGGCAGCGAACTGCTCGGCCTCGCGCACGGCCTTCTCCACGTCCTCCTTGGACATGTTGGTGGAGGAGGTGATGGTGATGTGCTGCTCCTTGCCGGTGCCCAGATCCTTGGCAGACACGTTGACGATGCCGTTGGCGTCGATGTC
>JAGAMC010000032.1 GCA_017624915.1 Oscillospiraceae bacterium | reverse complement strand
TCCACGATGAAAGCGGAGATGCCCTTGTTGCCCAGCTTGGGGTTGGTCATGGCGAACACCACGAAGGTCTCGGCCACGGTGCCGTTGGTGATAAAGCACTTGGAACCGTTGAGGATGTAGTTCTCGCCGGACTCGTCCAGATCGGCGGTGGTCTGCTGGCCGGAGGCGTCGGTGTCGGCGTTGGGCTCGGTCAGACCGAAGGCGCCGACCTTCTTGCCGGACAGCAGGTCGGGCAGGTACTTCATCTTCTGCTCCTCGGTGCCGTTCTCGTAGATGGGAGCGCAGCACAGGGAGGTGTGGGCGGACACGATAACACCGGTGGTGCCGCACACCTTGGACAGCTCCTCAACGCACATGGCGTAGGACAGCACGTCGCCGCCGGCGCCGCCGTACTTCTTGTCGAAGTAGATGCCCATCATACCCAGCTTGGCCATCTTCTCCACGGTCTCCATGGGGAAGCGCTCCTCCTCGTCGATCTCCTCGGCCAGAGGCTTGACCTCGTTCTCGGCGAACTCGCGGAACATTTTGCGGATCATCTCTTGCTCTTTGGTCAGATGAAAATCCATTAGTTTTCTCCTCCTATATAAAATTACTTTAGGAAACTTGGGGAACAGGGGATTTGCTTACTTTGTATAATCGTAAAAGCCCTTGCCGGTCTTGCGGCCGGGCAGACCGCCGCGCACCATTTTGCGCAGCAGCAGGGCAGCACGATACTTGGGGTCGCCGGTTTCGGCGTACAGGGTAACCATAATGGCCGGACATACGTCCAGTCCCACGGTGCCGCCGTCGATGACAACGATCTGTTCCATAAGCTGTTCCATCCGCTCAGACACACAAACCGAAGTTGATTTTGTTATAAATTTAACGAAAGAAATCCCGAAAAAGCGCAACCCCGAGAAAAAATCCCGTTGTTGCGGACAAAATTCAGGCATTTTGGTACAGCTTAATCGCCTTATAAATTATATCGGTTTTCCGCTTGTGGTGCAAGGTGAACAATACTGGCAAAATGCACAGTTTTTAGGGGCGAAATTTGGCAGAAAGGATAAAATTTGCGTATCTTGCCATAAAGATTGCGTATATTGCAGGGGAACTGACCGCGGCAGGAACCGCCGCAGGCGGAATGATCAGAGATTTTTGTAAAATGTAACGGATTTTAATTTTGCAGACAACAGGCCGGGGCGGAAAGCAAAGATGCGTCAGTTTTTTGTCAACAATCGCAAAAAAAGCATATGAGCGGGCCCAGGGGAATAACAGTGGAGGGAGCGGGCGGGTGCCAGCACAGGAACGGGAGGTGGTCATTTGCGGGTGCAGGATTCTTCGGCCGGGCGCAGCGCCCTGTTTCTGACCGGGCTGAGCGCCCTGTCTCAGGTGCTTGGCTTTTTCTACCGGGTGGGTCTTTCGCGCCTTGTGGGGGCGGAAGTCATGGGCCTTTACCAGCTGGTGATGCCGGTCTATTCTGTCCTTATGTCCGTCAGCGCTGTGGGGCTGACAGCGGCGGTGTCCAATCTGTCGGCCCGCTATCTGGCCGTGGGCAACAGCCGGGCGGTGGAGCAGACCCTGCGGCGCAGTCCTGCCATGTTTGCCTGCGTGCTTCTTCCTGCGGGCGCGCTGGTGGTCATGCTGTATGACCCTATTTCCGTGCATTTGCTGGGCGATGCCCGCACCCAGTTGGGGCTGGTGCTTTTGCTGCCCTGTGTCGCGCTGACCGGAGTGGAAAACGTCCATAAGCACTTCTTCTATGGGACGGGGCAGGTACGTCCTCCCGCGCTGGTGGAACTGACAGAGCAGTTCATCCGCACCGGGGCGGTGCTTGGGCTGCTGGTGCTGTTCCTGCCCCAAAACCCGGAGCGGACGGTGGGGCTGATCGTTACCGGCATGATCATCTGCGAGGTATTCTCCTCCGTTACCCTGACGCTGCTGTATCGGGGGCGGATCAGGCGGATCGGCCTGCGGGGGGAGGGGGAGCACCCCCGGCGTCTCTCCCGCCGTATGGCGGCCATTGCCCTCCCCGTGGGGCTGACCGCCCTGCTGGGAAACCTGATGAACGCGGCTAACGCCGCCATTATTCCACAGCGGTTGGTGGCAGCGGGCATGGAGCGGGGGGAGGCCATGTCGGCCTTCGGCGTGCTGTGCGGCATGACCCTGCCCATGCTGTCCCTGCCCATGCTGTTTCTGGGGGCGCTGAATCTGGTCATGGTACCCCGGGTGGCTCACAGCTGTGCCCTTGGCCGCATGGACGCGGCCCGCAGGGGGATCCTGCGGGCGCTGGAGGTGGTGTCCGTCATCATTCTGCCCGCCATGGCGCTTATGACGGTGGTGGGGCCCAAGCTGGGGGTGCTGCTCTTTGACCAGCCTCTGGCGGGGCGGTATATGATGCCCCTTGCCTTTGCCATGGTCTGCAGTGCCTTTCAGTCCGTCCTGTCCGGCGCCCTGAACGCCATGGAACAGCAGGGGACATGTGCCGGTATCGCGCTGATCTGCGATGTGGTGCAGCTGGCGGTGACCGTTCTGGCTATGGGACGTCCGGGTGTAGGTATGGACGGTTTTGTGGCGGGACTTGTGATCGCTTCCGTGCTGGGACTGGTGCTGTGCCTGCTGGCGGTAGAGCGGCATATCCGGCTGAGGGGCCGCCTGTGGAAGCTGGTGGGCCTGCCCGGACTTGGAGCCGTGCTCAGCTGGCAGACCGGCGGGCTGTTGTTTAACTTGCTGGAACACTCGCTGGTGTCGGATTGGCTGTGCATAGGACTGACGGTCGCCTTTGGGCTGACGATATACGTGGGGGCGCTGTGCGCCATGGGATTGGACGGGCGCGTTTTTTTCAGGGAAAAGAAAAAATGCGTTGACAAATCCGGGGCAGGCCATTATAATAACTAAGCGGTCTTTCAGGGACTGCGGTTTGCGGCTGTGCTGGAATTGGTAGACTGGCAAGCTTGAGGTGCTTGTGTCCTATGGGCGTACGGGTTCGACTCCCGTCAGCCGCACCACGAACGAAACCCCGAAAGTCTTGTGTTTGCAAGGCTTCCGGGGTTTCGTGTTTTTGTGAAAAATACGTCTTGGGCATTGTTTGGGCATTATTGCGCTTTTTTCTTCAGTCTGGACACGAGTGAATCGGCAACAGCTTGACTTGCTGCAGCCTTGGATTCCGCAAACTCATAAGCGTAGATATTGAGGGTGGTGGAGACCTGAGAGTGGCCCAGATTTGCGGCGACAGTTTGTGCATCTGCGCCCTCATTGATCAGCAAGGCGGCGTTAAGATGTCGAAAAGCATGCACGCCCAGGAAACGCAAACCGTTTGCCTTACAATGCTTTTTCAACCAGGCATAGGGCGTGTTCGGGTGCATAGGCGCGCCGTCTGCTGTAGTAAACAAACGGTCGCTGCCCTTCCATTGGTCACCGGTAGATAGTCGCATTTCCAGCTGTTCAGACCTGAGTTTTCGCAAGACGTCAAAAACAATCTGCGGCTGCTTTAAGATGCGCTTGCTCCCCTCGGTTTTGGGTACGTCGGTATAGGTGCCACGCTCTTTGGTATATAGGCTGGCCCGATTAACAGAGATTAGCCGATTGGCGAAATCGATATCGGACCACTCAAACCCAAGCATCTCTTCGCGGCGGTACCCGCAGAAAATGGCAAGCGTGAAGAAGGCGCGGTATTTCAGAGGGGCACTCTCCAAACTATCCAGGAGTTGAACGGCCTCATCGGAGGTGTACCATTTCTTCTGGCTCTTGTCCATTTTGGGAGGCCGGACGTTGGTGCAGGGATTGTCTTGGATTAGCTCCATATCAACTGCGTAGGAGAAAATGGAGGAAAGCAAGGAGAGATAATTGCGCTGTGTCTTGGGGGACAGGGGGGCTTGGGTGCGCATATTGGCGCCGGGCTTTCCCATCTTGGCAATGAATGCCTTGATCTGCCTGGGTGTAATTCTATCCAGATACAGGTGCCCAAGCTCATTGACGATGCGCGGTTTAAGGCTCTCATACCCAACCGCTGTCCTGTGGCGCAGATCAGTGGCAGCGTATTCCTCCATATAGCGATCCACAAAGGTAGAGAATTTGATGTGACCTGACTGCGCCGAAAGGCTTTTGCAGACCTCATCAAATAAAACAGCCTGCCGAGTCAATTCTTTTTCAATTTGCTTTTGGGTCATGCCCGGCTCCGGGGTCCAGGTCATGGAGGGCTGTACCTGGCTGCCGTCCACTCTGTATCCCACTGATGCGCGGATTCGGTAAGATTTTCCGCGTTTTTCGATGTGTGCCATAAAAATACTCCCTTCTATTGCAATTTTGCGCCCGTTGGGTTACAATAGAGGGCGCAATATGGCCTTGGACGTGGTGGTTTGGGGTCTGTGCAATGGATTTCGGCGTTGGTAGCGCCGTAGTCACAGCCGCTCTCGGTGTTGGTAGCACCGGGGGCGGTTTTATTTTTTGTTAGCCTGCGCTATTCATTGCATCGGGGTACACTACAGACTCAATGACGGCATTGGTTGAGGCATCAATGATTTGGATATCGCAGTGAGCCTCCACGTTGGCAAACATCTGATAGATTGCAGCCTGCAGGTACACACCGAACGGGACAAACGCAGCAGCGAACCCGGCGGCATCATATCCCGCCTTATCAACACTGATTTTGACGGAAGTAAAGTCCTTGGAGTAGTCGATGGCGGTAATATAGGGGGTATCCTCGGCCTTAACCATGCTGTCAAAGGCGTCTGTGACCGTCTTGGCTGCTTCAGCCATGATTTCCCTATGCTTCGACTTAGACATGGTCACCTTGATGGAACCATCCTCGTTGACAACAGCTTTCTTGAATCCCTGCTCTGCGGCGTAGGCCTGGGGGTCAAATGTGGACATATCCGTGCCCTCGAAGAAAGACGCTGGCATCGTGATTTCCACGGAGAGCAGATTTTCGTCCAGCTCTACACCGCCACCGGAACTGGAGGTGGAGCTTTGGGCGTTGTTTCCGCCACCACACCCGGACAGGATCAGAAGTAACATGGTACTGGCGAGAGCGATAGAGATTGCGCGTTTGAACATAATATTTTCCTCCTTATGTGCCCAGATTGAGCGTTTTATTTTATCTCATAACCGAGGTTGGCAGCTTCGGCAACAAGCGCTTTGTATTTCTCTGTCTTCTGATTTTTCATTCGTGAATATGCAGAAAGTGATTTTGGGCAGTGCTCTGGTAGATGCTCCCAGAGCCAGTCGTAATCGATGCGATTCTGTTCCCGTGCTAAGTCAGCAAATTTCTGCTGTTCGATTTCTGCCAAGTCTCTTAATTCCTCTGGTGTCCGATCATCTATAAAAGGTCGATTACTATATTTGATGATTGCTTTTCCTTCGAGGTCTTTTTCGTTTCGGGTTCTCATACTGTTCACGCCGTCGATAAAAGGCCATAGCATAATGCCGCAATCATGGTCGCCGGCAAGCAGCGCTTCCGGGAGCTTTGGGAACCGGCGATCTCGGCCCGATACGCTATACACTCGTTCACGGTATTTGGCACACTCAGAGCAGCAACATCTGATGTATGATGCCTCTACTAAATCAGTATCAAAGTCCCTTAGGTTACGAAAAAGGTCTGCATTTCTCTTTTCTGTCCATCCTTTTTCAGAGACAAAGCGGTTTCCGTCGCCGAAAAGCTGCTCGACCTTAGCCTCTTCGGCTCTGGCCTCGTCAAACCTCCGGAGCTTTCGCAGGTATCTGGGAAGCCGCAAATACCGATCTTTATCGTATTCAACCGAGGAAACCGGCATGAGCTGGTTTGCTTTCCGGAAGCAGGCCAGCGCAAGATCTACCTCACCGGCCTTTTCATACTGACCGGCCTTTAACATGAGATAATACTCAATCCTTCCGGTAACACTGGCAACCCCGCCGGACGGTTGCTCTTTGGCGCACGGCACCGGTATGGCATTGATGCCCTCGACTGTGGAGAGGTCGTATCGGTGTTCCAGAACATCAATCTCCGCTTGGCGCTTGCGCTGATATTCTTCATTGGAGATCGGCTTCGGTGCCCCAAAGGTAGCGCCGCCAGAGATCTTTACTTCACCTTTGAGTTTTTTAAGAAAATCAAATAACCCCATAACATCACCCGGATATTACCAATATTTACATGCGGATATTTCCATAAAATACCTCTAAAATGACTTTTGGAGGTGTTTTCGACAATGAATTACAAATATTATCAAAATGCGAGAGATGCGGTTTGGCGGCTGTTAATCGACCTGAAGGTCGGAGCCCTGCCGGTCAGGCCGGGGGCGATGTGCCGGACGCTGGGGATTAAGGTGCGGTACTGTACGCCGGAGGACGGAAACGACGGCATGAGCTTTCTGAATGATGGTGTGCCGACGATCCTGGTATCGAGCGCGGCTCCCCTGTCCCGCCAGCGCTTCACCGCTGCCCATGAACTGGGGCATATCCTACTTGGACATGTGGGGAGGTATCAGTTGGTTAACCGGGAACCGTCGCCACAAGACAATCCGATCGAACAAGCGGCCAATGTATTCGCCTCCCGGTTGCTGGCTCCGGCCTGTGTGCTGTGGGGGTGTAACGCCAGAACACCGGAGCAGATTGCGGGCCTGTGCGACATTAGCTTACAGGCGGCGCGATTCCGAGCGGAGCGGATGGCCGTATTGTACCAGCGGGGCAAATTTCTAATCTCACCGCTGGAGCGGCAAGTGTATCGCCAGTTTTCCGACTACATAGCCACACATAAATTATAGGTCGTCACTGGCATCGGGCAGAAGGTCCACAAAGGATTTCAAGGCTTGTAGCTGCTTGTCGGTCAGGCGTTTTTCCACAAAGCTGCCGTCCCGGCCAGCAATCTTTACAATGTTTACAGTGTGCTCATCCTCCAAAGTGGGGATGGGCATATTTTCTACCTCGGTATTTATATTGGACGGAAAAGCGATTTTAGATGATGAATGCCGCTTTGAGTCGCGATTTCGAATCCAAGCAAAAATATTTTCCTCGCCATTATTGTCCCACCCCATCAAAAAAGCAGGAGTTGTGGAGAGCGCTTCGGCGATGGGAATGAGCTTGTCAGTACCCATATTTTCGATATCGCCTTTTTCGTATCTGTATATGGTGGCGGGAGAGACACCGCACCTTTCGGCCAAGGCTTCTGCGTTTATCCCGAGCTCTTTTCTCCGCGCTTTTATTCGTTCACCAGTTGTCATACTATAACCCTCCAAAGAGAACGATGTAATCGTATTATAAACGAAAACTCGCAAAAATGCAATAGCACAAACGAAAATTTCTCGCAAAAATGCAAAAATAGCCTTGACACTTGCGTTTGTGCGAGTTATACTGTGTTCAGTAACTCGCGGAAACGCAAGATGTAGTGAGGAGGTGTAGCAGAATGAATGCAACAAAGCTTAGGGAGAAGGTCGAAAAAAGCGGCCTTACTGTGGAGGAACTTGCAACAAGGATCGGAATAGACCCGAGTACATATTATCGCAAGATGAATGCGGATGGCGAGAACTTCACTGTAGCCCAAGCTAAAAAGATGGCTACTGTGCTGGGGCTGACTAACGACGAAGCGAGTGAAATCTTTTTAGCCTGAAACTCGCATTTAAGCGAGCTGTTAAAGGCAAAGACCCCAAACCACCACGACACAAAAGAAAGGAGTTCTATATGTTGCCCAAAATGAGAACAGCAGCCGGGGCCATCAGAGAGATTAAGGGGATGGACCCAAACACAGAAATCACCGAGGGCGCGATTCGCCGCGCCATTAAGCGAGGTGATATCCAGTCGGTCCCCAATGGAGTTAGGCGACTGGTGAATTTGGACGATGTAGTGGCCTATTTTTCCGGCCAGATAGCAGGGACGGTGAGCACATGACCACCCGTATCATCACCGTCAGCATCCCCATCCCCAAGACGCCCGAGCAGCGGGCGCAGGAATACATAGACAATCTGGAGCGCAAGAGAGCCAGAGACGAGGCGCGGACGATTCGGCGCTGTCAGAAGTTCGCAGACGACCTGTGGAACATGGCGCTGGGTGGGTTCACGGTGTTCGTGGCCTTTGCGGTTCTGGTGAGCCTGTGAGAGGGGGTGAGAAGTATGGCATACAGAGACTGTCCCCATGCAGACGGCGTAATCTGCGACCAGCAGGTGCGCTGTAGCGTATGTGGGTGGAATCCGCAGGTGGCGGAGTTTAGGCGAAACAAGCGGATGCAGCCCAAGCAGGATAAAAAAAGCCGCCCCGGAGAAAGCAGCTCCGAAGGCGGCAGGCAATCAGCACATAGCTAATTACATCATCAAAATTATACAGGAAGGAGGTTAGTCTGTCAATGGCATTTACTCCTGAAGAGTTGGCCGAGATGGCGAGAGCGGATGCGGAGATTGAGGAGAGCTTTTGCATCTCCAATGAAGACATCGCATTCAGCCGGGCAATGGACCGGGAGGCTGTCCTTGATGGCATGGACGCGCAGCGGCGTAAGATCGCCGAGAGCAAGCGGCAGTACCGTGCCGCCAACAAGGACAAGATCGCCGAGAGCCAGCGGCAGTACCGTGCCGCCAACAAGGACAAAATCGCCGAGAGCCAGCGGCAGTACCGTGCCGCCAACAAGGACAAGATCGCCGAGAGCCAGCGGCAGTACTACGCCGCCAACAAGGACAAGATCGCCGAGAGCAAGCGG
>JAGAMC010000031.1 GCA_017624915.1 Oscillospiraceae bacterium | reverse complement strand
GCCGGAGCCGAAGGGGAACTGATACTCGATATCGGTAGTACCTTTACTGTAGAAGCACAGCTCTTCCGGAGAATGGTCACGAAGTCTCATCTCATCCTCTTTGATGCCCAGGGACAGCAGCCAGTCACGGCAGAAGCCTCTCCAGTACTGGAACCACTCTAAGTCAGTACCCGGTTTGCAGAAGAACTCCAGCTCCATCTGCTCGAACTCACGGGTACGGAAAGTGAAGTTACCCGGGGTGATCTCGTTGCGGAAGGACTTGCCCACCTGGCACACGCCGAAGGGCAGCTTGCGGCGGGTAGTGCGCTGGACGTTCTGGAAGTTGACGAAGATACCCTGAGCGGTCTCAGGACGCAGGTACACGGTGTTCTTGGCATCCTCGGTCACGCCCTGGAAGGTCTTGAACATCAGGTTGAACTGACGGATGTCGGTCCAGTTATGCTTGCCGCAGGTGGGGCAGGGGATGTTGTGCTCCTCCACAAACTCCTTCATCTCAGCCTGAGAGAAGGCATCCACGGGCTTGGGCAGCTCAAAGCCGTTCTCGGCGCACCAGTCCTCGATGACCTTGTCGGCGCGGAAGCGCTCCTTGCACTCCTTGCAGTCCATCAGGGGATCGGAGAAGCCGCCCACATGGCCGGAGGCCACCCAGACCTGAGGATTCATCAGGATGGCGGCGTCCAGACCCACGTTATAGGGGTTCTCCTGCACGAACTTCTTCCACCAGGCCTTCTTCACGTTGTTCTTCAGCTCAACGCCCAGAGGGCCGTAGTCCCAGGTGTTGGCAAGGCCGCCGTAAATTTCGCTGCCGGAGAAGACAAAGCCGCGGCCCTTACACAGGGCAACGATTTTTTCCATGGTCTTTTCGGTGTTTTTCATAGTTAAACTCCCTTTCTCTACTTGGCTCGGGCATAAAAAAGCGCCCAAAGCCGCAAATTTTCGGCTCAGGGCGAATAAATATTTATCCGCGGTTCCACCTGAATTCGTGTCTGGCTGACACGCACTTCGTTTCCCATAACGGAGGAGACCGGCGGGCCATTTCCTGCCCGCGGCACACGGGGCGCCTTCTCCATACGGCTTCGGAGGGCTTGCACCGACCGCCCACTCTCTTGCTCCCGCCGTAAGGATACTGTTCCCCGGTAAGCTTTGCGGATATTCTACTATACCGTTTCCCCGCCGTCAAGGGTATTTATGCCGGTTTTGACCCTGTTTTAAGCCTGTTTTTTGAAAAATAGAAAAAATGTTCGAAAAACCGTTGACATAATCGAACGTTTGTTGTATATTCATCTCGAACAGCAGTTCGTTTCCCGTGTCCCGTGATAAAAGTCCGGTTTTTCGGTCTTTGTCCGTGGTACGATGGGTATAACAAGGAACAGGAGGTACCGTTCATGCAGACCTTATATTATACGACCAGCAATTTCATCCGTCACACAGATAATGTTGTGGACCTGAGCGAGTACCGCCGCAGGCTGGAGCGGATGCAGGCCGACCGACTGGGCTGGCAGGAGTTCGAAGACCCGGAAGAGGGCGAAGCTGTTGAAATCCAGCCCCGTCCCCGCCGCTCTGCACAGCGCCGCGAGCGCAGAGCCGCCCTGCTGGATATGTGTGCCAGCATGGGTATTCTGGTGATGACTCTGACCTTCACCGTGTATATGCTGTGCCTGTAAAACTGTTTTGTGCAGCGGCAGCCCCGTCCTTTTGGGATGGGGCTGCTTTTTTCAAAATATTTCTTCTGTATCCCACATAGACCTTTGGGTAAATCTGTGCTATGATGGTGTGGAAACCGTCACCCGTGACCGGTGACACGGAGGGATGCCCTTATGATAAACAAAATCAAGCGCCATCTGGCCCGTTTTGACCTGCTGGCCAAATACCCCATGGAGGAATACGGCTATTCCAAGGCGTGGCTGCTGTGGGACTATGCCTGGGCGTGGGTCTTCCACCGCTGTACCCTGATGGACTACTTTCTGTACCGCTTCTACCACCTGAGCCGGCGGGGCAGAAAGGAATACATCTGCCTGTGGGCGGCCCGGGACTATCACCGCATGAACCCCAGGAGCGTCTTTGAGGCACTGGAGGAAAAGGACCGCTTCCTGAACACCTTCGACGCCTTTGTCCGCCGGGACTGGGTGGGCCGCAATTTCCGCGGCAGCCGGGAGGAGTTCCGTGCTTTCTGCCGGAAGCACCCCCGCTGCATCCTCAAGCGCCGCACCGACTATGGCGGAGCGGGGGCGGAGCTGGCTGACCTGTCTGCGGACCGGGCGGACGAGCTGTACGACCGCATGGTAAAAGAAGACCTGATTGCCGAGGAGTTGGTGGTACAGTGTGACGAAATGGCCGCCCTGCATCCCCATTCGGTCAACACCGTGCGGGTACTCACCGTAGGCAACAAAATTTTCGGCGCCACCCTGCGGCAGGGTTCCGGCGGCAGCTTTGTGGACAACAGCTCCGCCGGCGGCTTCTTCTCCCCGGTGGATGTGGACACGGGCATTGTGGCCGTGTCCGGCATCGACAAGGATGCCCGGCAGGTGCTCATCAACCCCACCACCGGCATCACCATCCCCGGCTTCCAAATCCCCATGTGGGAGGAAACCCGAACCATGCTGGCCGATGCGGTCAAGCTCATCCCCGACGCGGTGATGGTAGGCTGGGACGTGGCTTACACCGCCGAGGGCCCCATCCTCATTGAGGGCAACGCCTATCCCGGCATCTTCATCCATCAGGGCAATTACCGGGGTCTTGCCCGTGAGCTGAAAAAGGCGGTCCGGGAGACCACCGGAAAATAACATATTTTCAAGGAGGGACAGGCCATGCTGCTGGCCGGACTGCAAAAACTGACTCTGCTGGATTTCCCGGGCCGGGTGGCCTGCACGGTGTTCACCGCCGGGTGTAACCTGCGCTGCCCCTTCTGCCACAACAGCGACCTGGTCCTGCCCGAGCGTAAGCCCCCCCTGCTGGACACGGAGTCCTTCTTCTCCTTTTTGAAAAAGCGGCAGGGCGTGCTGGAGGGCGTGTGCGTCACCGGCGGCGAGCCTCTGCTGCAAAAGGACATCGCCTCCTTCCTGCACCGCATCAAGGACCTGGGCTTTGCCGTCAAGCTGGACACCAACGGCTGCTTCCCCCGCATCCTGCGTTCCCTTGTGGAGGACGGTCTGGTGGATTTCGTAGCCATGGACATCAAAAACAGCCCCGCCCGCTACGCCCAGACGGCGGGCATTCCAAACCTCGACCTGAGTGCAGTAGAGGAAAGCATCCGCTTTCTTATGTCCGGTGCTGTGGACTACGAGTTCCGCACCACCGTGGCCGCCCAGCTCCACGACGAGGACAGCATGGAGGACATCGCCCGGTGGATCGCCGGGGCAAAGCGCTACGCCATTCAGAATTTCCGGGATTCCGGAGATATCCTTTCTTCCGGTCTGTCCCCCTGCACACAGGAACAGATCGGGCGCTTTGTTCAAATCGTCAGTCCCCATATACAACAGGTCGTCGCCCGCGGCGACATTGAAACATAAGGCTTTTTGTCGAAGTTCCTCCCCTCTCCGGGGAGGATTTTCGCGCCATTTTACCACAATATCTTGTGTTAACTGCCAAAAGTGTTTTCTATATATTGACACACGACCACAACATATGGTACATTTTTAGTCGACACCTCAATTTTTGCTTTTATATAGATAAGGAGAGATGAACGATGTATATGGTCGTCAAGCGTGACGGCGCCAAGGCTGCCTTCGACGTAGCCAAGATCAGCGCCGCCATCACCAAGGCCTTTGAGGCCCTTGAAAAGCAGTATCACCCCACCGTGATCGACATGCTGGCCCTGCGTGTCACCGCCGAGTTCGAGCCTAAGATCCGGGACGGGCTCATCGCCGTGGAGGACATTCAGGACTGCGTGGAAAAGGTGCTGTCCGAGGCCGGCTATGCCGATGTGGCCAAGGCCTACATCCTGTACCGCAAGCAGCGCGAGAAGGTGCGCAACCTGAACTCCACCATGCTGGACTACCGCGATCTGGTGGACGACTACCTGCAGATCAACGACTGGCGCGTGAAGGAGAACTCCACCGTCACCTACTCCGTGGGCGGTCTGATCCTGTCCAACTCCGGCGCCATCACCGCCAACTACTGGCTCAGCGAGATCTACGACCACGAGATCGCCGAGGCCCACCGCCGCGCCGACATCCACATCCACGATCTGTCCATGCTCACCGGCTACTGCGCCGGCTGGTCTTTGAAGCAGCTGATCCAGGAGGGTCTGGGCGGCATCCCCGGCAAGATCACCTCCTCTCCCGCCAGCCACCTGTCCACCCTGTGCAACCAGATGGTCAACTTCCTGGGCATCATGCAGAACGAGTGGGCCGGCGCGCAGGCGTTCAGCTCCTTCGACACCTATCTGGCTCCCTTTGTCAAGGTGGACAACCTGACCCAGAAGGAAGTCAAGCAGTGCATCCAGTCCTTTGTCTATGGCGTAAACACCCCCAGCCGCTGGGGCACTCAGGCCCCCTTCTCCAACATCACCCTTGACTGGGTGGTCCCCGCCGACCTGAAAGACCTGCCCGCCATCGTGGGCGGCAAGGAGATGGATTTCACCTACGGCGACTGCAAGAAGGAAATGGACATGGTCAACAAGGCGTTCATCGAGATCATGATCGAGGGTGACGCCAACGGCCGCGGCTTCCAGTACCCCATCCCCACCTACTCCATTACCAGCAACTTCGACTGGTCCGAGACCGAGAACAACAAGCTGCTGTTTGAGATGACCGCCAAGTACGGCACCCCCTACTTCTCCAACTATATCAACTCCGATATGGAGCCCAGCGACGTGCGCTCCATGTGCTGCCGTCTGCGTCTGGACCTGCGCGAGCTGCGCAAGAAGTCCGGCGGCTTCTTCGGCTCCGGCGAATCCACCGGCTCTGTGGGTGTGGTCACCATCAACCTGCCCCGCATCGCCTTCCTGTCCGAGAACGAGGGTGAGTTCTACTCCCGTCTGGACAAGCTCATGGACATCTCCGCCCGCAGCCTGAAGACCAAGCGCACCGTTATCACCAAGCTGCTGGATGCCGGCCTGTACCCCTATACCAAGCGGTATCTGGGCACCTTCTCCAACCACTTCTCCACCATCGGCCTGATCGGCATGAACGAGGTGGGTCTGAACGCCAAGTGGCTGCGCGCCGACCTGACCAACGAAAAGACCCAGCAGTTTGCCAAGGACGTGCTCAACCACATGCGCGAGCGGCTGAGCGACTATCAGGAGCAGTACGGCGACCTGTACAATCTGGAAGCCACTCCCGCCGAGTCCACCACCTACCGCTTTGCCAAGCACGACAAGAAGCATTACCCCGACATCATCACCGCCAACGAGAACGGCACCCCCTACTACACCAACTCCTCTCACCTGCCCGTGGGCTACACCGAGGATATCTTCTCCGCTCTGGACGTTCAGGACGAGCTGCAGACCCTGTATACCTCCGGCACCGTTTTCCACGCCTTCCTGGGCGAGAAGCTGCCTGACTGGAAGGCCGCCGCTTCTCTGGTGCGCAAGATCGCCGAGAACTATAAGCTGCCCTACTACACCATGTCCCCCACCTACTCCGTGTGCTCCGAGCACGGCTATCTGGTGGGCGAGCAGCACACCTGCCCCCACTGCGGCAAGGAGGCCGAGGTGTACAGCCGTATCACCGGCTACTACCGTCCCGTGAAGAACTGGAACGACGGCAAGAGCCAGGAGTTCCAGGACCGCAAGGTCTATAACATCGGCAATTCCAAGCTGACCCGTGAGGCTGCCGCCCCTGCAGCCGCCGCCGAGGAGACCTGCTGCTGTGCGCAGGAGTCCGCCGCCCCCGCTCAGGGCAAGGCCATCCTGTTCTCCCGGGTCACCTGCCCCAACTGCAAGGTCGCTGAGGCTCAGCTGACCAAGGCCGGCGTCCCCTTTGAAAAGCTCATTGCCGACGAGAACGTGGAGCTGTGTAAGCAGTACGGCATCAAGGGCGCTCCCACTCTGGTCATCACCGACGGCACCAACTTCCAGACCTATTACAGCGTGCCCGAGATCAAGAAGTATCTGGCTTCCCTGTAATCCAAACTAAATCAAAGGCCGGGCGAAATGCCCGGCCTTTTCCCCTTGTAAATAAAGAGAAATGGGAGGAACTGACTATGCATGATATTATCATTGTGGGCGGCGGCCCCGCAGGCCTGACCGCCGCCGTGTACGCCCTGCGGGCGGGCAAAAGCGCTCTGGTGATCGAAAAGGCCGGCTTCGGCGGCCAGATCGCCTTCTCCCCCAAGGTGGAGAACATTCCCGGCACCATCACCATCAGCGGCGCGGAGTTTGCCGACAAGCTGGCTGAGCAGGTGCTGGCTCTGGGTGCGGACGTGGAGATGGAGACCGTTGTTGGCGTGGAGACTGCCGACGGCGTCAAGCGCGTGACCACGGAGGAGGGCTCTGTCTACGAAGGCAAGGCCGTCATTCTGGCCAACGGCGTCAAGCACCGCATGCTGGGTCTGGAGGGCGAGCAGGATCTGATCGGCAAGGGCATCTCCTTCTGCGCAGTCTGTGACGGCGCGTTCTACGCCGGGCAGCACGCGGCCATGATCGGCGGCGGCAACTCCGCCCTGCAGGAGGCCCTGCTTCTGGCCGACGTGTGCAGCAAGGTGACCATGGTGCAGAATCTGCCCACCTTTACCGGCGAGCAAAAGCTGGCCGACGCCCTGATGGCCAAGCCCAACGTGAAGGTGCTGTTCAGCACCGTGGTGTCCGCCTACGAGTCGGAGAACGGCCAGCTGTGTGGTCTGAAACTGCACAACGACGCCACCGGCGAGGACAGCCAGATCCGCGTGGACGGCGCGTTTCTGGCCGTGGGCCTGCAGCCCGAAAACGAGCCCTTCGCCCACCTGTGCGACCTGAACCAGTACGGCTACTACGACGTGAACGAGTTCTGCGTCACCAAGACGCCCGGCATCTTCGTGGCCGGCGACTGCCGCAGCAAGTTCATCCGTCAGGTGACCACCGCCGCCGCCGACGGCGCCATCGCCGCTCTTGCCGCCTGCCGGTACATCGACGACAACAACTGATCAAACGCCCTCCCGACCCGGGAGGGCGTTTGCTATCTCTTTTTCTGGTTGCAATTTTTTTGCGGGCGGTGCTATAATATAGTGTAATGATCATCCGACCCGTTCGGAAAACAGGAGGTGGGACTGCGTGGACGACCGAAGTTGCCGGGACACAAACAGCTGCTATCACTCGCGGCAGGCGGCGGAACACGTTTCGGCGCGGTCCCGTCGCCTCATCTGAGGGTCTGATTGCACCCTTTTATGCAGTGATGGCAGCCACAGGTAAACCCTGTGGTCTTTTTTGTGCCCCCATTCAAACCATATTTTGAAAGGGGATCTTTGCCATGCACGATCATTTTGACCTTGAACTGCTGCTGGAACTGGTGGAACAAAAGCAGCTGCGCAAACTGAAAGCCATTCTGTGCGACATGAACGAGGTGGATATCGCCTCCTTCCTGGACGAACTGCCCCCCGAGCATCTGCTGGTGGTCTTCCGCCTGCTGCCCAAGGGTCTGGCCGCGGAGGTCTTCGCCTACATGGAGGACAGTGACGACCAGGAGCGGCTCATCAACGCCCTGAGCGACCGGGAGCTGCGGGACGTGCTCAACGAGCTGTATCTGGACGACACCGTGGACATCATCGAAGACATGCCCGCCAACGTGGTGTCCCGTATTCTGCGCAACACCGACCCGTCCACCCGCAGCCAGATCAACCAGCTGCTCAACTATCCCAAGGACTCCGCCGGCTCCATCATGACCACGGAGTTCATCTTCCTTCGCCCGGACGACACCGTGGGCCAGTCCTTTGACCGGATCCGCAAGGTGGGCCTTGACAAGGAAACCGTCTACACCTGCTACGTCACCCGCAGCCGGGTGCTGGAGGGCGTGGTAACGGTGCGCCGGATGCTCATGTCCCCCTACGAGACGCTGATCGGCGACATTATGGAGACCAACCTCCTGTCCGTCAACACCCACGACGACAAGGAGGCTGTGGCCCAGATGTTCTCCCGCTACGACCTGACCGCCCTGCCCGTGGTGGATGGGGACGACCGGCTGGTCGGCATCATCACCGTGGACGACGCCATGGACGTTATGGAGGAGGAGACCACCGAGGACTTCGAGAAGATGGCCGCCATCCTCCCCTCGGATAAACCCTATCTAAAGACCGGCGTGTGGGAGACCTTCCGGTCCCGCCTGCCGTGGCTGATGCTGCTGATGCTGTCGGCCACCTTTACCGGGGTCATCCTCACCGGCTTTGAAAGCGCGCTGGCCGCCTGCGTGATACTCACGTCCTTCATCCCCATGCTCACCGGCACGGGAGGCAACTCCGGCTCCCAGTCCTCCGTGGCTGTGATCCGCGCCCTGTCGCTGGGCGAGGTGGCCTTTTCCGACATGCTGGCCGTGGTGTGGAAGGAGATCCGGGTTGCCCTGCTATGCGGCCTGTGTCTGGGCTCGGCCAACTTTGTAAAAATGCTGCTGGTGGACCGCTGGCTGCTCCACAACCCGGAGGTCACCGTCCCGGTGGCACTGGTGGTGTGTCTGACCCTGGCCGCCACGGTGCTGTGTGCCAAAATCGTGGGCTGCCTGCTCCCCCTGGGGGCGGAAAAGCTGGGCATCGACCCGGCGGTGATGGCCTCCCCCTTTATCACCACGGTGGTGGATGCCCTGTCCCTGCTGATCTACTTCGGCATTGCTATCAACATCCTGAGTCTGTAACAAAAATCTCCCGCCGCCCGAAACCCCGGGCGGCGGGAGATTTATTCTTCCCTTGTTTATTCCTGATCCAGCTTCTCGGCCACCTGCTCCAGATAGTTGCAGGCCACCCCTTCCACCAGACCGTTGTCACAGGCCAGCGCCAGAGTAGAGTCGATGGGCAGCCGGGCCAGAATGGGCAGACCCAGCTCCTTGGCGGTCTCGTCCAGACGGCTTTCGCCGAAGATGGCGTGCTTCTTGCCGCAGTCGGGACACTGGAAGTAGCTGTAGTTTTCCACCAGACCCAGAATGGGGATATTCATCATCTGAGCCATCTTCACCGCCTTGGTCACGATCATGCCCACCAGCTCCTGAGGAGAGGTGACCACGATGATCCCGTCCACAGGCAGGGACTGGAACACGGTCAGGGGCACGTCGCCCGTTCCGGGAGGCATATCCACAAACAGGTAGTCCACATCGCCCCACGCGGTCTCGGACCAGAACTGGGTGACCACGCCGGCGATGACGGGTCCGCGCCAGATGACGGGGTCAGTCTCATTCTCGGTGAGCAGGTTCAGGGACACCACCTGAATGTCGGTCTGGGTTCGGGCGGGGTGCATGCCGTCCTCGCCGCCGGTCAGCCGCTCACGCAGGCCGAAGGCCTTGGGGATGGAGGGGCCGGTGATGTCGGCGTCCAGAATGCCCACCTTTTTGCCCCGGCGCTCCATAGCCACAGCCAGAGAAGCGGTGACGGTACTCTTGCCCACGCCTCCCTTGCCGCTGACCACAGCGATGACCTTCTTCACTCTGGAATTGGGGTTTGCAGGGGCCCGCAGATCCTGAGGCGCAGTGCGATCGCCGCAGTTGGCGCTGCAGGTAGAACAGTCATGGGTACAGTTTTCTGCCATAGTTGATCTCTCCTTATCTTTCCCGGCGGAATCAGCCGCCGTACAACTCGTCACCGGGTATTATAGCACCGTTTTGCTTATCGCACCAGAGTATTTTCCACAGGAGTCTGTTCCGCGGTGCTCTGCCGGTCAAAGTAGTGCCGGAAAATGTCCGCGGCGATGGCGCCCAGTTCCGAACCGGTGCCGCCCTTTTCCGCCACAATGGCAAGGGCGATCTGGGGATCGTCATAGGGGGCAAAGCACACCAGAACGGCGTTTGACTCACTGGAGGCGGCGCTGACCTGGGCAGAGCCGGTCTTGGCGCCCACCTTGACACCAAGGTTCTGGAAATATCGGGCCAGAGAGCCCTCCTGAGTCAGGGCCAGCATGCCCTGCTTGACGGCGTTGAGGTTTGCCTGCTTCAGGTCCAGTGTGCCCAGCACCTGTGGCTGGTACTCATAGATCACCTGTGTCCCGTCCGGGGAGCACACCTGCTTGAGCAGGTGTGTGGCGTAATGGGTGCCGCCGTTGACCAGGGTGGCCACATAGTTTGCCAGCTGGATGGGTGTAAACTGGCTGCTCTCCTGTCCGATGGATACGGACAGGGTGTTGCCCGGGTACCAGGTCCCGCCCATGGACTCGGTGTACTCCGGCCCGGCCATGACGCCCGCGCTCTCAGGCAGCTCGATGCCCGTTTTCTGGCCCAGACCGAACA
Organism: Oscillospiraceae bacterium; assembly: GCA_017624915.1. Taxonomy (GTDB): domain Bacteria; phylum Bacillota; class Clostridia; order Oscillospirales; family Oscillospiraceae; genus Lawsonibacter. The sequence continues at coordinate 90,965 of JAGAMC010000031.1, read as the reverse complement.
TGGCGGCGTATTCCTGCAGCATCTCGATGCCCAGCCGCCGGCCCACGTCATAAAAGAAGATATTGCAGGAGTTCTTGATGGCATCGGCCACCGTCTGCTGCCCGTGGGTGCCGCCGGACTGGTTATAGATCCAGCAGCGGGGTCCGTTGTTGGTGTAATAACGGTAGACGCCGGTGTCCAGGATCTGGGTGGCCGGGGTGATGATCCCCTCCTCCAGACCCGCGATGCCGGTGACCATCTTGAAGGTGGAGCCGGGGGCATAGGTGCCCAGCAGGGCGCGGTTATAAAGGGGCTTGAGGGGATTTGCCGCATTCTCATTATAGTCGGCGGAGTAGGTCGCCAGCTGGAAGGTGGGGTAGGACGCACTGGCCAGCACGCCGCCATTCTTCACGTCGATGACCACGGCGGCCGCGCCCTGGGTGGCCTTGCTGCTCAGGGCGGGGATGCGCCGTGCCAGCGTGTCCTCCACCGCCCGCTGCAGTTCCAGATCCAGAGTGAGCACCACCCTGCTGCCTGCCACCGGCTCTTTGAGCCACTCCTCGCTGACCACCTTGCCGTTGGTGTTCAGCTCCACGCTGCGGGTGCCGGCAGATCCCCGCAGCCAGCTTTCAAAAACTTTTTCCACGCCCTCTTTGCCTACGGAGTCGTCCATCTGATAGTCGGCGCTGCCGTCCTCATCCAGATCCACCGTCTTATAGTAGGCCCATTCATCCGCGTCCATAAGCCCCACCCGCCCCAGCAGGTGGGCGGCGTAATCGGTGCTGTACTGGCGTACGCACACCGGCTCGATGGTGACACCCGCAAGACCCCGCTCCTTCACCCGGGAGACAAAATCGATGTCCACATCCCGGGCAAACACGTAGGGCGTGCGGTATATGTCTCTGGAGCGCAGGTACAGCTCGTACAGCACGCCCAGCACCGGACGGGCTTGCTCCAGATCGTCTGTCTCCAGACCGAAGGAGACACACATTTTCTCCAGCAGCTCCTGCGCTGTGGGCAGGTCGGCGGGAGCGCCCTGGCCGGCGGCGATCCATTTGCGGTCCACCGCCAGCTTGTAAAGCCGGGTGGTTGCCCACACAGACTTGCCCTCGGCATCGCTGGTCTTATAGGTAAACACATCCTGGGTGGTAAACTTGAACGGCGCGCTTTGGGAGACAGGCAGGGAATCCGTCCACTCCACATCGCTCTGCATGCACACCTGCACCAGTTCCGAGAGGATCCTGTTGCGGTTTTCCTTGTCCCCCATGCGGGAGGTATCCAGCGTCACCTGATAGCTCACCCGGTTGCCCACCAGAGTACGCCCGCAGGCGTCGGTGATCTCTCCGCGGCTGGCTTCCACTGTCTCGATATTGGCGATCTTGTGCCGGGACTGTTCGGCGTAGTAGGCACCGTTGACGATCTGGGTGCGGTACAGGACCGTACCCAGCCCCAGCAGCAGCGCTCCCATGATCAGCACCACCGACCAGGTCCGGAAATGAAATTGTCGGCTGTCCATGAAAGCACCTCCTTGGTCGGGCGTCTGTCAGGCCAGACGGTCCCCGCCCACCCGGACAAATACACGATAAAACAGAGCGTACACCATCGGCACCCAGCACAAGGTCCAGATCAGCTGGGGCAGCGCGATGTTCAGCAGGGGCAGCAGCTGCGCCCGCATGAAGAAAATCTCCGGCAGGATCTCCAGCAGCTCGATCACCGCCAGCGCCACCGCCGAGCACAGCACACAGCCCAGCAGGGTCTGGGCCAGAGCATACTGGGCAAGCACCCCGGTAAGCACACCCATCACCGCCAGAAGCAGCACACGGCCGCCATGGCCGCCGGAGTAGGCGCAGGCCCACAGAAGGCCCGCAGCAAGGCCAAAGCCCGCGCCGCCGGACGCGCCCTCCAGCACACCTACCGCCGCCACCGCCACAGGCAGCAGCAGAGCCGTCACCCCCAGCACGGGAAACCGACTGAGGACATAGGCGTCCAGCCACCACACCGGTATCAGCGCCAGCCCGTAGGAAAACCATTTATAAAGCCAGTCCTGCCTCGTCACGCCGGCAGCCTCCTCTTAGTCCACGATCTCAAAGTCCTTGATAACAAACACTTCCACCAGCCGGTCCAGCTCCACGGCGGGCCGGATCAGGGCGTAGCCGGTCATGCCCGACACATCGGTGCACACCTGCTCCACCGTGCCCACCACCAGTCCGGAGGGGTAGACCTCTCCCCGGCCGGAGGTAAGCACCTCGTCCCCGGACATCAGTCCGTTGTTCACCGGCAGGAAGGACAGCTTCACAAGTCCCTGCTGCATCAGGGACAGCTCGCCGGCCAGAATTCCGGCGGCATTGGCCCGGATGACCTGACCGCCCATCTCGATGTTGGGGCTCAGCACGGTGTCCACCGTGGCCCAGTTCACCCCCACCTGACTGACCACGCCCACCAGCACGCCTGTCTCGGTGATGACGCAGTCATCCACCTCAACCCCGCTGGCAGAACCTTTGGAAATGGTCAGGGTGGAATCCCAGCCCTGACTGCCGTGGGCATTTACTCTGGCGGACTCAAATACGAAGTCTCTGCGTTTTTCCCGCAGCTGCAGAAGCTGGCGCAGCTGTTCATTCTCCCGGTTGGCCTCCTTGCCCTGGCGGATCTCATCCTCCATAGAGGCTACCCGGCGGCGCAGCTCGGTCAGCTCGTCCTCCATCTGCTGGTATCGGAACACATAGCTGTAGACGCTCTCAGCCCAGTTGATCACGGCATTGACACCACCGCGCACGGGGGTTGCGATGGTGTTGATGACGCTGCCCAGCGGGTCGATCCCGCTGCCCATAAAGCGGCTGCACAGCCCAATTATAAGGGCCAGCAGTCCCGCCGCGATGAGCACCAGGATGCCGTTATTGCGCAAAAACCGTTTCACATCATCACTCCCGCATCAGAAGCTCCACGCCAAAGCGGCGCAGCATCAGGGCCAGCCGGCACACGGGCAGGCCCATCACATTGTAGTAGTCGCCCCGGATACCCTCCACCAGCAGGCAGCCCAGACCCTGAATGCCGTAAGCGCCCGCTTTGTCCATGGGCTCCCCGGAATCCACATAGGCCAGGATCTCCTCCCGGGTCAGGGGGCGGAAGATCACCTCGGTGGCCTCATGTTCGGTGATTTCCATGTCGCCCCGGCGAACCGTGACACCGGTATATACCGTGTGGGTACGGCCGGACAGCAGGCTCAGCATATCCGCCGCCTCCTGCCGGCTGTGGGGCTTGCCCAGCACCTGATTGCCGGCGGCTACCACCGTATCGGCGGCGATGATCACATCATCAGCTCCCGCCCCGGCGGCGATCTCCCGGGCCTTCTGGCGGGACAACTCCTCCACCTGTTGGTCGGGGGTCAGTCCGGGCGGGACGATCTCCTCCCCTTTGGCGGGGCGGATCTCAAAGCCTTTGATCCCCATCCGCTCCAGCAGCTCCCTCCGCCGGGGGGACTGGGATGCCAAAATAATGGTCACGGTGTGACCTCCTTACTCCTCGATCTTTGCCTGCTCGGGACCGGCCTCAAGGCTGCCCGTCACCTGTATGCTGCGGCCCCACAAAAGGTCGCTGCCCAGCCAGACGGTCAGGCCGCCCTCTCCGTCCACAAGGATGCTCTCTGCCTCAAGGCTTTCCAGCAGTTCCTCCCGGGTCAGCGGCTCATCCTCCTGCTGCTCGTTCAGTTCATCCAGCAGATTTTCCACCGCAAACTCCCGCATCCGCTCATCCCAGTCCGCCGAATCTGCCAGCAGTTTCCGGGCTGCTGCAAAACAGGCTTCCTGCTCCTGCCCGGCATCAAAGGCCAGCAGGACATTGCGGTCCATCCACTTGATATCCGTCTCGAACCAGTTGGCGGTACGGCTGAGGGTAAAGGTACCCAGTTCCTCGTCCTGCACCGTGACGGGGGTCTTCTGCCGGTCCAGAATGGCCTTCAGCTCCGGATCAAAGCCCGGTTCGGGCATGCCCACCAGCTGGAAGCGATTGCCCTCCAGCGCGGCCCGGGCCTCCACCTTGATGATAAAATCCCGGGGAAGACGGCTGCGCAGGAATTCCTCCAGCGCATCGTCGGCCAGGGCGGTGAGTACGGCGGCTTGCTCGTGCACCACGCCGTCATAGTCATCCATCCACGCGGTGAGGGGGATATACAGGGTGGTCAGCTCCTGACCGTCCTCTTTCCCGCTGCGCAGCCCTTCCGGTCCGGTCACCGCCACGAGGGTGAATTCCTCCGCCTCAAACTGCTGGGCAAACTGCTGCACCTGCTGCTCCCGGGCAGAGGGCTCCTGCTGTTCTTTTTCTTTCTTTTTTCCAAAGGGCCACATCGTTGTTCGCTCCTTTTTGCGTATTTGCGTTATTTCCCGGTAGAGCCAAAGCCGCCGGCGCCCCGGGCGGTGTCGTCCAGTTCGTCCACCAGCCTGATTTTGGCCTGAACCACCGGGGTGATCATCAGCTGGGCGATGCGGTCGGCAGGCTGAATGGTGTAGTCCGTGTCGCCGGAATTCTGCAGGCCCACCATGATCTCTCCCCGGTAGTCGCTGTCGATGACGCCCACGCAGTTGGCCGGAGCGACCCCGTGCTTGATGCCCAGTCCGCTGCGGGCAAAGACCAGCGCTACATAGTCCGCCGAGGGCAGGGCGATGGCGATGCCGGTGGGGATGACCCGCCGCTGTCCGGCGGGAATGACCACCGCCTGATCCACACAGGCGTGCAGATCCATGGCCGCCGCGCCCTCACTGGCGTAGAAGGGTGCGGGGATGTCTGTGCCGATCCGCGGAGAAAGAGCTTTTACCTTCAGTTCCATAGTTGCTCAGCTTCCTTTATTCTTTCATATTCCCGGCGCGAATGGGGGCGATATGTGCCGGTTCACTCCACCGCCCGGTAATACAGTCCTCTTGTGATCTCGTTGGGCTCGGACCTGCCAAGGCCCAGATAGCGTTCCATGACCTGCACGCACTCCACGGCGTTCTCCGTGGTGAACTGCAGCCGCGCCGCCCACAGGCCCAGCTTCTCCCAGTCAGCCCGCTTGTCGGCCAGAAACAGCTTTTTGGCGTTGAGGATCTCGTTGCGGCAGCCGTAAGCCTTGACCACGGGGAACCGCTCGCCCTTGCGGTCGGTGAGCTGATTCACATTGCCGCAGGTGTGCTGGCCGCTGTGGTTGTGCACAATGCAGTTTTCCGTGATCATCAGGGGCAGGCGGCCGTAGGCGATCATCTCGGTATCGATGGCCTTGGAGATGTCCCGGATCTGGGCAAGGCGCAGTTCGAAGGACGCGGTGGCGGATACAAAGCCCATGCGCTTGAGCTGCTTGAGGGTCTGGCTGTTGAACACGCCCAGACCGTAGTCGCCCCGCAGAGCAAAGCCCAGCTCCTGGGCCACACGGATGGCGCCGGGGGTGGCCACCAGAGCCTCCTCAACGCCCAGTCCTTTCAGCTTTTCCAGATCCTTGACCACGGCGTCCCGCTCCGTGTCCCAGAAAATGCGGGGCAGGGCCGCCGCCACCACCACGCCGGCCTTTTGCGCCGCCTCCACCCGCTCGGGGTGGGTGGCCGCCTCGTCGGTGGGGACATACAGCCGCTCCGGCTTGAGCCGCAGCAGTTCGGCACTGATCTGGTCGGCGGTGCGCACACAGACGGTAATGGCGGGGGCCTGTCTGGGGTTTTCATAGCGCACACCGGCCTTGAACTCCATGGTTCGTCTTTCCGGCAGGGCCACACGCTGCCGGCCCAGCTCGTCCAGTACATCTCTTCGCATGGCGTTCAGGGCAGACAGGGGCAGGGACAGCCCCGGCTCCACATAGGCGGTGACCTTTTCGCAGGCGAAGGGCGTGCCGCCGGTGCGGGACAGCTGCCCCTCCACCTTTTCCGCGGTAAGGGGTACGTTGATGGCCTGCTCCGGCACAGGGCCGGACACGGTGGCCACCCGGCCGTCGGCATCAGTCACGCCTACCTGTGCCGGCTCGCCGCCGCGGACCATGGCGAACATGTGCACCGGCTCCTTGCGGTTCTCTCCGCTTTCATAGGTGGCCCGGGCCTGAGCAAACAGCTCCTTGGGCTCCTGCTCCTCCCGGCGGATGCCAAACATATCCGGGCCTTTTTTGCCCAGGAAATAGCTGTCGGTAAAACCATCCCGGGAAAAGGCCTGCCGCAGCATCTCCAGCTCCTCGGCGGTGGGCTCGCGCCCCTCCCGGATGGCCCGGGAATACACTCCGGTGACGATGGCCACATACTCCGGCCGCTTCATGCGGCCCTCCAGCTTGACGCACTTGACGCCCATCTTGCGCAGCTGCTCCAGATGGCCGGCGAGAGACATGTCCTTCAGGGACAGGGGATACTCGTCCGCCTTGCCGTTCCAGCCGTATTTCATGCGGCAGGGCTGGGCGCACAGGCCCCGGTTGCCGCTGCGGCCGCCGATGACGGAGGAGAAAAAGCACTGACCGGAATAGCACATACACAACGCGCCGTGTCCGAACACCTCGATCTCCACCGGGGAGTGCAGACAGATGTGCTCGATCTCCCGCCAGCCCAGTTCCCGGGCCAGCACCACCCGGCTGATACCCAGATCGGCGCACAGCTTCACGCCGTCCAGGGTGTGAACGGACATCTGAGTAGAGGCGTGGACGGGCAGGTCGGGGACTACCTGCTTGAGCATGCGCAGCACACCCAGATCCTGTACCAGCACCGCGTCCATGCCCATATCGCTGGCCCGCACGGCAAGCTCCGCCGCCGCGGGCAGTTCCCGGTCGGTCAGAAGCGTATTCAGGGTCAGAAAGACCTTGACTCCCCGCAAATGGCAATAGGAAACCGCCGCCGCAACCTCTTCCTCAGAAAAGTTCTTTGCATTGCGGCGGGCATTAAAATCGCCAAAGCCCAGATAGACCGCGTTGGCACCGTTCTGCACCGCGGCCACCAGCGCCTCCTGCGATCCGGCGGGGGCAAGCAGCTCCAGCATGGGCGTTCCCTCCTCAAATCATGACAGCGACCGAAGCCGGGAACGGATTCCCGGCTTCGGTATGTATCCTCTGCTTGTTGTTTGCGCTTTGAGCGACGGCTCAGCGCTTATCTTCTCACGCTTCGCCTGCTCACGACGCACGGCTTCCCTGCGACGCGGGCTTGAAACAGCTGCCCTTGGCATCTTGGTTTCGCGCCCTTGCTCCGGTCCATCCGTGCTGCTCGCGACGGCTCAGCGCTTATTCTGCAGCTTGAATATCTCCCGCTTGGCTTCGGACAGCTCCATCTTCAGCTTGGCGGACTCCTCCAGCACTTGCTTGATCTGGCGGCGAAGGTTCTCGCAGGACTCCTGCTCCTTGAAATACTGGTCGGCGATATTCACCGCTGCCAGCACCGCGCTGTCCACCACGGACATGCGGCCGGCATCGGCCACCTGACGCACCTGGTCATCCACATGTCCGGCCACCCGGCGCACATAGCTTTCGTCCTCGGTACCCACCAGAGTAAACTGCTGACCGGCAATGGAAACGGTGACTTTATTCTTCATTTTCGACCCCTCCGTATCGTTATCTTTCTGCCGCACTTCGGCAGATAGCTACACTTAAATGTATTATACCACAGATTCCGCTGCAGAAAAATAACAGATTCGTGAATTTTGCAAATTTCGTGATATTTTGTCGCTGTGCCGGATTTTTTGTTTACGAACGGCGTTTTTTAGAGTAAAATGAAAAAGAACATGCTCTTGTGAAAGGAGGCGGCCTATGGACACCGTGGATCTGCTGCCCAACAGCATACTCTCTCTCAGCGGCCGGGCCGCCGACAAGCTGCTGGCCCTTGGAGACCCGGACGCGGCGCTGGTCTATCTGCACATCCTGCGCCACAACGCACCCCCCGCCCTGAACTGGGACGGCCCGCGTCTGCAGGCAGCCCTGGACAAGCTGGCAGCGCAGAAGCTCATCGCCCCGGCTCAGGCCGCTCCCGCCGCACCCGCCCCGGAACAGGAGGTCCCCGTGCCGGAATACTCCCTGAGCGACGTCACCGCCGCCCTGTCCGGCAGCAGTCCCTTCAGCGCCCTTGCCGACGAGGTGGAGCGCCGTCTGGGCAAAAAGCTGTCCACCCCCGACCTGAAAGCCCTTTTGACCATATACGACCATCTGGCCCTGCCGCCCGAAGTCATTATCCTCATCGTCTCCTGGTGCTCGCAGGAGGTCCAGCGCAAATACGGCCCCGGCCGCAAGCCCTTTCTGTCCCAGATCCGGCGGGAGGCCTTCCGCTGGGCCCGGGAGGGCATCGACACCGCCGAGGCCGCCGAGGAGCACCTGCGCCGCCTGCTGTGTCTGCGCACCCGGGAGGGGGAGATCGCCCGCCTGCTGGACCTGCCCAATCGCCCGCTGGTGGAGCGGGAGCAGAAGTACATCGCCGCATGGCTTGAAATGGGATTTGACAACGACGCTCTGCGCCTTGCCTATGAAAAAACCGTTATGGGCACCGCCTCCAAGTCCATGGACTGGCGGTACATGAACGGCATTTTGCGCCGCTGGCACGAAAAGGGCCTGCACACCGCCCAGCAGCTCCGGAACGGGGAGTCCGCTCCCCGCCGGACTGCACCCACAGCCCCGGAAGATTCCGCCGCCCGGGCAAGGCTGGAACGGGAGCGCACCCGCCGTCTTCTGGAAAAAATGAACAAGGAACAGGGAGGTTGATCCCATGTCATACGACCCCAATGTGCTGCGGCAGGCCACCCAGCGTCTGGAGCAGCAGCGCCTGCGCCGCACCGCTGAAGCCGAACAGCGCCGACAGCTGGCCTACGCCCGCCAGCCCCGTCTGGCCCAGATCGACCGGGAACTGCGGGCCACCATGACCGGTGTGGTCACCGCCGCGCTGAAAAACGGAGAAGATCCCGGCCCGGCCCTTGCCCAACTGAGAGCCAAAAATCTGGATCTGCAGCTGGAGCGCCGGGACATTCTGGGCTCGCTGGGCATGGGGCCCAACGAGCTGGACGATGTGCCCGCCTGCGCCGCCTGCGGCGACACCGGCTGGCAGGGCGCCACCATGTGCCCGTGCCTGCATGAGCTTTGCAAACAGGAGCAGATCCGGGCCCTTTCCAGCATGCTGGATCTGGGCGGACAGTCCTTTGACAACTTCCGCATGGACTACTATTCCCCCGTCCACGATCCCGCTGAGGGCACCTCTCCCCGGGAAAACATGACGGACTTCGTCTTCCCCATGTGCCTGAACTATGCCCGCAATTTCGGCCAGCGGTCCACCCGCAACCTGTTCCTCTACGGCGCGCCCGGTCTGGGCAAAACCTATCTGTCGGCCTGCATTGCACGGGTGGTGTCCGAACGGGGCTTCTCCGTGGTGTACGACACGGCGGGAAATATTTTCTCCCGGTTTGAGGCCCAGAAGTTCAACCACGACCCGGACGCCCGCAGCGAGACCCGGCGCTACCTGAACTGCGACCTGCTCATTATGGACGATCTGGGCTGTGAGCTGACCACCCAGTTTACCCAGAGCGCCCTGTACGAGCTGATCAACACCCGCCTGATGTCCGATAAGCACACGGTCATCTCCTCCAACCTGACTATGGACGACATCGGCCGGCGCTACTCCCCCCAGATCGCCTCCCGGCTTGCCGGCGAGTATCACCCCCTGCACTTTTTTGGAGAGGACATCCGCAGACAGCGCGCCCGGAACATGGATTGATCTATATACCGCCGCCCGGCCCGGGCGGCGGTATTTTTCGCCCGAAACAGACAAGTATATCCGTTGGGCCATATAATATAAAAAATTTTTATATTATTTTGTACCGACCCAATAATTGACACCGCCGCCGCCGTGGGCTAAAATAAATTGCCGAATCGGTTTTTTGCCCCCGTAGCTCACCAGGATAGAGCGTACGCCTCCTAAGCGTAAGGTAGTGAGTTCGAGTCTCGCTGGGGGTGCCATCTAAACAAGCCAAAAAGGAAGGTATCTGTTATGGATTACGCAAAAGAATCCCTGCGCCTGCACGGTGAGTGGAAGGGCAAGATCGAAGTTGTCTCCACCGTTCCCGTGGCCACCAAGGACGACCTGTCTCTGGCCTATACCCCCGGTGTGGCCGAGCCCTGTCTGGCCATTCAGGAGGATGTGAACAAGAGCTATGAGCTGACCCGCCGCCACAACCTGTGCGCGGTCATCACCGACGGTTCCGCCGTGCTGGGTCTGGGTGACATCGGCCCCGAGGCCGGCATGCCCGTTATGGAGGGCAAGTGCGTGCTGTTCAAGTCCTTCGGTGACGTGGACGCATTCCCTCTGTGCGTCAAGACCAAGGATGTGGACCAGTTTGTCGAGACTGTTTACAACATCTCCGGCTCTTTCGGCGGCATCAATCTGGAGGACATCGCCGCCCCCCGCTGCTTTGAGATCGAGCGCAAGCTGAAGGAAAAGTGCGACATCCCCATCTTCCACGACGACCAGCACGGCACCGCCATCATCACCCTGGCCGGCCTGCTCAACGCCCTGAAGGTGGTTGGCAAGAAGAAGGAAGACGTTAAGGTGGTCACCTCCGGCGCCGGCGCCGCCGCCATCTCCATCGTCAAGCTGCTGCTGTCCGCCGGCTTCAAGCACGTGACCATGTGCGACCGCAAGGGCGCCATCTACGCCGGCCGGGATGGCCTGAACTGGATCAAGGAGGAGATGGCTCAGGTCACCAATCTGGACAAGAAGTCCGGCTCTCTGGCCGATATGCTGGTGGGCGCCGATGTGTTTGTGGGCGTATCCGCCCCGGGCACCGTCACCACCGAGATGGTCAAGACCATGAACAAGGACGCCATCGTCTTTGCCTGCGCCAACCCCACCCCCGAAATCTTCCCCGACGAGGCCAAGGCCGGCGGCGCTGCCGTTATCTCCACCGGCCGCAGCGACTTCCCCAACCAGATCAACAACGTACTGGCCTTCCCCGGCGTGTTCCGGGGCACCTTCGACGTGCGGGCCAGCGACATCAACGAAGAGATGAAAATGGCCGCTGCCAACGCCCTTGCAAACCTCATCTCCGACGATGAGCTGAACGCCGAGTACATCATCCCCAAGGCCTTTGACCCCCGCGTTGGCCCCGCCGTGGCCGCCGCCGTGGCCGAGGCCGCCCGCAAATCCGGCGTGGCCCGCATCTGATCGTTCCCCATATATCTCCTCAGGCGGAGGCAGTCAGCTGACTGCCTCCGTTTTTTGTCATAGGGACAGCCCGCCCTCTCGTATTTATCAATACGCCCCGCCGCTTCCCTTTGAAAACAGTTGCATCCCGCCACATTATTTAGTATACTGAACATGATTTCTGCAGGTCCTGCCGGATGCAGGGCCATCTTAGGAGGGAAAGTATGAAAATTCTGAAGAGTCTCCCCGCGAAGCTGTTGCTCGGCCTGCTGCTGGGCATGGTGGTGGGTCTGTTCGCGCCCGCCGGCCTGATGACGGTCATCGTCACCGCCAAGTACATCATGGGTCAGGTCATCACCTTCTGCGTGCCCCTGATCATCATCGGTTTTATCGCCCCGTCCATTACCAAGCTGGGCTCCAGTGCCAGCCGGATGCTCACCGTGGCCCTTGTGCTGGCCTACGTGTCCTCCATTCTGGCCGCCTTTATGTCCATGGCCGCCGGCTACGGCCTGATCCCCTTCCTGCCCATCGCCAGCGAAGTGGATTCCCTTAAGGATCTGCCCGCCGTGGCCTTCCAGCTGGATATTCCCCAGATCATGCCCGTAATGAGCGCGCTGGTGTTCTCCGTGCTGATCGGCCTTTCCGCCGTGTGGACCAAGGCCTCTGCCACCATCCGTCTGCTGGACGAATTCCAGAAGATCGTGCTGCAGATCGTTACCAAGGTGGTCATCCCCGTGCTGCCCTTCTTCATCGGCTGCACCTTCGCCGGTCTTGCCTATGACGGCACGATCACCAAGCAGCTGCCTGTGTTCCTGATCGTTATCCTCATCGTCATGGTAGGCCACTACATCTGGATGGGTGTTCTGTACGGTGTGGCCGGCATCTACTCCGGCGCCAGCCCCATTGAAGTCATCAAGCACTACGGCCCCGCCTATATCACCGCCGTTGGCACCATGAGCTCCGCCGCCACCCTGTCCGTGGCCCTGTCCTGCGCCCACAAATCCAAGGTGCTGCGCAAGGATATGGTGGACTTCGGCATCCCCCTGTTTGCCAACATCCACCTGTGCGGCTCCGTGCTGACAGAGGTGTTCTTTGTCATGGTGGTGTCCAAGATCCTGTACGGCCAGCTGCCCTCCCTGAGCTCCATGATCCTGTTCTGCCTGCTGCTGGGCGTGTTCGCCATCGGCGCTCCCGGCGTGCCCGGCGGCACGGTTATGGCCTCTCTGGGTCTGATCATGTCCGTGCTGGGCTTTGACGGCACCGGCACCGGCCTGATGCTCACCATCTTCGCCCTGCAGGACTCCTTCGGCACCGCCTGCAACGTCACCGGCGACGGCGCTCTGACCCTGATGCTCACCGGCTACGCCAAAAAGCACAACATCGCCGAGGAGAAGATCGAACTGGCAGACCTGTAATTTCCCGCAAAATAACACAGCGGCGGAGCAAACGCTCCGCCGCTGATTTTATTTATCAACCTCTTTGCTGTTTTGCGGCTTGTCAAGCTGCCGCAGGTGCTGGTTGACCAGCATGCGGATATAGCCGGGGATGGTACGAAGGGTGTCGTCGGCCAGTGTCCTCAGCCGGGCGTGGGTTTCCTCCGGCAAAGATACGCTGACGATCTTTTTGGGCTTTTCTGCCATATTCTCTCACCTCAACGCAATCTTACAACAATTTGTTGTGAAATGCAATACAACAAATTGTTGTGGGTTATATTGGGGCTGAGGTGAATAAAATGTATCAGCGCATTAAGGATTTACGCGAAGATGCCGATTTATCTCAGCGCCAAATAGCGGAAAAGCTGAACTGTTCACAGCAGACATACAGCAACTACGAGACCGGTGCCCGAACGATTCCTCCGGAGTTCTTGATTCTGTTGGCACGGTTTCATAACACAAGTGTGGATTACCTGTTGGGTCTGACAGACCAGAAAAGCCCAGATGCAAAGAGGTAGGAGATATTCCGCCGCTCCGGCGGCGGGTGTCCACACCCTCCGCGCCCGCTTGCTGCCGCTGTGCGTGCTGACCTGCCACCCTCAGTGGCCGACCCGCCGCGCCGGACTGCCATGCTATCCGCGGGCAAAGCAGGTTACGCCGCCAGAGCGGCGAAACTTCTCCTCTCCACACAGCAAAAAGCACGCTTCCAACGGAAGCGTGCTTTTTTGTTCTCATTACTTTTGTGCCGCGGCGGCAATGTCGCCCACGCCGTCCAGGATCAGTCTGGGCCGGTAGGGGAAAGAAGCCGCAGTCTCCCGGCTGGACACGCCGGACAGAACCAGCACGGAGTCAAGGCCGCACTCGATAGCCGCCTGAATGTCGGTGTCCATGCGGTCACCGATCATGGCCGCCTCGCCGGAGTGGACCCCCAGCAGATCAAGACCGGTGCGCATCATCAGGGGGTTTGGCTTGCCCACGTAGTAGGCGGTTTTCCCTGTGGTCAGCTCGATGGGGGCCACCAGCGCCCGGCAGGCGGGGATGATGGTATTGTTCTCGGCAGGGCCGGTCAGGTCGTAGTTGGTGCCGATGAGCCGGGCGCCCTGCTGCACCAGCCGGACCGCCTTGCAGATGCTGTCGTAGGTGTAGCCGGAGGTCTCGCCAATGACCACGTAGTCCGGGACCACGTCATCCAGGGTCAGCCCCTTCTGGTACAGAGCGTGGGCAAGGCCGGGCTCGCCGATGACGAAAACCTTTGCTCCGGGGGTCTGGTTAGCAATAAAGTTCGCGGTGGCCTGACCACTGGTATAGAAGTGGCTCTCGTCCACCTCAAGGCCCATGCGGGCCAGCTTTTCCTGCAGCTCTCTGGGGGTCTTTCCGCTGTTGTTGGTCAGGAACAGAAACTGTTTGTTCTCCCGGTACAGCCACTGGACAAACTCGTGCACGCCGGGCAGGATCTGGCTGCCGTGATAGATCACGCCGTCCATGTCGCAGATATAGCCTTTTTTGCTCAGAAACTTTTCCATGTTTCCATCTCTTCCTTCTTTTCTGTTTTGACGGCCTCATTCTACCATATCTTGCCCTTTGGGGAAAGCAAGTTTGTGTAAAGTTTTTGAAAAGATTGTGCCCGGGTCATATCCTGTGTTAAAATGTCGGTACTACACAATGTAAAGCGAGGCTCTGCTATGTACGACATGATCACCCTGTCCAACGGCGTGCGCATCCTGACCCAGGCCGTGCCCGCGGTGCGTACCGCCGCGGTGGGCTTTTTCATCGGCACCGGCTCCCGGCACGAGACCGCCGGGCAGAACGGCGCCGCCCATTTTCTGGAGCACATGACCTTCAAAAGCACCCACAGCCGCTCCACCGACCAGCTGGCGCAGGAAATCGACTCCATCGGCGGTCAGGTCAACGCCTACACCACCAAGGAAACCACCTGCTTCTACGCCCGCTGTCTGGACACCCACCTTGCCCGGGCCATCGACCTGCTCAGCGACATGCTGCTGTGCTCGGCCTTCCGTCAGGAGGAGGTGGACACCGAGCGGGGCGTCATTCTGGAGGAGATCGGCATGTACCGGGACACGCCGGAGGATCTGGTGGCTGAGCGGCTCAACGCCGCGGTCTACAAGGGCACGGCCCTGGCCCGCCCCATTCTGGGCACCCGCAGAACGCTGGAGACCATGACCGGACCGTGGCTGGCCGAGTACCGCCGCACCCACTACCGCCCGGACCGGATCGTCATCTCGCTGGCGGGCAGCTTTACCCAAGCCGATGTGGACCGGCTTATGGAACGCTTCAGCGTCCTTGCGCCAATCCCCGCGCCCCGGTTCCGGCCGGTGCGGTTTTGTCCGGCCTTTACTGTGCGCCGCAAGGCCATTGAGCAAAACCACCTGATTCTGGCCTTTGCCGCGCCCTCCTTTCTGGACGAGCGCCGCTGCCAGATGAATCTGCTGTCCTCCATTCTGGGCGGCGGCGTGTCCTCCCGCCTGTTTCAGGAGGTGCGGGAGAAGCGGGGCCTTTGCTACACGGTCTATTCCTATATCGCAGATCACGAAGATACAGGTCTGATCGGTCTTTACACCGCCCTGTCTCCGGACACGGAGGCTGAGGCTCTGTCCACCCTGTGCCGGGTGGCCGCCGAGCTTGCCGAACACGGACCGGACGCAGCGGAGCTGGACCGGGCCAGAGAGCAGGCCAAGGCCAACATCCTCATGGGTCTGGAGTCCACACAGGCCCGCATGAGCCACATGGGCTCGTCCATGCTGCTGCGGGGCTGCGTGCGTACCCCGGATGAGATCCTTGCCGAGTATGACGCCGTCACTTGTGAACAGGTGCGCCAACTGGCGCAGGAGATCTTCTGCTTTGACCGGGCGGCCCTGTCCGCCGTGGGCAGAGTGGGCGGCGAGGAGGATTACCGCACCGCCATTGCCTCATTCAAATAAACTTACGCCGGGGAGCTGATGCTCCCCGGCGTTTTCTTATGACCAAAGTCCGATGTTGAACGCGATCATAGCCGCGTTGAAAAAGTCGATGAAGAGACTTCCCACCATGGGGATGGCGAAGTATGCGATGGGAGAGGGGCCGTACTTTTTGGTGACCGCCTGCATATTTGCCATGGCATTTGACGTGGCTCCCATGGCAAAGCCCACAAAGCCCGCCGTCATCACCGCCGCATCGTAGTCCCTGCCCATGACCCGGAACACGATGAAGTAGGAGAAAATAAACATGACCACCACCTGCATGGCAAGACACGCGATCATAGGCAGCGCCAGATCCACCAGCTGCCACAGCTTCAGCCCGGCCAGCGCCATGGACAGGAAGATGGATAGAAACACATTGCCGAAAGCATCGATCTCCCCGGCGGGGAACTCCATTTTCCCCGCGTCCATGACGTTGCGGATGACCACGGCCACCACCATAGCGCCGATGTAGCCCGGGAAGCTGAAGCCGCACAGCCGGGTCAGCCATGTGCTGACCTGATTGCCCACACCAACGCCCACCAGAATGATCATAAAGCCCTTGATAAGCCGGCCGCTGTCGGTGGTCAGCTGCTCGCTCTCCACCACCGCTTCCTCGCCGCCGCCCTTACTTTTCAGGTTATACTTGTTGATCAGCCTGCGGGCGGTGGGTCCGCCCATCAAAGAACCGGAAACCAGTCCGAAGGTGGCCGCCGCCACGCTGACCGCCTTGGCTCCTGCCGCACCGGCTGCCTCCAGATCCGGGCCGATTCCTGCCGCCGTCCCCGGCCCGCCGATCAGGGCGATGGAGCCGCAGCCGATGCCGTACAGGGGATTTTTCCCCATCAGGGCCATGATGGCGCCGCCCATTCCGTTCTGGACCACGATCATCACGATGCCCAGCACCAACAGCAAAATCACCGCACGGCCTCCCCGGGCCAGCTGGGGGATGCTGACGGTAAAGCCCACGGTGCAGAAAAACAGCACCATAAACACCGTCTCCAGCGTGTTGTCAAACTGTATGACCGCCACTCCCGCAGCGTACAGCAGTGCATTTACCAGCGCAAAGCACAGGCCGCCCACCAGCGGCGCCGGGATGCAGAAGCGGCTGAGCACCCCGATTTTTCGCGTCAGCACCGTTCCCAGCCAGAACATGGCTGCGCCCAGCGCCACCCCATGATACATATTCAGATTGATCTCCAGCATCATCTTTCGCGCCTCTCCCTCATCCGTTTTGCAGAAATTCTGTGCTATACTATGCCGGAACATCTGCCCGTATGCCTTCTGCCGCAAGCCGGGGACGCGGCATCAACCGGCCCCGCCGGACCTCCGGCGGGGCTGCGCTGCGTGGAAAACTTTTTTACCCCTGTTTTTTGCGCTTTTCCGGGCGCTGATTTTGACATTTTTGTGTTTGTGGACTTAATTATTTGCTCAAATCAATAAATCGGATTAAATCTGCTCATTTCAGGGCTTTTTATTCACTGCCCTCTGTTTTAAAATCGTCGTTTTGCTTGTTGCGTTCACCTGTTTTCCTCCTATATACTACAATTACATATACTGCACACAAGGAGGTTCCATATGAAAAAAGTACTTTCTCTGCTTTTGACCCTGTCTATTCTGTTGGGAGTGTGTTCCATGCTGTCTGTCTCTGCCGCTGACGCCGGCATCAAGGTGGGCTTTGGCCGCCACGACTTTACTCCCGACTACGAGGTGCCTCTGGCCGGCCTCACCAACAGCCGCAACGGCAGTTGGCCCCTGACGCCCGAGGACCGTCTGCTGTCCACCGTGGTGGCCATCGCCGACGGCAGCGGCAGCACCGTGCTGATCTGCACCTCGGATATGACCCGCATCAACAACGACTGGATCCCCGAGCTGCGCGCGGCCATGTCCAAGGCCTCCGGTGTGCCCGAGAACAGCATCCATATCTCCGCCACCCACACCCACTCCTCCGTATCGGCCATCGGCGTGTGCGCAAAGGGCACCCAGTTCTACAACGACTATGTGGCCGGCTTTGCCAAGGCCGCCAAGGAGGCTGTGGACGACCTGTCCTCCGTCACCGTTAAGGTCGGCTCCGTGGATGTCCCCTACCTGAACAACGTCCGTCACTACTGGCGTCAGAACGGCCATATCAACGGCAACAACTTTGTCACCTCCGTTGGTGCCGGCGCGTGGGGCTACAGCGTCATTGAAGCCGACAGGGAAGTGCAGATCATCCGCTTTGTCCGGGAGGGCAAGAAGGACGTGCTCATGCTTAACTGGCAGGCCCATCCCACCACCGCCAGCTGCCTGACCGACTACGGCACGGCCAACAAGTACTCCATCTCCGCCGACTTCATCGCCTACTGCCGCAACTATCTGGAGGCCAAGGACGGCGACTGTCTGGTGGCCTACTACTCCGGCGCCTCCGGCAACGTGGCTCCCTACCACCAGAGCGCGACGATCCGCGAGCTTGAGCAGGAGAACTGCCCCAACGACACCACCCTCCACGGTGCGCGTCTGGCCCAGTACATCATGCCCGCCCTGCAGAACCTGAAGACCATCGACGTCTCCGGCTCTGTCCAGAGCATGCAGATGATCCACAAGGCCATTGACGGCTCCGGGGCCGCCATTGTCGAGTACGAGCTGAACGCTGTTGGCGTGGGCAAGTCCATCGGCTTCGTCACCGCACAGTACGAGATGGTCACCGAGCACGGCATGTACATTAAGGAGAATTCCCCCTTCGAGATCACTTTTGTGCTCTACCTGTGCAACGGCCGCGGCGGCTACATCCCCTCTCTGTTCGTCTATGATTACCCCGCGCTGATCGAGGGTAACCCCATCGCCTATGAGGCCACCATCTGCCAGGTCATCAAGGGCACCGGCGAGGACTTCGCCCAGTCCATGGTGAACATGCTCAACGTCCTTTATAAGTAAGCTGAACTCCCCATAAACCGCAGCCCCGCCGGTCCGCCGGCGGGGCTGCGCTGCATGGAAAACTTTTTAACCCCTGTTTTTACGCTTTTCCGTGCGCTGATTTTTTTATTTTCCGGTTGCGACAATTAATTATTTGCCAAAATAAGCAAAATAAATTAAATCAGCTCACTTTTCCGCCTTTTTGTTTCTTTCCAGCCTTTTCAAAACCGTCATTTTGCCTGTTGCGCTTCCCCCCCCGCAGATGTTATGTTATTGTTACATACTATTCACAAGGAGGTTTTCCGTATGAAAAAGGCTATTTCTCTACTGCTGACTTTGGCCATGCTGCTGGGCATCGGCTCTATGGTCTCTGCTTTTGCCGCCGACGCCGGCGTCAAGGTGGGCTTTGGCCGCCACGACTTTACCCCTAACTACGAGGTGCCTCTGGCCGGCTACACCACCACCCGCTACGGCAGCGAGACTCTGACCCCCGAGGACCGTCTGCTGTCCACCGTGGTTGCCATTGCCGACGGCAGCGGCAACACCGTGCTGATCTGCACCTCGGACATGACCCGCATCTACGCCGACTGGATCACCGAGCTGCGCAAGGCCATGTCCAAGGCCTCCGGCGTGCCCGAAAACAACATCCACATTTCTGCCACCCATACTCACTCCTCTATAGAAGGCAACGACCCCATTGCAGAGAAGGGCACCGAGTTCTATTCCACTTATATTAATGGCTTTGCCAAGGCCGCCAAGGAGGCTGTGGACGACCTGACCTCCGTCACCGTGAAGGTGGGCAAGGTGAACATTCCCTACCTGAACCAGCTGCGCCACTACTGGCGCGCCAACGGCCATATCAACGGCGCCAACTTCGAGTCCACGGACGGCGGCAAGTGGCTGAGCAACCCCACCCAGGCCGACAACGAGGTGCAGATCATCCGCTTTGTCCGCGAGGGCAAGAAGGACGTGCTCATGCTCAACTGGCAGGCCCATCCCATTACCGCCAGCGCCTCCACCGACTACGGCAAGGCCCACAAGCCGTACATCTCCGCTGACTTCATCGGCTACTGCCGTAACTATCTGGAGAAGCAGGACGGCGACTGCCTGGTGGCCTACTACACCGGCGCTTCCGGCAACGTGAACCCCTACCACCTGGTTCCGAAGTATCGCGACTTCGAGACCTGCCCCCAGGAGACCCCTCTCCACGGCGAGCGGCTGGCGGGCTACATCCTGCCCGCTCTGCAGAACCTGAAAACCATCGACCCGACCGGCCCCGTCAAGCAAATGCAGATGTTCGCGAAAACCCCGGACAACGGCCTGTCCACCATTGTCCCGTTTGAGCTGAACGCCATCAGCGTGGGCAAGTCCATCGGCTTTGTCACCGCCCCCTACGAGATGGTCTCCGAGCACGGCATGTACGTTAAGGAGAACTCCCCCTTCGAGATCACCTTCGTGCTGTATCTGTGCAACGGCCGTGGCGGCTACATCCCCTCCCTGTACACCTATGATTACTCCGAGCTGTTCCCCGGCAACCCCCAGGTCTATGAGACCTATGTGTGCAAGAGCGCCAAGGGTACCGGCGAGGACTTCGCCCAGTCCATGGTGAATATGCTCAACCTGCTGTACAAGTAATTCCCTTATTCATTCAACACCCCGGCCGCACAGCGGCCGGGGTGTTTTTTGTTATTTTCCACGAAAATCCTATGCCCTTTTGGGCAATTTGCACATTGTGCATGCCCCCCCTTCCGCTATATAATGAGCCTATGAGAGGGAGGTATCCTGTTATGAATAATTCTTCTGTCTGTGAGATCCGCGTCGGCTTTGGCCGGGCGAATATCGACCCCGTGGAGGAAGTGCCTCTGGCGGGCTACAGCAATCCCGAGGCCCGCATGTCCAACACACCCCTGACCCCGGAGGACCACCTGTACGCCACCTGCGTGGCTTTTTCCGATGCCGACGGCAGCACTGCGCTTGTCTGCACCGTAGATTTGGCGTGTACCGAGACTGCCTGGATGCCCGTCCTGCGAAAAACCATGTCCGAGGCCTCCGGCGTAAGTGAGGATCGCATCGACATCAGCGCCACCCACACCCACGCTGGCCCCGCCACCGGGATCACCACAGCTGCCGAGGGCACCCCTTATTACCACAGATATATTGCCGCCTTTGCCGCCGCTGCAAAGCAGGCTGTGGACGATCTCTCACCCGCCGCCATCCGGGTGGGCGACATTCAAATACCGGACATGAATCATGTGCGCCACTACCGCCGGGAAAACGGCCACATCAATGGCGCCAACTTTGAATCTGAGGGGGCAGGGAAGTGGCTGCCCGAGAGTGTCACCGACGCCGACGAGCAGCTGCAGATCATCCGCTTTGTCCGCGAGGGCAAAAAAGACATTGTCCTGCTCAACTGGCAGGCCCACGGCACCGCCTCCAGCGGCTCCACCGATTTCGGCCGTGCCCACAAGCCGTATTACTCCGCCGACTTCATGGGCTACTGCCGCAACCGTCTGGAGGAGCAGACCGAGTGTCTGGTGGCCTACTACTCCGGCGCATCCGGCAACATCCTGCCCTACCATCTGGTCAAGAAGCACCGGGACTTTGAAAAATGCCCCGAAAGCCCCATGGATCACGGCGCACGGCTGGCCGGATTCATCCTGCCCGCACTGGAGACGCTCAAGCCCGTCGAAAGCTCCGGCCCTGTCAAACACGCCCGTGTCATCCACGCCGCCCCCGGCAAAGTGGACCCCACCCCTGTGAACATTGAGCTGGATGCCATCAGCGTGGGCGATTCCATCGGCTTTGTCACCGCCCCCTGCGAGATGTTTGACACCAACGGCATGTTCGTCAAGGAGAATTCCCCCTTCCAGATCACCTTCATACTCACCTGCGCCAACGGGCACCACAAATATTTCCCATCCAGCGCCCCCTATGATTACTCCGCCCTCTACGGCGGCCCCGAGCCCTACGAGGTGCGCGTGTCCAAGGTATGTCAGGGCACCGGCGAGGTGGTGGCCCAACGCATGGTGGATATGCTGCGCGAACTTCACGGCTGAATCAACATACAAAAACGCCCGACCAAAAGGTCGGGCGTTTTCTTGCTTCTCGATCAGGCCAGAGCGGCGGTGATGATGGCCATGGAGTAGACCTCCTGGGCGTTGCAGCCGCGGGACAGGTCGTTGATGGGGGCGTTCAGACCCAGCAGGATGGGGCCGTAGGCGTCGAAGTTGCCCAGACGCTGGGCGATCTTGTAGCCGATGTTGCCGGCATTGATGTCGGGGAAGATGAAGGTGTTGGCATAGCCGGCAACCTGAGAGCCGGGGAACTTCAGCTGGCCGACGGTGGGGGAGACGGCGGCATCGAACTGCATCTCGCCGTCCACAGGGATGTCGGGCATGGCCTGCTTGGCCTTTTCACAGGCGTTGCGCATCTTGTCCACGTCCTCACCCTTGCCGGAGCCCTTGGTGGAGTAGCTCAGGAAGGCCACCTTGGGGTCAACGCCGAAGATCTTGGCGCAGGCCGCGGTCTCCACGGCGATCTCTACCAGCTCGTCCTCGGAGGGGTCGATGTTGATGGCGCAGTCGCCCATAGCCAGCACTTCGTTGCCGCCGGAGGCGCCGGGACGGACCATAATGAAGCAGGAGGAGACGATCTTGTTGCCGGGCTTGGTCTTGACCAGCTGCAGGGCGGGACGGACGGTGTCGGCGGTGGAGTAGGTAGCGCCGCCCAGCAGGCAGTCGGCCACGCCCATCTTCACCAGCATGGTGCCGAAGTAGTTGCCCTTCTTCAGGGTCTCGCGGCACTCCTCGGCAGTCATCTTGCCCTTGCGCAGCTCCACCATCTTCTCCACCATGGCGTCCATATCCTCGTAGGTGGCGGGATCCAGAATGATGGCGCCGCGGATGTTGAAGCCGCACTTTTCGGCGGCGGCATTCACCTCGTCCACATTGCCCACCAGCACGGGGGTGAGGAAGTTGCCGGACAGCAGACGGGCGGCAGCCTCAAGGATGCGGGGGTCAGTGCCCTCGGTAAAGACGATCTTGCGGGGGTTTTCTTTCAGAATGTTGATAAGCTTTCCAAACATGGTTTTTCCTCCGATCTCTTTGGGGGCGGCAGTATTTGCCTATGCCCATTATCGGCAATATGGTATCATTTCAAACGGTAAATTTCAAGTCTATCCGGCTTTTTTTCGTGAAATTTCCTCGCGTGATCATCGCTCATCCGGGAAAATCCTTGACAGGAGCTCCGCCATCGTGTATGATTGCTTTTGTAATTGTTTTGTAACTATTTTTGTTTTTTGTTACTACTCTTCCTTTGGACAGGAGGTGCCCTCAGCGCATGAAGCGGCTGAAAACCGAATCCCGCCACTCCGCCCCCCGCCGGAACGCCTCCGGCCGCCGGGCTGTTTCTCCCGTACAGAGCCTGAATAACAGAATATCCCGTCTGGCCCGCCGCTGGCACGGTATTGCAGCAGATGCCCGGGACTGGGCTCAGCAGGCGCGTATTTCCCTGCGCCGGGTACTCCATCGCTGCCACAATGTGCTGGCCGGCCGTCGCTATGTGGGTCCCGCCACATTCCTGTGCGCATCCTTCACCGCGGGCCTTTTGCTTACCGTCACCACCCTGTACACCGCCACTTACGCCGTCTATGTGGACGGCGAAAACACCGGACTGGTGGCCGACCAGACCACTGTGGAAGCCGCCGTTACCTCTGTGGAGACGCGCAGCAGCAGTATGCTGGGTTACGACTACACCGTGGATAACGAGATCTCCTACCGCTTTGCCCTGTCCCTGCGCTCAGACGTAAGCAGCAAGGCCGCGTTGGAAGACTACTTCTCCAGCAAAATGGACGATGTGGAGGGCGACCTGCGCCACTACGAGATCTCCCTTGAGGGCGAGGTTCTGGGCGTTGTGGCCAGCAAGGCTGAGTTCAATGATCTGCTTCAGGAGATCAAGAACGCCTATATCAATGAGAATACTACCTCCGTGTCCTTTGTGGAGGAGATCGGGGTGGAGCCCGTCCTGTTTGCCGACGAAGTGCTCACCATCGACCAGATGCGGGAGATCCTGACCGCCAATACCACCGGCGAGACCACCTACACCGTGGTCAGCGGCGACACCTTCAATGCCATCGCCTATAAAAACGATATGTCCGTCAGCGAGCTGAAGGCCCTCAACCCCCAGGTCAACATCAACAAGCTGTCCATCGGGCAGGTACTCAACGTGCGCGAGCGCATTCCCCGCCTGTCCGTCCGGACCACCGAACACGTCACATATACCGAAGCCATCCCCTGCCCGGTACAGACACAGAATGACAACAACATCTATGTAGGCTCCTCCAAGGTCATCACGCAGGGCGTGGAGGGCGAGGCGAAGGTCACCGCCGACATTTCCTATGTGAACGGCGTGGAGAAGGGCCGCAATGTGCTGGAATCCACCACTCTGCGCGAGCCCACCACCACCCTCAAAGCTGTCGGTACCAAGCCCAAGCCCAAGACCGCCTCCAACGGCTATTATATCTGGCCCTGCTCCGGCAAGATCACCTCTTACTTCGGCTACCGTAATATCTTCGGTTCCCGCAGTTACCATTCCGGCATCGACATCGCCGGCTCCAAGGGTACTGCCATCAAGGCCGCGGACGGCGGTAAGGTCACCTTCTCCGGCTACAAGGGCAACTACGGCTACCTTGTTATCATCACCCACGACAACGGATCCCAGACCTACTATGGTCACAACTCCAGCCTGCTGGTCTCCACAGGTCAGCGGGTGTATCAGGGCCAGGTTATCGCCCGCATGGGCAGCACCGGCCGCTCCACCGGCAACCACTGCCACTTCGAGGTGCGCATCCGCGGCTCCGCCGTCAACCCCCTGAACTACCTGTAACAACGCGACCCCCTGCACCGGGCGGTGCAGGGGGTTCAGTTCTGTTTGCTCAGGCGGTTGACAGAACCGCAAAAAAAGGCTACAATTTACTGGTATACAAACCACTCAGGAGGATCTGTCTATGGAGCGAATCGCGGTAATGACCGACACCAACAGCGGCATCTCCCCGGAAGAAGCCGGCCGCGCCGGTGTTTTCCTGCTGGCCATGCCCTTTACCGTTGGTGACCGCGTATGCCTTGAATATCTGGACATTTCCCACGAGGAATTCTATCAGCGCCAGACCGAGGGCGTACAGATCTCCTCCTCCCAGCCCGCCCCCGCCGACCTGCTGGCCATGTGGGACCGGGCGCTGGAGGAACACGACAAGCTCATCTATATCCCTATGACCAGCGGTCTGAGCGGCTCCTGCGCCACGGCCCAGGCCCTTGCCGGGGAGTATGACGGACGGGTGCTGGTGGTGGACAACCGCCGCATTTCCGTCCCCCTGAAGCAGTCCGTGCTGGAGGCTGTCCGCCTGCGGGATGCGGGCCGTTCTGCCGCGGAGATCGCCCAGCGGCTGACGGAAAAGGCTCTGGACTCCCATATCTATATCTCCGCAGAGGACCTCAACCACCTGAAGCGAAGCGGCCGGATCACCCCTGCTGTTGCCGCAGTGGGCACCGTGCTGAACATCAAGCCCGTCATGAAGATCCTTGGAGGCAAGCTGGACATGCACTGCAAGGTGCGGGGCATGAAGCAGGCCCGTCAGGCCATGCTGGACGCCATCGCCCACGATCTGGAGCATGACTTTGCCGGCAGAAAGGTCATCATTGCCGCCGCCTACTCCGGAGACGCGCAGGCCGGTCAGGCCTGGGCCGAGGCGGTACACACCGCCTTCCACGATTATCCGTTCATGTCCGACCCCCTGCCTTTGAGCATCGGCTGTCATGTGGGCCCCGGTGCGCTGGGCGCGGCTATCTTCGCCGATTACGACCTTTAAGCAAAAAAGCGAGCTGTTCTTGACAGCTCGCTTTTATTTTGTCCACACCCGGTTGAACACCGCCCCCGCCAGCAGGACGGCTCCGCACAGGTACAGCCACAGCAGCAGGATAATGAGAGAGGCCAACGACCCATACAGCACGGAGTAGCGGGAAGACATGGCGATAAACCGGGAAAATACCGCCGATGCCCCCACCAGCGACAGGGCGCACAGCAGAGCGCTGAGCAGCATAGGGCCGGGATGCACGTGCTGCTTGGGCGTGCCCAGACGATACAGGGCCAGCACCAGCAGCATCACAAAACAAAACAGCAGCACATACCGTAGCCAGCGCCACAGGTTGGCCACACCGGAAAAATCCCACAGGACGCTCAGTTCCCCGGGCAGGATATCCTCCACAAACCCCAGAAACCAGTCTCCCGTCAGAATGACTACGATGGACAGGTACACCGTCACCAGAAACAGCAGGGAAAAAAACACGCTGCCGGCGATGCGCTTGATTCCGGTCTCCCGTGGATGCCCATACAGCTCATCCATGGTGTCCAGCAGCACCCGCAGCCCCGCGGAGGCGGGCAGCAGGACACCGGGCACGCCCACCAGAAGCAGGGCCGGGGATTGATTCTGAGACAGATACTGCACATAGTCCCGGGCAAGCTCTGCCGCCTGTGGGGGGAGGAACCGCCCCACAGAGGCGATCAGCTCCTGCGCGTCCACATGGAACAGCCCCACGAAAGCATTGATGCACAGCAGCAGCGGAAAAAAAGACAGCAGGAAAAAATAGGCCAGCGCGGCCGCCGACCGGGGGACGCTGTGCCGACCTGCGGTGCGCACCATATCCATAATAAAAGCTGCCGCTGCTCGGATCTTTTTCACGCGCCCACCGCCTTTCATGCATAGTATGCCTGTTTTTCAGCAAAAATGCGGGCAGAGAAAAAACCCGTCTGCAAAGCAGACGGGTTTGATTTCTTCAGATCACTCAGCCCTCCAGCTTGTTCAGCTTCAGGGTCATGGCGCTCTTCTTGTTAGCGGCATTGTTCTTGTGCAGCAGCCCCTTGGCAGCAGCCTGATCCACCGCCTTGACAGCCACCTTGTAAGCGACATCGGCCTCGCTGCGGTTGCCTTCCGCCACCGCGGCGTCAAACTTCTTGATGTCGGTCTTCAGCGCGGACTTAGCGGCCTTGTTCTGAGCGGCCTTGGCCTCGCTGACCAGCACACGCTTCTTGGCAGACTTGATATTCGGCAAACCAAACACCTCCTCCGAATGATTTCAAAATTACGCACAGGACACCTGTGCAGATATGTATTTTAACACTCGTCCCTTAAAAAAGCAACAGTTTTTTTGCTTTTTTTCTCAGAATTCGGATAGTTTTTTTTCGAACGCAAAAAATAGGGGCAACGGGCGCAAAGCGCCACCACATCTTGGGTAGAGAGGATGGAGCATATGTGGAAACAACGCACGGATCTGGCCCTTGAGGCCAAAGAATTGTGGCAGGAATCCGCCTCGGAGCAGACCCGGCTTTCCGGCGTGGAGGCCCGGGAGGACCGGTCGGAGGGCTTCGCTGTGGATACGGTGCGCATTCTGGACCAGCAGGGGGCCGACGCGCTGGGCAAGCCTATAGGCACCTACGTCACCGTGACGCTGGATGGGCTGCAGCGCAGGGAGGAGGACGCCTTTGGCCGGGCGGCCCGGGCCATCGCCGCACAGCTGCGCCCCCTGCTGGGCGTCCTGCCCGCTGACGCTCCCGTGCTGGTGGCCGGTCTTGGCAACCGGGCCATCACTCCGGATGCCATCGGCCCTCTGGTCCATGAGCACACCATGGTCACCCGCCATCTGGTGGAGCAGGTGCCGGAGCATTTCGCCGCCTTCCGGCCTGTGGCCTCTCTGTCTGCCGGGGTCCTCGGTACCACGGGGGTGGAGAGCGGAGACCTGATTTCCGCCGTCTGCCGGGCCATCCGCCCGGCCTGTGTGGTGGCGGTGGATGCGCTGGCCTCCCGCTCCATGCACCGGGTCTGCCGCACAGTCCAGCTGGCGGACACGGGCATCATCCCCGGCTCCGGCGTGGGCAACCACCGCGCCGCCCTGAACAGGGAGACCCTTGGGGTGCCCGTCATCGCCGTGGGTGTTCCCACGGTGGTGGATGGGGCCACGCTGGCCATGGACTTGCTGGGTCAGAAAGAACCGCCCTCCCTTGCAAAGGGTGTGGAAAATCTGATGGTCACACCCCGGGACATCGACGCCAGGGTAGCTGACCTGTCCAAGGTCATCGGCTTTGGCATCAATCTGGCTTTGCAGGATGGGTTGACGGTGGAAGATGTGGAGATGTTTTTAAGCTGAAAGGAGCGCCGCAGCAGCGGCGCTCCTTTTTTCAGTCTTCGGAATCCAGCTTGAGTACGGCCATGAACGCCTCCGTCGGCAGCTGCACGCTGCCCAGAGAGCGCATCTTTTTCTTACCTTCCTTCTGCTTTTCCAGCAGCTTTTTCTTGCGGGTGATATCGCCGCCGTAGCACTTGGCAAGCACGTCCTTGCGCATGGCCTTCACCGTCTCCCGGGCGATGACCTTGCCGCCAATGGCCGCCTGCACGGGCACTTCAAACAGCTGGCGGGGAATGTTCTCCTTCAGCCGCTCGCAGATCCGCCGGGCCCGGCCATAGGCCTTTTCCCTGTGGGCGATGAAGGACAGGGCGTCCACCTGATCGCCGTTGAGCAGCATATCCACCTTGACAAGCTCGCTGGGGCGGTAGCCCTCCAGCTCGTAGTCCAAAGAGGCATAGCCCTTGGTCCGGGCCTTCAGGGCATCGAAAAAGTCGTAGATGATCTCGCCGATGGGCATGGAATAGTGCAGCTCCACCAGATTGGTGTCCAGATACTGCATATCCTTGAACTCGCCCCGACGGTCCTGACACATGGGCATGATGTTGCCCACATAGTCGGGGGGAGAGATGATGGACACCTTGGCGTAGGGCTCCCGGGCCTCCACAATGACGCCGGGGTCGGGGTAGTTGTGGGGGTTATCCACACGGACCACGCTGCCGTCGGTCTTGGTGGCCTCGTAAATGACGGAGGGCAGGGTGGTCACAAGGTCCAGATCGAACTCGCGCTCCAGCCGCTCCTGAATGATCTCCATATGCAGCATGCCGAGGAAGCCGCAGCGGAAGCCAAAGCCCAGCGCCACAGAGGATTCCGGCTCGAAGGACAAAGACGCGTCGTTGAGCTGCAGCTTTTCCAGAGCATCCCGCAGGTCGGGATACTTGGAGCCGTCCTCGGTGTAGATGCCGCAGTAGACCATGGCCTGTGCGGGCCGGTAACCGGGCAGGGCAGTCTGAGTGGGGCCATCCGCCTGGGTAATGGTGTCGCCCACCCGGGTGTCCTTCACATTCTTGATGGAGGCGGTGAACCAGCCAACCTCGCCGGCGGTGAGCTTGTCGCAGGAGTCCATGCCCAGCGGCCGCAGATAGCCGCAGTCCAGCACGCTGTACTGGGCGCCCGAAGCCATCATTTTCACGTTCATACCCTTTTTCAGAGTGCCCTCCATGACCCGGAAGTAGACGATGACGCCCAGATAGGGGTCGTACTGGCTGTCAAAAATCAGCGCCTTCAGGGGGGCGTTGGGGTCGCCGGTGGGGGCGGGGACATTTTTGACGATATCCTCCAGCACAGCGGGGATATTGATGCCCATTTTGGCGGAGATCTCCGGCGCGTCCATGGCGGGGATGGCCAGCACGTTCTCTACCTCCTCCTTCACCCGCTTGGGGTCGGCGGCAGGCAGGTCGATCTTGTTAATGACGGGCAGGATCTCCAGATCGTGCTCCATGGCAAGATAGGTGTTGGCAAGGGTCTGGGCCTCGATACCCTGAGAGGCATCCACGATGAGCACCGCGCCCTCGCAGGCGGCCAGAGAACGGGACACCTCGTAGTTAAAGTCCACATGGCCCGGGGTGTCGATCAGGTTCAGGTGGTACGTCTGGCCGTCATCGGCCTTGTACTCCATGCGCACGGCCCGGGCCTTGATGGTGATGCCGCGCTCCTTTTCCAGATCCATGTTGTCCAGCAGCTGGGACTCCATCTGCCGCTGCTCCACCGCGCCGCACAGCTCGATCAGCCGGTCGGACAGGGTGGATTTTCCATGATCTATATGAGCGATGATAGAAAAATTACGAATTTTGGATTGGTCTGTCATAATGTCACCTCGTGCAAAGGGTCACTTTTCCCGCCCGGCGGGCAGCTTGTTCACCCGGGCCCCCGTGCTGTGGATGATCTGCAGCAGGGACTGGTACAGCACCGGGTAGTCCCGGGCCAGGGCATCGTTGGTCATGTTGGGGAATGTCCCCTTGTCTGCGGCGTGCGCGGCAAGGGCCTCGGCCAGCTCCACCCGGCTGCAGGCCATGTCCGCGTTGGTCATGCCCGACCCAAAGCGGGTGGGGGAGACGGAAAAGAAGTCCGGGTTGTTGGTCCCCGGGGCCTGATGAAGCAGGCGGAACACGGTATACACCGCCGTGGACAGGTACGCGGAGGCGGCCCGGATTGCCTTGCGGCTGCCCACCTTGCCCAGCAGGTCGAACAGCATGCCCACGGAGTTTACCAGCAGCTTTTTGGACAGCAGGGCGAGCACGCTGCCCCGCATGGCGTTCTCCTTCTCGTCGCTCAGGTCGTAAAGCTCGTCCGGCTCGATAATGGTGGTGCCGTCCCGGCTCAGGGTGCGGCCCAGCAGAAAGTCGGCCGATACATTGTAGTAATCGCAGGCCTTGACCACAAAGGCCAGTCCCGGCTCCCGGATCCCGTTTTCATAGTGGGACAGCAGGGCCTGTGAGATCCCCAGTTCCTGTGCGGCGGTCCGCTGGCTGACCCCGTGCTCCTGCCGCAGCAGGGACAGAGTGCGGGAAAATTCTGCGTTCATTCTATGTCACCTCAGAGGGTATAATTTGTCGGTCTTTGGAATACGGTTAGTATAGTATAAACGAACTAATACCTTCTGTAAAGAGATTTTTCCCATTTAGGCAAAAAACGGGCGGACACCCTCCGGTGTCCGCCCGGTCTGCGCGCTTTGGCAGCGATCACTTCACGCTCTCGCCGTTCTCCTTCTTGGCCTTGATCTCCTTAATGGCGTCCTTGTAGGACAGGTTGACGCGGCCCTTGTCGTCGATCTCGGTGACCTTGACCCAGATCATGTCGCCGATGTTGATCACGTCCTCCACTTTCTCCACGCGGTGGTCGGCCAGCTTGGAGATGTGCACCATGCCGTCCTTGCCGGGAGCCAGCTCCACGAAGGCGCCGAACTGCAGGATGCGCACCACCTTGCCGTAGTACAGCTGACCCACCTCGGGGACGAAGACGATGGTGTCGATCATCTTCTTGGCGGCGTCGCAGGACTCGGCGTTGGGGGAGGCGATGTGGATGGTGCCGTCGTCCTCGATGTTGATCTCGGCGCCGGACTCGGCGGTGATCTTCTGGATGACGGAGCCGCCCTTACCGATGACCTCGCGGATCTTGTCGGGATCGATCTTCATGGTGATCATCTTGGGAGCGTACTTGCTGACCTCAGCGCGGGGAGCGCTGATGCAGGGCAGCATGATCTCGTCCAGGATGGCATAGCGGGCATCCTTGGTGATCTCCAGCGCTTCCTTGATGATCTCGTGGGTCAGACCGTCGTTCTTCAGGTCCATCTGGATGGCGGTGATACCGGCCTTGGTGCCGGCCACCTTGAAGTCCATCTCGCCGTGGAAGTCTTCCACGCCCTGAATGTCAATGAAGGTGGTGAAGCCGCCGTTATCGTCCTGGATCAGACCGCAGGAGATGCCGGCAACAGGGGCCTTGATGGGCACGCCGGCGTCCATGAGGGCCAGAGTGGAGCCGCAGATGGAGCCCTGAGAGGTGGAGCCGTTGGAGGACAGCACCTCGGACACCACGCGGATGGCGTAGGGGAACTCCTCCACGCTGGGCAGCACGGGGATCAGGGCGCGCTCAGCCAGCGCGCCGTGGCCGTACTCGCGGCGGTTGGTGGAACGGGGAGGCTTGGCCTCGCCCACGGAGTAGGGGGGGAAGTTGTAGTGGTGCAGATAGCGCTTCTCCTCTTCCTCCCAGATGGTATCCAGCTTCTGAGCGGCAGCCAGAGTGTTCAGGGTGGCGATGGACAGCACCTGAGTCTGACCGCGGGTGAACATACCGGAGCCGTGGACCCGGGGCAGCAGGCCCACTTCGGCGGCCAGAGGACGGATCTCGTTCTTGGCGCGGCCGTCCACGCGGTGACCCTCGAGCAGCCACTGCTTGACGATCTTCTTCTGGAACTTGTAGGTGAACTCCTCCAGATACTGGTCCAGATCGGGGTACTGCTCCAGATACTTCTCGTGCCACTTGTCGATCATGGCATTCCAGCGCTGCTCGCGCACGTTCTTGTCGTCGGTGTCCATGGCGGCCTTGGCCTCGTCCATGAAGTTGGCCACGATGTCGTCAAACAGCTCCTGATTGAAGGCGGCGTGGTCGTACTCCATCTTGGGCTTGCCCACCTCGGCCACGATCTGGTTGATGAAGGCAACCTGCTTGCGGATCTCCTCGTGGGCCTTGACGATACCGGCGTACATGATCTCGTCTGGGATCTCGTCGGCGCCGGCCTCGATCATGACCACCTTCTCCTGAGTGGCGGCCACGGTCACATCCATGCGGGAGGTCTTGCGCTGCTCCTGAGTGGGGTTGAGGACGATCTGACCGTCGCAGTAGCCCACCTCCAGGCAGCCGATGGGGCCGGCGAAGGGAGCCTCGGACATGCTGACGCAGGCGGAGGCGCCGATCATGGCAGCAACCTCGGGGGAGCAGTCGTAATCCACGCTCATGACGGTGCAGTGGATGCACACGTCATTGCGGAAGTCGGCGGGGAACAGGGGGCGCATGGGGCGGTCGATCAGGCGGCTGGCCAGAACGGCAGGCAGGGAGGGACGGCCCTCGCGGCGCATGAAGGAGCCGGGGATGCGGCCCACGGCGTACAGCTTCTCCTCGAAGTCCACAGACAGGGGGAAGAAGTCGATGCCGTCACGGGGACGGGGAGCCACGGTGACGGCCACCATGACGCTGGTGTCGCCGTACTTGACCATGGCGGAGGCGGAGGCCAGCTCGGCCATCTTACCCACTTCGATGGTCAGGGGGCGGCCGCACAGGTCCATAGTCCAGCTCTTATGCTTGGGGAACTGCTTCTGGGTGATAATGGTAGACATGTTTTGCACTCCTTTTCGTTTGTGTGGTCCGGAGCACTTGCCACCTTTTAGCACTTGAATAAACGCCCGGTCACACCCCCTCCGCCTCGCTGCGCTCGGCACCTCCCCCCTCAAGGGGGAGGCTTTGGCTCCCCCCTGGCGGGGGAGCTGTCAGCCGCAAGGCTGATTGAGGGGGGACAAGGCCCTTATTCAACTGCTAAAAAAGCGGTTTTGCTCCGGCAAATTCATTTGGTACAGATGGGAAGAAAGGGTGGTATGGCAAAACCACACCACCCTCTATTCTCAAATCACTTTCTGATGCCCAGCTTGGCGATCAGGGCGCGGTAGCGCTCGATGTCCTTGGCCATCAGGTAGTCCAGCAGCTTGCGGCGCTTACCGATCATCTTGTACAGGCCGCGGCGGCTGTGGTTGTCCTGCTTGTGCACGCGCAGGTGCTCGGTCAGCTCGTTGATGCGAGCGGTCAGGATAGCCACCTGGACCTCGGGAGAACCGGTGTCGGTAGCATGGGTGCGGTTGGCCTCGATAACGGCCGTCTTTTCGTCCTTACGGATCATGGTCATTTCCACCTTTCAAAATATTCCCCGGTCTGCTGCGTAGCGGGCGGGTGAAGCCCCACCCTGTTGGGTGAGCCGTTGTCCCGGAACGAAGCGGACGGGCAGATGCGCATGAGAACTCATGCTGGGTAACTATACCACAGTTTTTCCCCGCTGTAAAGGAAAAAATGCCGTTTTTTCAGGAATTTTTACGCCGTTTTTTTCTACTCCACAACATCTTGGGCGCGGAATCGGCGGCATACGACTTGTTGTGCCGCTTATTATTTATACTTCTGGCTTTGGGCCACCGCCAGCTCGTCACAGCGGTTGTTGTAGGGGTTCTCCGCGTGGCCTTTCACCCAGTGGAGATTTACTTTGTGGTAATCGCACAGCTCCAGCAGCCGCTGCCACAGGTCGGGGTTCAGGGCGGGCTTTTTGTCCGCCTTGACCCAGCCCCTGGCCTGCCAGCCTTTGGCCCAGCCCTTTTCCAGTGCGTCGATGACGTATTTGCTGTCCGAGTAAAGCTCCACCACGCAGGGCTCTTTCAGGGCCTCCAGGGCGGTGATGACCCCGGTGAGCTCCATACGGTTGTTGGTGGTCTGCTTTTCCCCGCCGGACAGCTCCTTTTTATGGGCGCCGTACATGAGGATGGCCCCCCAGCCCCCGGGCCCGGGGTTGCCGGAGCAGGCTCCGTCGGTATAAATGGTGACTGTTTTCATGCCTTGCCTCCTCCTGCGCTTGCGCAGTCTGCAATTCCATCTCCAAGGGTACAGGATATCGGCGAAAAAGTCAAACGTCCGAAACATAATGTACCAGTCGTGACCCTGCGAAAAACCCCCTGCCAGTGTAAAGAAGATCCATGGAATGGACAGATAAAACAGGATCCCCCCTGAAAAATATCCCAACACGACTTTTAATGTGCCCATAATACCACCTCTTAATTGGTATTATAACATGTTCAATGAATATTTACATCTTATTTAGTTGTATTTACAAATATTTTATCCGTATGCGTTGGTCGCCTGCCTGTATAGAATAACGTTGAGGTGATTCTATGGATATTCGCCATCACAAAGAGTGGATTCAAATTGGACTAAATATTCTCCACTATCGCAAAGAGCGGCGGTTGACGCAACAGGAACTTGCAGATGCTTGCGGCGAGGACGGCATGAGTCGAAATTACATCCAGCGCATTGAAACTGCTGCCAGTTCGTGCAGCTTGGATACTCTGATCAACATTGCGCATGCCTTGGACATTCCCCTCTATAAGCTGTTTGAATTCAAAGACTGATAAAAAAGACACCGTCATAGTTATGACGGTGTCTTTTTTTCTGCTCTCTTGGGAAATGCTTACTCAGCAGGAGTTTCGGTTGTTTCGGCATCCTCCTGCGCTTCGTGCTCGGTCAGGGCAAGAGAGATGACCTTGTCCCCCTCCTCCTTGAAGCGCATGACGATGATACCCTGGGTGGCGCGGTTGCTGGTCACCTTGATATTTTCCACAGGGGTGCGGATCAGGATGCCCGCCTGGGTAACCAGCAGCAGGTCCTCGCTGCCGTCGACCACCTTGACGCCCACGATCTTGCCCGTCTTTTCGGTGACCATGTAGTTTTTGATGCCGATGCCACCGCGGTTGGTGATGCGATACTCCTCCACGGGAGTGCGCTTGCCGTAGCCCTTCTCCGTGATGGTGAGCACGTCCTTGCCGGGAACGGCACGGGCGGCACCCACCACATAGTCGCCCTCGCGCAGCTTGATGCCCCGCACGCCCACGGCTGTGCGGCCCATGGCGCGCACGTCGTTCTCGTCGAAGCAGCAGGCCATACCATCGTGGGTGGCAATCAAAATCTTCTGGCTTCCGTTGGTCTCCCGCACGGCGATGAGCTCGTCACCCTCGTCCAAAGTCAGGGCGCGGATGCCGTTCTGGCGGATATTCTTCAGGGCAGACACGGGCAGACGCTTGACCGTGCCGTTGCGGGTGACCATGATCAGGTACAACTCCACATCCTCGGTCAGTTCCCGGGTATGGATCATGGTCTGCACCCGCTCGCCCGGCTCCACCTGCAGAATATTGACGATATTGGTGCCCTTGGCGGCCTTGCCGCTTTCGGGGATCTGATAGCCCTTCTTGCGGTACACCTTGCCGGTGTCGGTGAAGAAGAACAGGTAGTCGTGGCTGGAGGCGGTGAACACGTCCACCACACAGTCCTCGTCCCGGGTGGTCATGCCTTTCTTGCCCATGCCGCCCTTGGACTGGGCGGTGTACTCGCTGACAGGGGTACGCTTGATATAGCCCGCCTGCGTCAGGGTGAAGACGCACTGCTCCTCCTCGATCAGGTCCTCGATGTCGATCTCGTCGGCCACGTCCTGAATTTCGGTGATGCGGTCGTCACCGTACTTGTCCCGGATGGCGGTCAGTTCCTCCTTGAGGATGTCGCGGACCAGCCCAGCGTCGGACAGGACGCGGTTATAGTAGTCGATCTTCTCCTGCAGGTCCTTATACTCGTTCTCCAGCTTCTCCCGGTTCAGACCCTGCAGGGCGATCAGGCGCATGTCGCAGATGGCCTGCGCCTGCACGTCGTCCAGACCGAAGCGATTCATCAGGTTCAGCTTGGCATCGTCGTAGGAGGAACGGATGATCCTGATGACCTCGTCAATATTGTCCTGTGCGATGAGCAGGCCCTCCAACAGATGGGCGCGCTCCTGAGCCTTGCGCAGGTCGAAGCGGGTACGGCGGACGATGATCTCTTTCTGGAATTCCAGATACTCGTCCAGGATCTGCCGCAGGGTGAGGATCTTGGGCTGCTTCTGGTCGTTGACCAGCGCCAGCAGGATGATGGAGAAGTTGGACTGGAGCGCGGTCTGCTTGAACAGGGTGTTGAGCACCACCTGAGGATTGGCGTCCTTCTTCAGCTCAATGACGATGCGCATACCGTTGCGGTCGGTCTCGTCACGCAGGTCGGAGATCCCCTCCAGCCGCTTTTCCTTCACCTGATCGGCGATGTTCTTGATGAGCTGGCGCTTGTTCACCTGATAGGGCAGCTCGTTGACGATGATGCGGGTGCGGCCGCTGCCGAACTCCTCGAACTCGGTGCGGGCGCGGACCACCACCTTGCCGCGGCCTGTGGCGTAAGCAGCACGGATACCGCTTCGGCCCATGATGATGCCGCGGGTGGGGAAGTCGGGGCCCTTGACGTGCTCCATCAGGTCGGAAAGCTCCGCCTCGGGGTTATCCAGTACGCATAGACAGGCGTTGATGACCTCGGTCAGGTTGTGCGGGGGGATATTGGTGGCCATGCCGACTGCGATACCGTTGGAGCCGTTGACCAGCAGGTTGGGGAAGCGGGAGGGAAGCACCCGGGGCTCCTTCAGACTCTCGTCGAAGTTGGGGTCCCAGTCCACCGTCTCCTTGTCGATGTCGCGGAGCATTTCCTGCGAAATTTTGGCCATGCGGGCCTCGGTATAACGGTAGGCGGCGGCGGGGTTGCCGTCCACGTCACCGAAGTTGCCCTGACCGTCCACCAGCGTGTAGCGCAGGGAGAAGTCCTGCGCCATACGCACCATGGCGTCGTACACGGAGCTGTCGCCGTGGGGGTGGTACTTGGCCAGCACGTCACCCACGCAGGAGGCGGACTTTTTCGCCTTTTTGTCGGGGGTCAGGCCGCTTTCGTGCATGGAGTACAGAATGCGGCGGTGAACGGGCTTCAGGCCGTCCCGCACGTCGGGCAGGGCGCGGCCCACGATGACGCTCATGGCGTATTCGATATAGGATTTCTCCATTTCCTCCACCAGATGGGATTCGGTGATTACCTGGTCGGGAAAGAGAATGTCTTCGGGTTTATAAGAGCGGTTATGTGCCAACTTGCGTCACCTCCTTAGAAATCAAGATTCTCGGCGTACTGAGCGTTCTTCTCGATCCAGTGCTTGCGGGGCTCCACCTCTTCGCCCATGAGCAGGGCAAAGATCTGGTCCGCCCGCACGGCATCGTCCAGGGTGATGCGGCGCAGAGTACGCTTTTCGGGGTCCATGGTGGTCTCCCACAGCTCTTCCTTATTCATCTCACCAAGGCCCTTATAGCGCTGGATGTCAATTTTTGCGCTGGGCTTTGCCGCGCGCAGTTCGGCGGAAATCTGGTCGCGCTGTTCGTCGGAGTAGGCCACACGGGTCTCCTTGCCCAAAGTCAGCTTATACAGGGGAGGCACGGCGGAATAGACGTAGCCGTTCTCGATCAGGGGCCGCATATAGCGGAAGAAGAAGGTCAGAAGCAGGGTGCGGATGTGCGCACCGTCCACGTCGGCATCGGACATGATGACGATTTTGTGGTAGCGGAGCTTTTCAATGTTGAATTCCTCGCCGATGCCTGCGCCCAGGGCCACGATCAGCGGGGTTAGCTTATCGTTGCCGTACACCTTGTCCACACGGGCCTTTTCCACGTTGAGCATCTTGCCCCACATGGCCAGAATGGCCTGGAAACGGGAGTCACGGCCGCCGATGGCGGAGCCTGCGGCGGAATCACCCTCCACGATGTACAGCTCGCACAGGGAGGGGTCGCGCTCGTTGCAGTCCTGGAGCTTGTCGGGCATCTGGCCGGACTCAAGGCCGTTTTTGCGGCGGACATTTTCTCTTGCCTTGCGGGCGGCCTCCCGGGCCCGGGCGGCCATGAGGGCCTTTTCCAGAATGGCCTTGCCCACCTGAGGATTCTCCTCCAGATAGACGTCCAGCTTGTCGCTGACCACGTTGTTCACAAGGGTGCGGATCTCGCTGTTGCCCAGCTTGGCCTTGGTCTGGCCCTCGAACTGGGCCTCGGTCAGCTTGACGGAGATGACCACGGTCAGGCCCTCGCGGCAGTCCTCGCCGGACAGCTTGTCGTCGTCCTTCAGGATTTTCATGCGCCGGCCGTAGTTGGTCAGAGCGGTGGTCAGGGCGCGGCGGAAGCCCTCTTCGTGCATACCGCCCTCGGGGGTGCGCACGTTGTTGGCGAAGGACACCATATTCTCCTGATAGCCGTCGTTGTACTGCAGGGCGATCTCCGCCATGGAGTCCTCTTTGGCGCCGGAGACATAGATGACCTCGTCATGGACGGGGGTCTTGTTGGTGTTCAGCCATGTCACATACTCCCGGATGCCGCCCTCGTAGCACATGGAGTGGCGGCGGTCCTCCTCGGCCTTGTCGGCGCTGGCGGCGCGCTCGTCGGCGATGGAGATGCGCAGGCCGGCATTCAGGAAGGCCTGCTGCTGCATGCGGGTGTGGAGGGTCTCGTAGTTATACTCCGTGGTGTCGAACATCTCCGGGTCGGGCTTGAAGGTGACAACAGTTCCCGTGCGGTCCGTGTCCCCGATAACGGTCATTTCCTGTGTGATGTGGCCCCGGGCAAACTTCATCTGGTGGATCTTGCCGTTCTTGTGCACCTGCACCTCCAGCCACTCGGACAGAGCATTGACTACGCTGGCGCCCACGCCGTGCAGACCGCCGGACACCTTGTAGCCGCCGCCGCCGAACTTGCCGCCGGCGTGCAGGATGGTAAAGACCACCTCCAACGCGGGCTTGCCGGTCTGAGGCTGGATGTCCACGGGTATACCACGGCCGTTGTCGGTGACGGTGATGGTATTGCCCTCGTTTATCGTCACAGTAATCTCATCACAATAGCCGGCCAGAGCCTCGTCGATGGAGTTGTCCACGATCTCGTAGACCAGATGGTGCAGACCGGACTCCGAGGTGGATCCGATATACATGCCGGGGCGCTTGCGAACAGCCTCCAGCCCTTCCAGCACCTGGATCTCCGAGCCGCCGTATTCATGTTCCACCTGAGTGGAGTTCAGTTCCAGTTCTTCAGACATAGTTTACCTCCGCTGTTTTCAATGCTTGCCGGCCCGTCACTCAAAGCTGTTGCGCTCCGTCCGTCCCTGCAGGGCGGCGGAGGACAGCTGGGTGACATATACCTGCCAGTTTTCGCTTCCGTTGTCGGTGACCACAAAGGACCGGGGCAGGTCATCGCACACCCAGATCACGCGGCCCTCCTGCTCCGCCAGCTCAAGAAACTCCCGGGTCTTGTAGGCCCAGCTGGCGTTGTCCATATCAAATATGCCGATGATGTCCCTGTGGGGAACCACCACGGACTGTCCCAAATGAAGATACATCTTTTTCTCCTTAAACGACCGTCACCCCCTCCGGCCCTGCGGGCCACCTCCCCCCTCAAGGGGGAGGCTTTTTTGGCTCCCCCCTGACGGGGGAGCTGTCAGCGAAGCTGACTGAGGGGGGAGCTTACGTCAAATCAGCTTTCCGTCCTTGATGTGAAAGGCCTTCCCGCCCTCCAGTCCATTCAGCTTATCCTCCTCACAGCAGGTGATGAATACCTGTCCGCCCTGAATACGGTTGAGCACAAAGGCCTGCCGCTTGGGGTCCAGCTCGGACAGCACATCGTCCAGAAGCAGCACCGGCCATTCGCCGGTCTCCTCCTGAAAGATCTCCCGCTGAGCAAGCTTCAGGGACAGAGCCGCGGTACGGGTCTGGCCCTGAGAGCCGTATGTCTTGGCGGACATGCCGTTCAGGGATACGGAAATGTCATCCTTGTGAGGGCCGGACAGGCACTGGCGGCAGTCCAGCTCCGCCTGCCGGTGACTCTCCTGATGTTCCAGCAGTTGTTCCAGAATGTTCTTTGGCTGGGCCTGGGGGTCGGTGACAGTGGATACCGTGTCATAGCACAGGGACAGGTCCTCCCGCTTACCGGAAAAGTCCGCGTGGATGGCGGGGGCGTGCTCCATGAGTCGCTTGACAAAGTGGGCCCGGTAGTGGATCAGGATGGCCCCCGTCTGGGCCATGCGCAGGTTAAAGTCGTCCAGCGTGGCCAACAGGGAAGGATTTTCCGGCCAGTCCCGGAGAATGCGGGTCTTATGCTCGTAAAGCCGGGTGTATTCATTCAGCGCCTGAGCATACCGGGGCCGCAGCTGACAGATGGCACTGTCCAGAAATCTGCGCCGGGCGGATGCTCCCTCCCGAATCAGGTATAGATCTTCGGGACAGAACAGGACCGTGGTAAGGATGCCGGAAAGCTCCCCCGCGGTCTTCAGCCGCACGCCGTTGGAAAAAAGCTGTCTGCTCTTTCCTCTTGAAAGCCGGGCCTCAAGAGTGAAGTCCCTGTCCCGGGAAAACACCTCGCCTTTGACAAAGGCCTCGTCCACGCCCAGCATGATCATCTCCCTGTCATACCGGGCCCGGTGGGACCGGGCGGCGGACAGGTAACCCAGTGCCTCCAGCAGGTTGGTCTTGCCCTGAGCGTTCTCCCCATAGATCAGGTTCACTCTGGGGTCAAACCGGGCTTCCAGATGGGCGTAGTTGCGGAAAAAGTCCAGCTCGATGCCCTGTACGATCATACCACCACAAGCTCCAGCTCGTTGTCGATGGCACAGCGGTCGCCGGACCGCATCTTCTTGCCGCGCATGGTGCATACTTCACCGTTGACGGTGACTCTGCCCTCCTGAATGACCAGCTTGGCGTCACCGCCGGTCTCCACTGCGCCGGCAAATTTCAAAAGATCCTGCAGTTTGATAAACTCCGTATGGATCTTGATCTCATGAGATTCCATAAGCAATCCTCTTACTCGTTATGGTCAATTTGCCTTCAGTCTGACAGGCAGCACCATGTAAACGAAATTTTCCTCCCCTTCGGCGGGCAGAATGATACAGGGAGCGACCCCGGAGCTCATTTCCAGCCTGATCCGATCAGCGGGGGCGGCCTTCAGGGCGTCCATCAGATACTTGTTGTTAAAGCCGATCTCCAGACCGCCGCCGTTGCCGTCGATGGGGCAGCGGTCGGCAGCGTCGCCGATACCGGTCTTGGTGGTGATGGACAGCACGCCGTCATCAAACACGCAGCGCAGAGGGCTTTTCAGCTTGTCACTGATGATCAGGGACACACGGTCGATAGAGGCAAGCAGGGTGCGCTTGTCTCCCTCAACCTTGACGGTGCTGTTTTTGGGAATGGCATTGCGCCAGGCCAGGAATTCACCCTCCAGCCGGCGGCAGACCAGCACAGTGTCTCCGGTATCAAACATCACGTGGCGGGCACCCTGAATGACCGTGATGGGGGCCTCTCCACCGGCGCAGATCTTTTCCGCTTCGCTCAGGGCGCTGCCGGGAACCACAAAAGAGAATGCGTTCACGCCCTTCTTCTGCCCGATCTTTTCACGGCGCAGAGCCAGACGATAGCCGTCCACAGACACCACAGTCAGCTGCTCATCTTCCACCTCAAACAAAGAGCCGGTATGGACCGGGCGGCTTTCGTTATCGCTGACGGCAAACAGGGTCTGGGCGATCATGGAGCGCATGGCCTCCTGCTCAATGGTGAAGGAATTCAGGTCGTCCACCACGGGCAGCTCGGGAAACTCCTCCGGGTCGGTGCCCAGAATGTTGAACTCGCTCATGCCGCAGCGCACATTGACCATATAGTTGTCCGCAGAGAAGTAGACCACATCGTCAG
The DNA here is from genome assembly GCA_017624915.1 of Oscillospiraceae bacterium. Classification (GTDB taxonomy): domain Bacteria; phylum Bacillota; class Clostridia; order Oscillospirales; family Oscillospiraceae; genus Lawsonibacter. The sequence goes on along the minus strand of JAGAMC010000031.1, from coordinate 49,544 downwards.
GCATCTTGCGCACAATCTCCCCAAACAGGCGGGCAGACAGCACCAAAGAGCCCTGTTGGGTCACATCGGCGGGGACCACCGTGCGAATACCGGTCTCCAGATTATAGCCCGTCAGGCGCAGAACGCTGCCTGCCTCGATCAGGATACCCTCCAGAGCGGGGATAGAGCTTTTCTGGGATACGGTACGGGACGCGGTGGCAACGGCGGCCTGAAGCAGAGCCTTTTCACAGGAAAATTTCATTGAGGGGCGACCTCCTTTTGTTTGTGTGTCTCTCTTTTAAAAGAAAAGATAAGTATTTATTTTAGTGGTTGTATCCGTAGGGAAAAATTATGTGGAAAAATGCGGAAACTCGTTGGGCTGCAGCGGATTTGAAGGGCACAGGGGGTGTGGATAAAAGTGGGGTCTTTTCCACAGGCTGAAAACTGTGCTTTTTTTATCCACAGCAGGTTTTGCACATTTCAACATTTTTTGGGGATTTTTGCTGTTCGCGGATGTTCGGACGCTTATCGGTATCACGCCTCACATCCTCCACGACGCACGGTTTCCCTGCGACGCGGGCTTGAAACAGCTGCCCTTGGCAGCTTGGTTTCGCGCCCTTGCTCCGGTCCATCCGTGCTGTTTGCAGATGTTCGGACGCTTATTCGTACCGTGTGTTGATATTTGCGGTGATGTCTTTGACGATCTCCGCCGTTTCCGGCTGTTCCTTGACCATCTTTTCAATACGCTCGATGGCGTGGAGCACCGTGGTGTGGTCGCGGTTTTCAAATTCACGACCGATCTCTTTCAGGGAGAGGTTGGTCATGCGGCGGATCTGGTACATGGCGATCTGCCGGGCAAGGGAAATATCCTTGGTCCGGCCCTGACCGCGCAGCAGGTCGGGTTCGGTATTATAGAACTTGCAGACCTCGTCGATGATCACGTCAGCGGTAGGCAGGATGTCTGCTTTTTCTTTGAAAATTCCCTGTATAACTTTAATGATGGTTTCCTTGTCTACGTCGGTGCCCATCAGCTGCTGATAGGCCAGGATCTTATTGATCACACCCTCCAGCTGACGAACGTTGGCGGTGATATTCTCGGCGATGAGCTGCAGCAAAAAGTCAGGCAGGTCCACTCCCATACGGATGGATTTGTTTTTTATGATGGCCATACGGGTCTCATAGTCCGGAGGCTGGATATCGGCCAGCAGGCCCCACTCAAAGCGGGTTTTCAGCCGGTCCTCCAACCGGAGCATCTCCTTGGGCGGCCGGTCGGAGGTGAGCACGATCTGCCGCTTGGATTCATAGAGCGTATTGAAGGTGTGGAAGAATTCTTCCTGGGTGGATTCACGGCCGGCAATAAACTGCACGTCGTCCATCAAAAACACATCCGCGGAGCGGTATTTGTTCCGGAATTCCTGATTGCGGCCCTCGCGGATAGCACGGATCAGTTCGTTGGTAAATTCCTCACCTTTAATATAAACGATTTTATAATTGGGATGTTTGCGCTGGACGGTGTGGGCAATGGAGTACAGAAGATGGGTCTTGCCCAACCCGGACTCGCCGTAAATAAACAGAGGGTTATAGCTCTGTGCCGGGGCATCGGCCACAGCCTGTGCTGCGGCGTGGGCAAACTTATTGGATGAGCCAACCACGAATTTATCGAAGGTGTAGTCATCCGTTCCGGGAAACAGGGAAGTCTTTTGCGGCTGACGGCGGGATTCCACCTCCTCCGGAGACAGGACCAGCACATCCAGCTCGGCAGAGAACAGCTCCTGAAGGGCCTTTTTGATATAGCCGGCGTAGCGCTTGGAAATAAAGTCCCGGTTCATGGCACTGGGGGAACACAGTACCAGTCGATCCTCTTCCATCTCCACGGCAGTAGTGTCACCGAACCATGTGTTGATTGTAACGGAAGTCAGGTCAGCCTGCATCAGGTCCAAAACCTTGGCCCAGATGTCCGCGGCGGAATTCATCATGAAAACATACCTCCCGAAGTTATGGTCTCCCCGGAAAAACAGGGGGAAGAAAGGAAAAAACGCCCGGTTGCCGCATGTGGAAAACGGGCAGAAAAAAGACAAAATGCATCTGATTTATTATACCAAAAAAACACAATGGCGGCAAGGAGTTTAGCCATATTTTTATATATAAATGTATGCTGTATTGGGGAGGAAAAAGACCGGAGACACAAGATGTTGTGAAAAAAAGAAAACGGGGGAAAAACCTGTCATTTTCCTTAAAATTTTTGGTTGACAGAATAAGATTTTATGGTCTATAATGAGTGGCACGCTATGTTCAGGCATAGCTTATTTGACGACCGCAGTCGGCCTGTCCGGCTGTTGTGGTGAGCTGCCCAAGGGCCGCTCGAGTTTTGTACAGGAGGTGTCCCGCATGCTTCGTACCTATCAGCCCAAAAAGCGTCAGCGCTCCAAGGAGCACGGCTTCCGCAAGCGCATGGCCACTCGCAACGGCCGGAAGGTTCTGGCCCGCCGCCGCGCCAAGGGCCGCGCGCGCCTGACCCACTAAGGTGGCGCCATCAGCGATGACATCGATTTAAAGTAGGGGCGTGGGATGGAAATCCCCCGCCCCTGCGTGAGCATTCAAAGCATTTTGGGAGTGTGACGGACGGATGAAGCACACGGTTTCTCTCAAACAGAATCACGAGTTTCGCCGTCTGTACAACAAGGGCAACTGTGCCGCAAGCCCCTTTATTGCAGTTTACTGCCGCAAAAACCACCGGCAGGTCAGCCGTCTGGGTCTGACCACGGGGGTAAAGCTGGGGCACGCCGTTGTGCGCAACCGTGTGCGCCGCCGCCTGCGGGAGATCTACCGCACCAACGAGCACAGACTTGCCCCCGGCTGGGACATCGTTGTGGTGGCCCGGGTAAAGGCCGTCTATTCCCGGTATGACGAGCTGGAGCGCAGCTTTATCAAGCTGTGCGGAAAGCTTGGCCTGCTGGAAGAAAAGGGAAACGTCTGATGAAGGCTGTTTTTCTGTGGCTGATCCGGTTCTACCGGAAAAACATCTCTCCCAACCGTCCGCCCTGCTGCCGGTTCATTCCCTCCTGCTCCCAGTACGCGCTGGAAGCGGTGGAAAAGTACGGCGCAGCCAAGGGCGGCTGGCTGGCTGTGCGCAGATTGCTCCGATGCCATCCATTCCACCGGCAAAAATCCATTGAGTACGACCCTGTGCCGTAACAATGGTCCGTCCCCCGGGGCGGAAACAAATGAATTTCATATGGAGGCGCAAAATGGATCTGATGTATTACATCGTATCCCCTTTTTCCTGGCTGCTGAACATATTCTATCAGCTGTCCCAGAGCTATGCCATCGCCATCATCCTGTTTGCCCTGGTGGTCAAGGTGGTGCTGTTCCCCCTGAGCATGAAGGGAAAAAAGAGCATGATCCAGATGAGTATGCTCTCCGGCAAGCTGGATCAGCTGAAAAAGCAGTACGGCAAGGACCAGCAGCGCTATAATCTGGAAATGCAGAAGCTGTACGAGCGGGAGAAGGTAAACCCCATGGGCGGCTGCCTGTGGTCTTTTCTTCCTATCCTGATCCTGCTGCCCCTTTATGCTATCATCCGCGAGCCCCTGAAGTACCTCATGGGCCTTTCTGCCGAGCAGATCCAGGTGGTGGCCGATGCCGTCAACTGGAGCACTGTGGCGCTGGAAAACGGCTGGATCCGTGAAGCGGCCACCGAGTTTGTAAGCCGCGGCTACGAGCAGCTGTATCTGGCCTCCCTCATTACGGATGAGACGGTGGCCAGTCTGGCAGGGACCGTGGACGTGTTCACCATGAACTTCCGTTTCCTGGGTATCGACATGGCTATGATGCCCACATGGAAGATCTGGCAGAACCCCTCCTGGCCCGTGATCGGTGCGTTCCTGCTGGTCATGTTCTCCACCGGCCTGAGCGTGGTCATGAGCAAGGTCTCAATGCTCACCAATAAAATGAGCGGACAGAGCCAGCAGAACAACAGCACCAACAGGACCATGATGTGGTTGATGCCCCTCATGTCCCTGTGGATCGGCTTCTCCATGCCCGTTGCCATGTGTATCTACTGGATCGCCAACAGCGTGTTCTCCATGGCGCAGGAGGTTCTTGCCTCCCGCCTGCTGCGCAAGGACTACGAGGCCGCCCGCAAGGCCGCCGAGGAGCGCGAGCGCCTGGAGAAGGAAGAGGAGAAACAGCGCAAGGAGCAGGCCCGTCTGGAGCGTGCCCGCCGCGCTGAGGAAGAAAAGCAGAACCGGAAAAAGGGCATCAAGAAGCAGCCCGACGACCAGCCGGAGGGCGTCAACAAGGACGACAGCCGGGAGGGTCTGCGAGCCCATGCCCGCGGCCGTGCCTATATCCCCGACCGCTTTGGCGGTGTGACTGAGTACAGCGACCCCGACCTGGCCAAGCCCGAAGACACCAAGGGGAAAAAGGGTAAAAAGGCGGAAAAGGCCCAGATCACCGAAAAGGTGGATCTGACCGCGCTGAACAAAAAAAGTGACTGTGCCCAGAGCGCAGACGAGAATAAGGAGAGTGTCTGATCATGCGCAAATGGATCGAGACCACGGGACGCTCTGAGGAGGATGCCATTGCCGCAGCCCTGATCCAGCTGGATCTGGAGCGGGACGATGTCTCCGTGGAGGTGCTGGAGCGCGCCAAGTCCGGCTTTCTGGGCTTCGGCAGCAATCCGGCCAGAGTTCGCGTAAGCTACGAGGTGGAGGGAGAGGACGAGACCCCCGCCCCCATTAAGAAAGAGGCCAGGCCCGAACCCAAGGCCCAGGAAAAGAAGGCTGAAAACAAGCAGCAGGCCCAGCTTCAGCAGGATGATGAGATCATCATCGCCAAGGAGGAGCCCGCTGCCGCCCCTGCCCCTGCCGATGACGCACGGGCAGAACACATCCGCGAATTCCTTACGGGCCTGCTGGCCCAGATGCAGGTGGACGCCGTGCCCGAGATCTCTGTCAGTTCCGAGGGCGGCTACAAAGTCGTGCTGCAGGGACAGGGTCTGGGCGCCATTATCGGCCGCCGGGGCGAGACCCTGGACGCCATCCAGCAGCTGACCAACTACGCCGTCAACCGCAGCCAGTCCAGACGGGTGCGCATCCACATCGATGCCGAGGGATACCGCGCCAAGCGGGAGGAGGCTCTGCAGCATTTGGCCCGGAAGGTGGCCGGCAAGGTGGTCAAGTACCGCAAGAATGTCACGCTGGAGGCTATGAATGCCTACGAGCGCCATGTGATCCACAGTGCCCTGCAGGACTGCCCCGATGTGACCACCTATTCCATCGGTACCGAGCCCAACCGCCGCACGGTGGTGGCCTACGCTCCCGGCGAGCACAGATAAGGTAAAAAACACAGCGGAAGAAGCCTTCCGCTGTGTTTTTTATGCCCCGCCCGGCGAAAGAAAAAAATTCTTTTCTATTTGAAAAAAATGAGGTATAATATTATATCGTGGATCTTTGCATACACATTGGATCCATTGTTCAGAGCAGAGCCGACAAGGAGTGTTTTTTATGAAGCTGATCATTGCCATCATCAACAGCGACGACGCCGGTACCGTGACCCGATCCCTGACCAGAAACGGATTTTCCAGCACCCGTCTGGCCACCACAGGCGGCTTCCTCATGGGCAAGAACACCACGATCCTGGTGGGTGTGGACGAGGAAAAGGTGTCTGCTGTCATTGACATCATCAAGGAGCACTCCCATAGCCGCAAGCAGATGATCTCCACCGCGTCCGGCGTCAGCCGCGACTTCCCCATCGGTATGCCGGTAGAGGTCAATGTGGGCGGCGCCACCATCTTCGTGGTGGATGTGGAGCAGTTCCAGAGGGTGTAAGCCATGCCGCTGACCACCTTTGCGGGCAACAGCCAGCTCAAACAGCGGCTTGCGCCCCGCCTGAGTGCCGGTCTGGCTCACGCGTATATCCTGTCCGGCCCCGCGGGCAGCGGACGGCATACCCTCGCCGCCATTCTGGCCCGGGCCATGGTGTGCTCTGACGGCGGGACGAGGCCCTGCGGCCTGTGTCCCGGTTGTAAGAAGGCCGCCGCCGGCATCCACCCGGACATCATCACGGTGTCCCGGGAGGCAGACCACAAGGAGATCCTTGTGGATCAGGTCAGGCAAATGCGCTCAGACGCCTTTATCCGCCCCAACGAGGCAGCCCGCAAGGTATATATTATCGAGGATGCGGACAGCCTGAATGAGAACGCCCAGAACGCCATGCTCAAGCTGCTGGAAGAGGGGCCGGCGTACGCGGCATTTCTCCTGCTTGTGGAAAATCCCGGCAGCCTTTTGATCACCGTGCGCTCCCGGTGTGAGGAGCTGGCCCTGGGCCCTGTGTCCGTTCCGGAAGCAGAGCAGTGGCTTGCCCAAAACTTTCCCCAGCAGGCGCCCGATCTGCGCCGGCAGGCGGCCCTGGACTGTCAGGGAGTGCTGGGCCGGGCGGTGGACATCCTCAACGGCGGCCGGAAGGACAGCGCAGAGCTGGACCGACAGGCGCGGCAGCTGGCGGAATACTGGCTTGCAGGGGACGAGCAGGCCATGATGACTCTGTGTATCCCGATGGAAAAATGGGACCGCCAGCAGTTTTTTGATCTGCTGGAGCGCATGCGCGTCTTTCTGTGCGGTCAGCTGCCCGGTCACCCGGACCCACGGCGAGTCCTGCGGGCGGTGGAGCTGACGCAGGAGCTGAGCCGGACCAAGCCGTACAATATGGGCTTGGGCCATCTGACCGGCTGGCTGTGTGCGCAGGCAGGCATGCCCTGAACCATAATCACGAACCCCGGAGGCTTTTACTATGACTGAAATCATTGCTGTCCGCTTCAAAAGCGGCGGAAAACAGTATTATTTCTCTCCAAACGGACTGACCTTCGCGCCCGGACAGGGCGTGGTGGTGGAGACCAGCCGCGGCGTCGAGCTGGGCGAGTGTGTGGAGGGCAACCGCATGGTGGACGAGATGGAACTGCTCGCCCCCCTGCGCCCCGTGATCCGCATGGCCACAGACGAGGACTATAAGACCGCCGAGCGCAACAAGGAGAAGGAAGCCAAGGCCTTTGCCATCTGTCAGGAGAAGATCGCCGAGCACGGACTCGACATGAAGCTGGTGGAGGCCGAGTACAGCTTTGAAGGCAATAAGGTGCTGTTCTTCTTCACCTCTGAAGGGCGGGTGGACTTCCGCGCGTTGGTGAAGGATCTGGCCAGCGCCATCCACGCACGCATCGAGCTGCGGCAGATCGGCGTGCGGGACGAGGCCAAGATGCTTGGCGGTCTGGGCATCTGCGGGCGGCCATTCTGCTGCTCCCAGTTCCTGGACGAGTTCCAGCCCGTCTCCATCAAAATGGCCAAGACCCAGAACCTGTCCCTCAACCCCACCAAGATCTCCGGTACCTGCGGAAGACTGATGTGCTGTCTGAAATACGAGCAGGAGGCCTATGAGGATCTGGTGAAAAGCGCACCCAAAATGGACTCCTTTGTGGAGACGCCGGACGGCGTCGGCACCGTGTCGGGCGTGAACCTGCTGCGTCAGAAGGTGAATGTGCGGCTGGATGACGACCCGGAGACCCCCCATTGCTACCACAACTGCGAGGTGTGCGTGGTGCGCAGCGGCAAGGGGAAGCGGCCCGAGGGCTATGTGCCCCCCGCCCCGGAGGAGCTTGCAAAGCTGAGAAAACCGGAGGAAGAGGCGGAAGAGAACAAGCCCGCCCAGCCGGAAAGCCGCCTGTCCGCGGCCATTGCCCAGGCCCTGAACCACGAGCAGCCTAAGCAGTCCCAACAGCCTGAGCAGGAGGAGCGCGGCAGCCGCAACCGCCGTCGCCGCGGCCGGGGCAACGGCCCCAAGCCGGAGGGCGAAAAGCCCGCCGCCCCCAAGCAGGAGGAGAAAAAGCCACAGCCCGCCCCGGAACAGAAGGCGGAGGGGGACAAGAAGCCCAACCGCAACCGTCACCGCCGCCGTCACAGACGGCCCGGCGCAGGACAGGGCTCTGCTCCCGCACAGGAATAAGACAAAAAAGCAGCGCACCCAAGGGGTGCGCTGCTTTTCTTTTGTTATTCTTCGGTTTTGGTGCAGGCGATACACAGATCATCCAATTGTTTCTGGTCCACCACATCGGGGCAGGCCATCATCAGGTCGGAGGCGTTCTGCACCTTGGGGAAGGCGATCACGTCGCGGATGGAGGTGGCGCCCGCCATGAGCATGCACAGACGGTCCAGACCGTAGGCAAGGCCGCCGTGGGGAGGTGCGCCGTACTTGAAGGCGTTGACCAGATGGCCAAAGCGCTCCTCAATGTCCTCATCGCTGATGCCCAGAGCCTGGAAAGCCTTCTGCTGCATCTCGGGGGTGTTGATACGGATGGAGCCGCCGCCCAGCTCGGTGCCGTTGAGCACGATGTCGTAGGCACGGGCGCGGCAGTTGGCCTTATCGGAGAGGATCTTGTCCTCATCCTCCACCATGGGGGCGGTGAAGGGGTGGTGCATGGCCTGATAGCGGCCCTCCTCCTCGGAGTACTCGAACATGGGGAACTCGGTGACCCACAGGAACTTGAAGTCCATGGGATCGATGATGTCCATCTGCTTGGCCACCTCGCAGCGCAGAGCGCCCAGAGAGGCAAAGACCACGTCGTTCTTCGCGTCGCCCACGATGAGCACCAGGTCGCCGTCCTTGGCGCCGGCACGCTGGAGAATGGCGGCGTTTTCCTCATCGGTGAGGAACTTGGCGTAGGAGCTGGTCACACCGCCGTCAATGAGGCGGGCCCAGGCCAGACCCTTGGCCCGGTAGGTCTTGACGAAATCCACCAGCTTGTCGATCTTCTTGCGGGGGAAGGCGGCGGCGCCGCCCTCAATGTTGATCAGACGCACACTGCCGCCCTCGGCCACAGGGCCGGAGAACACGCCAAAGCCGCAGTCCTTCACGATGTCGGAAATGTCCTTCAGCTCAAAGCCAAAGCGCATGTCGGGCTTATCGGAACCGAAGCGGTCCATAGCCTCCCGGTAGGGCATACGCAGGAAGGGAGTCTGGACGTCCACATCCAGCACTTCCTTGAACACCCGCTTCATAAAGCCCTCCTGAATGCCCATAATGTCGTCCTCGTTGATAAAGGACATCTCAAGGTCGATCTGGGTGAATTCGGGCTGACGGTCCGCGCGCAGATCCTCGTCACGGAAGCAGCGGGCGATCTGGAAGTAGCGGTCAAAGCCGGACAGCATCAGCAGCTGCTTGTACTGCTGGGGGGACTGGGGCAGAGCGTAGAACTTGCCGGGATGGACGCGGGAGGGGACCAGATAGTCACGGGCACCCTCGGGAGTGGACTTGGTCAGGATGGGAGTCTCGATCTCAAGGAAGCCCTGCTCGTCAAAGTAGTCCCGGGCGATCTTGGTGATCTTGTGGCGGGTGGCGATGGCGTGCTGCATGTCGGGACGGCGCAGGTCCAGATAGCGGTAGGTCAGCCGCAGCACGTCGTTGGCGTTGGAGTTCTCCACAATTTCAAAGGGAGGCGTCTCCGCCTTGGCCAGCAGGCGCAGCTCGGAGACGTAGATCTCCACGTCGCCGGTGGGGATCTTGTCGGTCTTGGCCTCGCGCTCCCGGACGGTGCCGGTGGCGGCGATGACGTACTCGCCGCGCAGGGTGGAGGCCTTGTCGAAGATGTCCTTGGCGGTGCTGTCGTCAAAGGACAGCTGCACCAGACCCGTGCGGTCGCGCAGATCAACGAAGATCAGACCGCCCAGATCCCGCTGACGCTGGACCCAGCCGCACACGCTGGCGGTCTGGCCCACATGGGCCATGCGGAACTCGCCGCAGTAGTTGGTACGCTTGAAATTCTGAATGTTATCCATGAAATTCAACTCCAATCAGTATTATTGGGAGAATATATTACGAATTGTTTTCGATTCTGTGGGTGGTGATGTACTCCAACAGGGTTTCGTAGTCTTTTATGTTTGTGATGTAGTATTTTCCCAGACCGTTCAGGGAGGTGCTGTCTGCGGAGATTTCCCCGCGCTCTGTCAAGTGCAAATTGGCCTGATTCCCGTCCTTAAACACAAAGGAGATAATAAGCGGATTGCGGCCCTCAAATCGCAGCGAGTCAGCGGGCAGGGGGTTAAGATTGGCCAAGGAGGGGCGGCACCGAATATGAGACAGCAGGCTTACGACTGAATCAAAGGCTTCGTCTTCGGGGGACAGGATGCTGGAGAACGATGTGATCGTGTCCCCGTTGCTGCGGTCCTCGTAGTGAAGGGATATGTCAAGAATTTGATCAAAGTCCTGATTGCTGATAGCCTCCAAGCTTCGCGGCCACAGCCGCCAGACCAGCAGGCCAATCACAAGAGCGGCGATGAGAATGGTGAGGATCAGATTGCGTTTTTTGTTCATAGTATCTCCTTTCTCAGGGGGTGTTTGTCTGTTGTTCCAGCCGTCGGGCGGGGTTGGTGTGAATGTACTCCGCCGCAGAGTAAAAGTCTGCCTGATTACGGATCACGTGCTCGTAATATCCCCGCTGCCAGAGGGGAGCGCCGGAGGCTTCCCGGTACAGGTGGTCTGTATAGGATTTGAAGCGTTTCATGATCTCGGGTAGGGGCCGGCCTCCGTGCCGGCCCGTCAAGACGATCATAAGGTGAACGTGGTCGGGCATGACGCAATAGATGTTGCATTCCACACCGGGATTGATTTCCGGGATGGTTCCAATGGCCTGTTCTACGGCTGCGCCAATGGAGGTCAAGGCTACGTGCGGGGCGGCACGGAGGCCGCCCCCTACGAGATGCCCGAAGATGGGTGCGCGGTCTTTGGTGCAGATGGTCACAAAATACGCACCGTTTTGGCTGTAATCATACCCCGGCAGGCGCAGAGGCTTTCTTTTGGGTTTGTCCACTTACTCGCCCTTATCCAGAATGGGCAGGCCCTCGTTCAGCTTGGCAAGGCCGGCCTTGATATGGGCGATGGCCTCGTCGGCGGACAGCTTGACCTGATCGCCGGTCTTCATATCCTTGACGGCGGCGACACCGGCGTTGATCTCGTCCTCACCCAGGAAGACGGCGTAGGGGATGGCCAGCTTGTCGGCGTAGCCGATCTTCTGCTTGAACTTCTTCTGCTCGGCGTGGATCTGGGTGCGGATGCCCGCGGAGCGCAGCTGGGTGGCCAGAGCGATGGCGGGGGCCAGATCCTCGGTCATGGGCAGGATGAGCACGTCGGCGGGGGCGGTGTTCAGCGCATCATTCAGATAGCCCTGATCCTCCAGCACGAAGAACAGGCGGGTCAGGCCGATGGAGATGCCCACGCCGGGCAGCTGCTTGTCGGTATAGTATTCCGCCAGATTGTCATATCTTCCGCCGGAGCAGATGGAGCCGATCTCGGGGTGGTCCAGCATGGTGGTCTCGTACACGGTGCCGGTGTAGTAGTCCAGACCCCGGGCGATGGTCAGGTCCACGGCGAAGTGGCTCTCGGGCACACCGAAGGCGGACAGGTACTTGGTCACGGTGTTCAGCTCGTCCAGACCCAGATCAAACAGCTCGTGGCGGCCGCGGTAGCCCTCCAGAGCGGAAAGGACTTCGGCATTGGAGCCCTTGATGGCGATAAACTTCAAAATCTCGTCGGCCTGATCCTGAGAAAGGCCGATCTCCTCGCTGACCAGCAGGGCGGCAACTTTTTCCGCGCCGATCTTATCCAGCTTGTCCACGGTGCGCATGATGTCGCCGGACTTTTCCGTCAGACCCAGCATGGCGTAAAAGCCGTTGAGGATCTTGCGGTTGTTCACCCGGATCTGGAAACGCTTGAGGCCCATGGCGGTGAAGGCCTTGTAGATGATGGAGGGGATCTCCGCCTCGTTGCTGATGTCCAGCTTGCCGTCGCCGATGATGTCGATGTCCGCCTGATAGAACTCGCGGAAGCGGCCCCGCTGGGCGCGCTCGCCCCGGTAGACCTTGCCGATCTGGAAGCGGCGGAAGGGGAAGGTGAGGTTGGCGTAATTCTGAGCCACGTATTTGGCCAGCGGCACAGTCAGATCAAAGCGCAGGGACAGGTCGGTGTCGCCCTTCATAAAGCGGTAGATCTGTTTTTCCGTCTCGCCGCCGCCCTTGGCAAGCAGTACCTCGGACGCCTCGATCAGGGGGGTGTCCAGGGCGGTGAAGCCGTACAGGGCGTAGGTCTTTTTCAGGGTGTCGGCCATGCGGTCGAACTGGGCCTGCCGGGCGGGGAGCAGTTCCATGAAGCCGGACAGGGTGCGGGGCTGTACTTTAGCCATAGTATCAGTTCCTTTCAGGGAGTTTTGTGTGGTGACGGGTCACCCCCTCAGTCGCCTGCGGCGACAGCTCCCCCGTTCAGGGGGAGCCAAAACGCCTCCCCGCTTGCGGGGGAGGTGGCCCAAAGGGCCGGAGGGGGGTCAGCGGTTGACCTCAGGCTTATCCGTGCGGCCCACCAGATAGTCAATGGACACGTTGAAATAGTCCGCCAGACCGATTAGGCCTTTCATTTCCGGGCAAGAAGTGCCTTTTTCATACAAAAGCACCGCATACCGGGAAACATTGATCTGCTGGCCGACTTCTTCCTGTGTAAGATTGCGCTCCTTACGCAGAGACTTTAAACGCTCATTAAAAGTTGCCATATTTCCTCCAATAACGCTTGACAAGTGAGAGTAACTCACAAAAGAGGTGGGGATGATATGGATGCCATGCTAAAAACACTTTTTATCGCTCTGGACGAACAGCAGGGAAATACCCCGGAAATGAACGCGGCGCTGAAAGCCGCCGAGCCTGCCGTCCGGGCGGTGCGGGACAAAATGACCTGGGAGGAGCTTGACGGATTTTGGTCGGCGGTCATGGCGGTGGGCACTGCCGACGTGGAAGCCTGCTTTGCCCGGGGTTTCCGCGCCGGGGCGCGGCTGATGCTGGAGGTTCTGCAGGGGGAGTAAGCAGGCGGTGCGAACATAAAAATAAACGCTCCCGTCCCTGTATTGGGACGAGAGCGTGTGGATACGCTTCGTGGTGCCACCCAAATTCAGGCGCAAAGCGCCCCTTTGACCTTCTGTTGCGGGAAGGGGACCGCGCCCGTCTCCGGGCCCGCTGGTAGCGCTGTCTTCGCCGAAGCCTTTCCCTGAGCGGCTCTCAACCAATGGCCGCCCTCTCTGTCGGGGGGTGTTCCGGGTACTCATGCGCCGTCAACGCGGTGTGATAATCCTATAATAAACAAGACAAAAAGTCAAGGTTTATACGGCAAAAGGTGTCGTTTTCGGGTTTACGATGTCGCGCCAGTCCAGATCGCCCCGGGACAGGCCGTGGATCAGCACCTCGGCAGTAGCCACGTTGGAGGCAAAGGGCACGTTGTACTGGTCGCACAGGCGGCAGATATACTGCACGTCGTCGCTCAGGTCGGTGGACATGGGGTCGTCAAAGAACAGCACCATATCGATCTCGTTGTAGGCGATGCGGGCGCCGATCTGCTGAATACCGCCGTGCTCGTGGGACAGGAACAGGTTGATGGGCAGACCGGTGGCTTCGCTGACCTGGCGGCCGGTGCTGTTGGTGGCGCAAAGGGTGTGGCGCGCCAGCACGCCGCAGTAGGCAATACAGAACTGGATCATCAGCTCTTTCTTATTGTCATGGCTCATCAAGGCGATATTCATATGACATTCCCTCCTTTTGTATGGTTCAGCGGATTCTCATAATGGGGGCGCGCTGGCCCGTAAGGCGCTTTGCGATGTTCAAATAGGCATTTGCCGCACCCCGGCGGGTGGTGAGGATCACAGGGCGGCCGGTGTTGGCGGCCAGAATGACCTGCTTGTCCTCCGGCACGACGCCCAGCAGAGGCAGACCCGCGGTGTCCATAGCGTCGTCAATGGTGGTGCGCATCTGGCGCAGCAGCTTGGGCTGCACCCGGTTCATGACCAGATGTACCTGCTGGATATGGCCCAGTTCCCCCACGGTGCGCTGAGCATCCCTCAGGGAGGAGGCGTCGCTGGTCGCCACCACGATGGCCCGGTCCGCGGCACAGCAGGCCAGCTGGAATCCGGTGTCCAGACCGGCGGGGGCATCCAGCAGTATGTAGTCATACAGGGCTCTGGCGGTGTTGAGCAGAGCGGTCATGCCCTGGGGGGTGACGCCGGGGGACACCCGGGTGGGGGCGGTGAGCAGGTGCAGGTCGGGTAGGTCCGGATGGCTGACAGCCGCCCGGGACAGGGGACAGCGCCCCTCCACCACGTCGGAAAAGTCCATCAGAGCCCGGTCCGTCATGCCCAGTGAAATGTCCAGATTGCGCAGACCGATATCCATATCGATGCACAGCACCTTCCGGCCGAGGCGGGCAAGGCATGCGGCGACCCCTCCTGCGAGCGAGGTTTTGCCCGTCCCTCCCTTTCCGGAGGCGATGACGATCGCGGTTCCTGTTGCCATTGGAAATCCTCCCGGTTACGAATTAGTTTACCACAAATGCGCCGTACGTCAACGCTTTAAAGGAATAAAATTCAACAAAAATATCACAGCGGCTCTTTTTGCAGTTTTGCCCACTTTCGGGGATAGCCCTTCAGGGTGGGCGCCACCTTGCGGATCATGACCAGCCGGTGGACGATGTCGGTGCCCGGAACGGTGTAGTCCCGGCAGTCCTCCACCCGTCCGCCCAGCAGTTTGATGCAGTGGGCGGCGGCCTCCAGCTCGGGGCCGCAGTCCACGCTCTTCATGGCAAGGAACAGGCCGCCCGGCTTGACATAGGGCAGGCACAGCTCGCACAGCACCCGCAGGTCGGCCACGGCCCGGGCGGTGGCAAAGTCAAAGCTGTCCCGGAAGCCCTTGACAAGGGCCTGCTCCTCGGCCCGGGCGTGGATGGCATGAACATCCTGCAGGCCAAGGGTCTGACAGACCTCATTGAGCCAGTTGACCCGCTTGCCCAGACTGTCCAGCAGGGTTACCTGCAGGGAGGGGACAAGGATCTTCAGGGGCAGGCCGGGAAAGCCCGCGCCGGTGCCCACGTCGATGAGCGTCTTGCCCTCAAAGTCCGCAAAACAGGGCAGAGCGGCGCAGTCCAGCATGTGCAGGCGGGCCACCTTGTCTTCCTCGCGGATGGCGGTCAGGTTCATGACCTGGTTTTTTTCCAGCAGTAGGCGGCCGTAGACCTCCAACTGCCGGGGAGCGGTTTCCGGTACGCGGCCGGCCAGGCCCAGATCGGAAAGGCCTTGGGAAATGATGTCCTTCAAGGGGGACCTCCTATGAAATTCAAGTGAAGTTTGACATGAGGCCCGCGATCCCTACGGGCAGGGTGAGGGCGGCCAGCAGCCAGCAAATAACAGCCAGGGCGATGGCAGCCCCCTTTGCCGGCCGTCCGGTGGTGCGGAAGCTGATGATGGACACAATGCCCAGACCCACAAGACCGGGCGCGGTGAGCAGGGGGCCAAGGCCGCCCAGCATGGTGGCGGTGAAGTAAAAGTAGGTCATCAGGGCCACCAGAATGACCATGTAGACCACACCGATCCAGGCCAGCGCCCGCTTTACCGGGGAGGCGGGGGTGTAGCCCTGCTCCCCCGAGTTGGACTGAGGCTTGTTATCGGGCATCAGTTTTTCTCCTTGAGGAGGTCGCGGATCTCGGTCAGCAGCTTCTCCTCGGCGGAGGGCTCGGGCTCGGGAGCAGGCTCGGGGGCGGGCTCTTCCTCCTTGCGGTGCAGGGAGTTGATACCCTTGACCAGACAGAACACGGCGAAGGCGATGATGATAAAGTCCAGAATGATGGCAATGGTGTTGCCGTAGTTGATGGCCACCTCGGCGGCCTCCACGGTGGCGCCGTCGGCGGCAAGGACCGCCTCCTTCAGCACCAGCTTCCAGTCGGCAAAGTTGATGCCGCCGGTGAGCATGGAGATGCAGGGCATGATAATGTCGTTGACGATGGAGGTGGTGATCTTGCCGAAGGCACCGCCGATCACAACGCCGACTGCCAGGTCGATCACATTGCCGCGCATGGCAAAGGTTTTGAACTCCTCAAAAAACTTTTTCATCTTGGGTTGCTCCTCTCAATTTTTCTTCTGTTTTTCTGGAAAATTGAAAACTAAACGTAATATTGCTGATGGATATTACAGGTTGGATTTATTTTTTCGGGATCATGACCTCCGTGCCGCCCAGATAGGGACGCAGGGCGGCAGGGATCTTCACGCTGCCGTCGGCCTGCAGGTTGTTCTCCAGGAAGGCGATGAGCATACGGGGAGGGGCCACCACGGTGTTGTTCAGGGTGTGGGGCAGGTAGGTGCCGTTCTCGCCCTTGACGCGCATTTTCAGGCGGCGGGCCTGTGCGTCACCCAGGTTGGAGCAGGAGCAGACCTCGAAATACTTCTGCTGGCGGGGGGACCAGGCTTCGATGTCGCAGGACTTGACCTTCAGGTCAGCCAGGTCGCCGGAGCAGCACTCCAGCTGACGCACGGGGATGTCCAGGGAGCGGAACAGCTCCACGCTGTAGCGCCACATCTTCTCGTACCAGTTCATGGAGTCCTCGGGCCTGCAGACCACCACCATCTCCTGCTTTTCAAACTGGTGGATGCGGTACACGCCGCGCTCCTCGATGCCGTGGGCGCCCTTCTCCTTGCGGAAGCAGGGGGAGTAGGAGGTAAGGGTCTGAGGCAGGCTGGCCTCGGGGATGATCTGGTCGATGAACTTGCCGATCATGGAGTGCTCGCTGGTGCCGATCAGGTACAGGTCCTCGCCCTCGATCTTGTACATCATGGCGTCCATTTCGGTCTGGGACATGACGCCCTCCACCACGTTGCCGTGGATCATGAAGGGGGGGATGCAGTAGATAAAGCCCTTGTCGATCATAAAGTCACGGGCATAGGCCAGAATGCCGGAGTGCAGACGGGCAATGTCGCCCATGAGGTAGTAGAAGCCGTTGCCGGACACGCGGCCGGCGCTGTCCATGTCGATGCCGTTGAAGGACTCCATGATCTCGGTGTGGTAGGGTACATCGAAGTCGGGAGTGACAGGCTCGCCGAAGCGCTCCACCTCCACGTTGAACTCGTCGCTTTCACCGATGGGCACGGAGGGGTCGATGATGTTTGGGATGACCAGCATGATCTTACGGATCTTTTCGGCCAGTTCCGCCTCCTTGACCTCCAGCGCGGCCAGTTCCTCGGCGTTGGCCTTGACCTGAGCCTTGACAGCCTCAGCCTCAGCCAGCTTGGAGGGGTCCTTCTTGGCCTGTCCCATGAGCATGCCCACCTGCTTGGACAGGCTGTTGCGGGCGGAGCGCAGCTCGTTGGCCCGGGTCATGGCGGCACGGTTTTCCTCGTCCAGGGCAAGCACCTCGTCCACAAGGGGCAGCTTGGAGTCCTGGAACTTCTTTTTGATGTTTTCCTTTACCAGTTCGGGATTCTCCCGAATAAACTTAATGTCGAGCATGGAAAATTCTCCCTTTATTTACAAATTATAGTACTTTCTTTGCGCGAAATTCAGAAAAGCAAGTCGCGGATGGCCTGATATTGTTCCAGAGGGGTGCGGTAATCCTGATCTGCAAGGGGCTGGGCGGGCAGGAAGGCTTCCAGACCGGCGGCCTCCATCTCCCGGATCAGATTGCGTGTGTTGGAGTAGCGGCCCTGGAAATATTCCCGCTCAATGCGCCACAGCCAGTCCAGAGCCAGTGTGGTCTGTTCCTGCTCTTTCTGCTGGGCTGCAAGGGTTTCGGCGCTTTCTTCCATCTGATCCAGCTTCTCGCGCAGGGCCTTGTTTTCCTCCATCAGCGTCTGGTTGCGCTCGATGACGTTTTGGGCGATCTGCATCGAGGACATGTTTTTCTGCTCCAGACCGTCGATGACCTGCTGGTCACTCTGGCGCTGCTGCATGAAGTAGGATACCAGCAGCAGCAAAAAGGCCACGGCAAACAGAACCACCATATAGAAAAACAGGTGGGGGCGGTGGGGCGATTTGGGCTGCTGCTCCTTGCGGGGCTCGGAACTCATGAGCGGCCACCCTCCTTCGTCTGCTCCAGCAGATCCAACAGGGCGTTCAGATCGTCGGTGCTGTAATACTCAAGCTCGATCCGGCCCTTCTCGCCCTTGGCCAGCACCCGAACCTTGCGGCCAAAGCGGGAGGAGAGGGACTTTTCCACCTCTGCAAGGTAGATGGCCGCGTCGGAAGCGGGGGCCTTTTTCTCTTTGCTGATCTCAGCAACCTGCAGGGCCTTTACCAGCCCCTCCGTCTGCCGGACAGACAGACCTTGGGTGGCGGTCATCTGGGCGGCCTTGATCTGAAGCTCCTCGGTGGGGGCGGCCAGAATGGCTCTGGCGTGGCCGGCGGAGATAGAGCCCTCCTCCAGCAGGATGAGCACGGCCTCCGGCAAACCTAACAGCCGCAAGGTGTTGGCGATGGCAGGCCGTGACTTGCCCATGCGCTGGGCCACCTCGTCCTGAGTCAGACCGTACTCCTGAATGAGCACCTGATAGCCCTTGGCTTCTTCCACGGGATTCAAGTCCTCGCGCTGGAGGTTTTCGATCAGGCCCAGCTCCATCACCTTGCGGTCGTCCGCTTCGATGATGACGGCGGGCACTTCTGACAGCTGTGCCATTTTGGCGGCCCGCCAGCGGCGCTCGCCGGCGATGATCTGATAGTAGCCGGAAGCCAGCCGACGCACGGTCAGGGGCTGGATGATGCCGTGGGTGCGGATGGAGTCGGCTAAGTCCGCAAGTGCCTCGGGCTCAAAGCGTTTGCGGGGCTGGTTCAGGCCCGGCTCCACCTGTGAGATGGGCAGTTGGACGGACCCGGTGGTCTGGGCACTCTGCACCTCGGGGGTGCCAAGCAGGGCGTCTAAACCCCGACCGAGGCCCTTTTCTATATTGCGTTTTGCCATATTGCACCTTCTTTATATATTAAGGTTGGGACAGCAAATGTTTCACGTGAAACGTTTGGAGGAAAACTCCTCCGCCAGAGCGGTATATGCCTCAGCACCCCGGGAGAGGGGATCGTAGGCAATCACGGGCTTTCCGTGGCTGGGAGCCTCGGAAAGGCGGACGTTTCGAGGAATGACGGTGGCATAAACCTTGCCGGGGAAGTGGCGCTTGACCTCCTCGGCCACCTGAATGGACAGGTTGGTGCGGCCGTCGTACATGGTCAACAGCACGCCCTGCAGGTCAATGGCGGGGTTCAGGGCCTGTTTGACCCGGCGGACCGTGGACAGCAGGTCGCTGAGACCCTCCAGCGCGTAGTATTCGCACTGGACAGGGACAAGCACCGCGTCGGCGGCGCACAGACCGTTGAGGGTCAGCAGCTCCAGAGAGGGCGGGCAGTCAATAAAAATATAGTCATAGTCGCCGGATAGCTGGCCCAGAGCGTCTTTCAGCAGATATTCCCGCCGCTCAAGACCGATCATCTCCACGCCGGCACCGGCCAGAGCCTTGTTGGCGGGCAGGACGTCGGCATACTTGGTATGCACCACGGCCTTTTTGGGATCTGCACCGTTGATCAGCACATCATAGATGTTGGGCGAGGCGGTGTTTTTGTCCACGCCCATGCCCGATGTGGCGTTGGCCTGAGGGTCAAAGTCACACAGCAAAACCCGCAACCCCTTGGCGTGCAAGGCGGCAGAGAGATTGACACAACTGGTGGTCTTACCCACGCCGCCCTTTTGATTGACAATTGCAATGATCCTTGCCATAGTTGAACCCCCTGCTTCCCCTGGTGGGAACGGCTTATCCAAAACAGATACTGTAACAGCTTATATTATACCAATGCGAATCGAGTATTTCAACTGTTTTCAAACTTTTCTGCGGCAGTTATGAAGAGAGTGTTTCACGTGAAACAGCCAAAGTGCATAAAAAGCCTCCCCCTATGTTTCACGTGAAACAACAGGGGAGGCCAGGGAGGGCGTTACTTGGGGATGCGGATGGTCAGGCAGATAGCGTCTTCCGTCTCCTGCCGCTGGCAGCAGGCATCCACGCCGGCTGTGCGCATCATACTCAGACCGCGAGTGACGCTGTTGAGAAAAAGCCGAACATCTTTAATAATATAGGTGCGTTTGGGCTTTGGCGGCCGGGCAATAAGCAGATTGTCTATGTATTGCTCTGTCTGAGCTACGGTAAGCTTGTGGGTGGTAATATAGTCGGCCGCTTTTTCCAGCCGGTGATCATTTTCAAGGCGCAGCAGAGCCCGGGCGTGGCGCTCGGACAGACCCTGTTCCCGCAGCTTTGCCAGCAGCTGGGGCGGCAAACGCAGCAGCCGCAGCTTGTTGGCCACGGCGGACTGGGATTTTCCGATGCGGCGGGCCACCTCGTCCTGAGACAGGCAATAGGTGCGCTGCAGCTTGTCCAGCGCCAGCGCCTCCTCCAGAAAGTCCAGATCCCGGCGCTGGAGATTTTCCACCAGCGCCAGCAGGGAGGAGTTCTGGCTGTCCGTCTGGATCGCAATACAGGGCACACGCTCCAGACCCGCCAAAGCTGCCGCCCGCAGACGGCGCTCGCCCGCCACCAGCTCCCAGCCCTCCTGGGTCCTGCGCACGGTGAGGGGCTGAAGAATGCCCAGCGCACGGATGGAGTCGGCAAGCTCCTCCAAACCGGCGGGGTCAAAAATGCGCCGGGGCTGGTCGGGGTTTGGGCGGATCGTGTCAAGAGGCAGAGACAGAATACGGTCGGATTCCCGCATTTTCTTGCGCATGATGGGCATAAGCGCTCCTCCTTGGTCGTTCTGACAACAAAATACCATATTTTGGAAGTTGAATGGGGGCGCTTTTGGTCGAGGGGACAGCATTTTTTTCAAAAGGGGATATTTTTGCGTGGGAAATGGAGGGAAAAAGAACGCCGCACCGATACCGGCGCGGCGTTGGGTCAGAAATATTTTTGCAGCAGACGCTGCATCAAAGCGCGCAGGGGGCAGAACAGGAACAGGGCGATCAGGAAGTTGCCCCCGCAGTGCAGCAGGTCGAAGGGCACACCACTGAGCCACCAGCTCAGGGCAAAGGCGGGTCCCCCGGTGAACAGGCACAGGGGCGCGCACAGGGCGCCGAACAGCAGACCGAAGGTCCCGGACAGGACGGCCCAGCCCAGTGGGGACTGCATGTCCCGCAGCAGCCAGGCTGCTCCCGCCAGCACAAGCCAGATATAGAGGTAGGCGGCGGTCCAAAGCCCGAACCCGTTGAGGGCCAGTTCAAGCAGCACATAGATGTAGATGGGGAACAGGGCCTTTTTGCCCAGGGTAACGGCAAACAGCATGACCATCAGGGAGACCGGCTCAATGTTGGGCAGGGAGGCCATGACCATCTTGGCGGCAAAGGTCAGCCCCCCGAGGATGCCGAACAGGGCCGCATCGGCGGCGGGGCGGGATTTAACCAAGGGTGTACACCAGCCGGAAGCTGTCCCCGTCCTGCAGCGGGGTGACGTCCGCCCCCTGTGTGGCGTAGTCCTCCCCTACGAACAGGGCCCAGTAGGCCTTGTCCAGATCAAAGTCCGCCCGTTCCCCGTCCACTTCGCGGATATAAAGGCCGAACTGACCCTGTTCGCCCTTTACAATGCCTTCCGACAGCAGCAGATCCCCAAGGTATTCCTTGTCCGTCTGGAAGTGGAAGGTCCTGGAGACTTCATCCTTGTGGACCACCTCCACCGTCACGGATTTGTCCCCGGGGGTCGTGTCGGGGCGGGAGGACAGGTACAGGCCGGCAAACAGGCCGATCAGGGCCACGAAAGCCAGCAGTGCAAGGGACAGTTTTGCGTGTTTTTTCACAATATCCTTCCTTTCGGGCGCAGAAAACAACAGGCCGCGGCGTCCCTCAAAAAGAACGCCGCGGCCGTGTTTCCGCGCGAAAATACCCGCGCCTGAGTTGCTCGCACAGGCGGGGGACACAGCCTGCCTCGTAGGTCTTCTGACTTGCGACCGGGGGATAGCCCCGACCTCCCGCCTTCCCGGATCGCTCCAGTGACTGGCTTTCGCCGTGGGAGGGTACAGGTCGCTTACAGCGGCGGTACCGTTGGGGAGTTTCACCCCATTGTCTTGTTCAGCCCGGGCGGTGCAGATGCCCCGCGCGGGCCACGAAGCAGGTATTCGGTTGTCAGCAACAGTATAGCACAGCAGACGAAGTCTGTAAAGAAAAAGGGCGGCTCCTTCGGGCCGCCCCATAAGACAAGACCCCCGGCTCCGCAGAGCCGGGGGTCGGGAAGATCAGTACAGGTCGATGCTGCCTGTGACGGCGCGGACAAAGGCGTCATCGGGGAGGGAGTTAGGGTCTCCCTCCGGGAACTTGGCCCGCAGCTCCTCATCCACGATCTCCCGGTAGAGGCGCATGGTGGTATCCTCATCCAAAATACCCAGCTCAGTGAGCACCCGGATGGTGTGCTCCGCCTGGGGGGTCAGGGTGATCTCCATGAAATCGGTATAGCTGATGGTGACGCTCCCTGCTCCCGCTTCCGCCGCATATCCAAGGGTGTGCTTGCCGGTCTGAGGGACATCCCAGTACAGGGACAGATCGGAGGTATAGGTGTTGAGCTGGCGCTCCTCGTCCAGATCAAAGAGATAGCGCTTGCCCAGATTGCCCTGCTCAAAGTCCAGCAGCACCGCGTGATACAGGGCCTGCAGGGCGTCCTGCTTGTTGACGTAGGGCGTTCCGGACAGCCTCAGCTCCGCCAGAGTGATATGCTCGGCTTTGTTGGAAACGGTGTTTCGCAGGCTGGACACCTCGGCTCCGGTCAGCCGCTGAGGGTCGATCTGCTCCAGATCGTAGGCCAGCTTTGCCACTTCGGGATCGCAGAAGAAGTCCTCCGCCGCCCGGGCCAGCCGGGTATCGCGCCACATGCTGATATGGTAATTCCGGCGCAGAACAGTCCCGTTGGTCAGCGTATAGGTCACGTTCAGACCGAAAGACTCGCTGTCACTGCCGCTGCCGAACTCGGGATTGTGATGCTCGTTCACAATGGCCTTGTGCAGAGCCACAGTTTTGGCAATGATATCCCGGTCTTCGGTGGTGAAGTCGGCGGTGCGTCCCTCGTCATAGGGATAGCCGCCTCTGCCCTCCACCTTTACACTGACCACACTCTGCGGGGCGGGAACCCGGGAGACAAAGCCGAAGCCGTCCATCTGCAGCCAGAAAAGGCCCACGGCCACCAGTGCCAGCAGCACCGCGCCGCCCCGCCACGCCTTCCACACCCGGAAGGACTTTTTCAGCAGCATCTCTGCCACGAAGTAGCCGATGGCCGTCCACAGCAGCAGGTTGCCGGTCAGACCGCCGGGGATGTTGATACCGAACATGGCGTGCAGCCAGAAGCCAAGGCACAGTCCGGAGCACAGGGCTACGCCGTATTTGAAGATGGGCTTCACCACGGACACAGATACCACATCGCCGGCGGTTTCCACGTGCCGCCTGCGGTAGACCAGCAGGGCCAGTCCCGCGAGGATAAGGCCCACCGCGGCGTAAATGGCCAGTTCAGCCACGCCCTCCAGCCGGTAAATGGAGTTGATCCTGCGCCAGCGTACCTCTTCTCCAAGGCACATGGCGGGAGTCAGCCATTCTACTACCGTAGAAGCCCCTCCGGGCAGACCGGCGAAGCCGTACAGGAAGGGCTCCACCAGATAGTCCACCAGAGAAAACACCACAATGGCAAGGAAATTCAGAATGCCATAAAAGGCGGGCAGAGCCAGCAAATGGCCGGTGAACATGGCGCAGAACACGGCAAAGGAGTAGAAGAACAGGCACATGGCGCTCTGAGCGGCCAGCCAGATGCTGATGGTGTACAGATCCATATAGCCGCTCAGACCCTCTGCCGTCAACGTCAGCAGCCACACCACACAGTGAGAGCCCAGCAGGCACACAAGGCCGGACACGTAGCCCGTCAGGAACAGGCCCTCCCGCCGGATGGGCAGGGTATGCATCATGCCGGCGGAGCGGTTGTTATAGAGGTAGGAGAACATGGCCATGGCGGTCAGAATGCCGAAGCTGAAGGCCATGAATGTGCCGAAGCCCTCAAGCAGGTTGGGGATCTCATTGGCAAAAGTCTTTACCTGCTGGACAGGTGTGTCACCCATCCAGAGCTGGTTTCTGGACACCACCATAAGGCACCGAACAGGCAGGGCGTAGGCCCAGATCAGGGTATACAGGGCCCAGATGGGCCAGTAGCGGGTGAGGTTTTTCTTCAGCAGGGTGGGATTAAAGAACGATGTCGCGGACTTCATAGTCCTCACCTCCCAGTTCATAGATAAAGATCTCCTCCAAAGTCAGAGGGAGGGCCTCCAGCAAAATGGGCTGGAAGGCGGCCAGACGGGATTTTACCTCGTCGGCCCGACCCCGGACGATCAGGGTATGGATGCGGCCGGTGCGGGCGGTGTGCAGCACCTGCAGGTCGGCGGGCAGCTGGGGGGCTTCCGCCTCGGGGAAGACCACCTGCATTTTGACCACATTGTCCTGCAGGTCGCTCAAAGAGCGCTGGAGCAGCACCCTGCCGTGGGACAGGATGCCCACGTGGTCGCATACGTCCTCCAGCTCCCGCAGGTTGTGGGAGGACACAAGCACCGTAGTGCCCCGCTGAGCCACGTCACCCATGAGCAAAGACCACACCTGACGGCGCATGACCGGGTCGAGGCCGTCCACCGGCTCGTCCAGCACCAGCAGGTCGGGCTGACAGCACAGGGCCAGCCAGAAGGCCGACTGCTTCTGCATGCCCTTGGACAGGCGGCGGATGGGATGGCGCTCGTTTACATCGGGGAAGGCGGGTCTGAGCGCCTCGTAGCGCTGCATATCAAAGTTGGGGTAGATGCCCCGGTAAAACCTCATCATGTCCCGGGTGGAGGCGGAGGTGAAGTAGTACAGCTCGTCGGGGATGGAGAAAATGCGCTGCTTGACCTGGGGGTTTTCATACACCGGCTGTCCATCCACAAGGATGCTGCCCGAATCGGGGCGGTACACCCCGGTGATGTGGCGCAGGATGGTGGACTTGCCGGCGCCGTTGGGGCCCACAAGGCCGTAGATAGACCCCTTGCCCACCTGCATGGTCAGCCCGTCCAGCGCCCGAAAGCCGTCAAAGGTCTTGACCACATTGTCGATTTTAATCATGGTTTTTTACCTCCTTTTCCCGGATGTGACCGCATACCTCGTCGGCGGACACGCCCAGATAGGCCAGTTCCTTCACCAGTCCGTCCAGCTGTTCCAGCAGCTGGGTGCGGCGCTGGTCGTCCACCCCTGTGTGGGGGGCGGCAAAGCTGCCCTTGCCCGCCACGGAGTAGACATAGCCCTCCGCTTCCAGAGCCTCATAGGCCTTTTGAATGGTGTTGGGGTTGATGGCCAGGGAACTGGCCAGCGCCCGCACAGAGGGGAGCTTTTCCCCCTCCTGTATCACGCCGGTGACCATCAGCTTTCGCAGGCCGTCCTTGACCTGCTCGTAAATGGGACGTGCGTCCCGGTAGTCCAGATGGAGCATATCAGCCCTCCTTTGCACAACTGTACTACGTGTATTAGTACAGTTAGCATACAGTGCGCACGAATATTTGTCAAGGGGGAATATAAAGATTTTGCTAAAATGGGGAAAATTCGCCTGTTCGGGTGAAAAGGACGATAAGGTATGGTATAATATCCGCAAACTGAACCTCATAGATAAGGAGGAGCTGTTTATGTTCACGACCATTGGATTCATCGGCTGCGGCAATATGGGCGCGGCCATGGCCCGGGCGGTGCGCACCACCGGGCCGGAGGTAGAGCTGTTTTTTGCCAACCGCTCCCCGGAAAAGGCCCGGACGCTGGCCCGGGAGCTGGGCGGGCAGGTGCAGGACAATGAATGGGTTGCGGCCAACTGCAGCCTGATTTTTCTGGGTGTCAAGCCCCAGATGATGGAGGACGTACTGGCCGATTTGAAGGAGGTTCTCTCGTCCCGCCGGGACCGCTTCGTGCTGCTGACCATGGCAGCCGGCCTGACCATGGAGCGCATCCGGGAATTGGCTGGAGGGGCGTACCCTGTGGTCCGCATCATGCCCAACACCCCGGCGGCCATCGGCGCGGGGGTGGTACAGCTGTGCGCTGCCGACGTTACCCAAGAGGAAAAAGAGGAGCTGACAGCGCTTTTGTCCGGCGCGGGCTTTGTGGATGAGCTGCCCGAAAGCCTGATCGACGCGGCCTGCGCCGTGTCCGGCTGCGGCCCGGCCTTTGCCTATATGTTTGTGGAGGCCCTTGCGGACGGGGGCGTTTCCTGCGGACTGCCCCGGGATAAGGCCCTTGTGTACGCCGCCCGTATGCTGGAGGGCGCGGCCCGGATGGTCTGCCGCAGCGGTCAGCATCCCGGCGCGCTGAAGGATGCGGTGTGCTCCCCCGGGGGCGCCACTATCCGGGGCGTGGGCGCGCTGGAGGACAACGGCTTCCGGGCCGGGGTCATGGAAGCGGTCAAGGCGGCCTATCAGAGAACACTGGAACTGAAGTGAGGGAACTGTATGCGTATCATCATTAAAGTAGGCACTTCCACCCTTGCCCACCCCACCGGGCGGCTGAACATCCGCCATGTGGAGGAGCTGGTGAAGGTGCTGTCCGACCTGAAAAATGCGGGGCATGAGGTGGTGCTGGTGTCTTCCGGTGCCATCGGCATGGGCGTGGGCAAGCTGAACCTGCCCGGAAAGCCCGCCGACATGCCCACCAAGCAGGCCGCCGCCGCCGTGGGACAGTGCGAGCTGATGTATACTTACGACCGGCTGTTCACCCAGTACAACCATACGGTGGCCCAGATCCTGCTTACCGGCGAAGACATTGATCACGCTGACCGCAGACAGAATTTTGAAAACACCATCCACCGCCTGCTGGAGCTGGGTGCGCTGCCCATTATTAACGAGAACGACACCGTGGCCACCGCCGAGATCAAGGTGGGCGACAACGATACGCTGGGCGCCATCGTGGCCTGCACCGTAAAGGCAGATTTGTTGGTTCTGCTCAGCGATATCGAGGGCCTTTATACCGCCGACCCCCGCAAAGATCCCGCCGCTACCCTGATCCCGGTGGTGGAGGAAGTGACCGCCGAGGTCGAGGCGCTGGCCGGCGGCGTAGGCTCCGGTCTGGGCACCGGCGGCATGGCCACCAAGCTGCGGGCCGCCAAAATGGTCACCGGAGCGGGCTGCGACATGATCATTGCCAACGGGGAAACCCCCGCCGCACTCTATGATATTGTAGCGGGCAAGGCGGTAGGGACCCGGTTTTTGGGGAAGAAGTAAAAACGAATAGTATAAATAGAATCCGATATTACAGAACGGAGTTTAAATGAGGGGCGAAATGATGACCACCATGGAACTTTTGCGTCGGGCAAAGGCGGCCAAGACCGCCATGGCTCTGGCGGATACACAGACGAAGAATGCCGCCCTGCGGGCAATGGCCCGGGAGCTGGTGGCGGCGCAGGAGGAGATACTCGCGGCCAACGCGCTGGATCTGTCGGCGGCAAAGGGGACGGTGTCCGACGTGATGCTGGACCGCCTTGCCCTGACTCCCGAGCGCATTGAAGGCATGGCCCGGGGCATGGAGCAGGTGGCCGACCTGCCCGACCCGGTGGGTCAGGTGCTGCGCCGTGTGGACCGGCCCAACGGGCTGGTCATCGAGCGCACCGCCGTGGCCATGGGTGTTATCGCCATCATCTATGAAAGCCGCCCCAATGTCACCTCCGACGCGGCGGCCCTTGCGCTGAAGGCAGGTTCTGCCTGCGTGCTGCGGGGGGGCAAGGAGGCCCACCGGTCCGCCGCGGCCATTGTGACCGCCCTGAAGCGGGGATTGGAGCAGGCGGGGCTGCCTGCGGACGCCCTGGCGCTGGTGGAGGACACCAGCCGTACAAGTGCCAACGAGCTGATGTGTGCCTCCGGGCTTGTGGATCTGCTGATCCCCCGGGGCGGAGCGGGCCTGATCCGCGCCTGCGTGGACAACGCCACCGTCCCCGTCATCGAGACGGGCACCGGCATTTGCCATATTTATGTGGATCGGGACGCCGACCCGGATATGGCACTTGACATTGTGACCAACGCCAAGTGCAGCCGGCCCAGCGTGTGCAACGCCGCCGAGGTGTGTCTTGTTCACAAGGATATTGCCGCCGGCTTTTTGCCCCGGCTGCGTCAGCGTCTGGTGGATGAGCGCAAAGCGGCAGGACAAATCCCCGTGGAACTGCGGCTGGACGAGCGATCCGCTCAGATCATCGACGGCGTGAAGGCCGGAGAAGCGGACTTTGATACGGAATTTCTGGACTACATCATGGCCGTCAAGGTGGTGGACAGCGTGGACGAGGCCATGGACCATATCGCCGCCCACTCCACCGGACACTCCGAGTGCATCGTCACCGACAACGAGGACACTGCCCGGTTGTTCCTGAACGGCGTGGATGCCGCCGCCGTGTACCACAACGCCTCCACCCGGTTTACCGATGGCGGGGAGTTTGGTCTGGGCTGTGAAATGGGCATCTCCACCCAAAAGCTCCACGCCCGGGGACCTATGGGGCTGGAGGAGCTGTGCTGCTACAAATACGTGATTCGGGGCGGAGGACAGATCCGCTGAGAGCGGGGCGGAAAATATTTTTTCAAAACGCTAAAAATCCGCGCAAATATTTGGAAGATATGATATAATGGCTATGGGCGGCACGCCGGGCGTACCGCCTGTGTTAAAAATGGTTTGATGTGTGGGAGGCAAATCGATGGAAGATACACGCAAGACCATGAACGCCAAGCGGTCGGAACTGCAGGCGCAGGGTGTTGTCATGATGGACCCCGCTGCAGTGTACGTGGATGAACAGGTCACCGTGGGCAAGGGCACAGTTCTGCTGCCCGGTACCATCCTGCGGGGCAGGACCGTGGTGGGCGAAAACTGCACCATTGGCCCCAACACCATGCTCACCGACACCACCGTGGAGGACGGCGCTGTTATCAACACCGCTCAGGTAGAGGAAAGCGTTATCCGCAAGGGCTGCGAGATCGGCCCCTACACCCATATCCGTCCCCACTGCAACGTGGGGGAAGGATCCAAGATCGGCGCCTTTGTCCAGCTGAAAAACTGCAATCTGGGCAAGGGGACCAAAATGGCCCACCTGACCTATGTGGGCGACGCCGACGTGGGTGAGCGGGTGAATTTCGGCTGCGGCACCGTCACCTGCAACTACGACGGCAACGCCAAGTTCCGCACCACCATCGGAAACGACTGTTTTGTGGGCTGCAACACCAATCTGGTGGCTCCGGTCACACTGGCGGACGGCGTGTACACCGCCGCCGGCTCCACCGTCACCCGGGATGTGGAGGCGGATGCGCTGGTCATCGCCCGGTCCCGGCAGGAGGTCAAACCCGGCTGGGCGGCCGAGCACCGGAAAAAGAAAGTAAAAAAGTGACTTTTGTGCGGCACCGACCGCACCGGGATATAAAGAGAAAAATGGAAGGAAGTTGAACTATGATCGCACACGGCAAGGACATCAAGATCTTTACCGGCAACTCCAACCCCGAGCTGGCCAAAGAGATCTGCAAGGAACTGGGCATTCCCCTTGGCAATTCCGAGGTTGGCAGCTTCTCCGACGGTGAGAACTTTGCCTCCATTTACGAGACCGTCCGCGGCTCGGACGTGTTCGTGGTGCAGTCCACCTGCGCCTTTGAAAAGGACGGCAAGCTGCACACCGTTAACGACGCGCTGATGGAGCTGCTGATCATGATCGACGCGCTCAAGCGCGCCAGCGCCGGCCGCATCACCGCCGTCATCCCCTACTTCGGCTACGCCCGTCAGGACCGCAAGACCAAGCCCCGCGACCCCATCTCCGCCAAGCTGGTGGCCAACCTGATCACCCGCGCCGGTGCCGACCGGGTGCTGACCATGGACCTGCACGCAAACCAGATTCAGGGCTTCTTCGACATCCCCGTGGACAACCTGCTGGGCTCTCCCATCTTTGTGGAGCACTTCTTCCGCAAGTATGCCGCCGTCCATGAGGACACCATGATCGTCTCTCCCGACGTGGGCAGCGTGGCCCGCGCCCGCGCCTTCGCTCAGAAGCTGGAGATGCC
Source organism: Oscillospiraceae bacterium (assembly GCA_017624915.1). Classification (GTDB taxonomy): domain Bacteria; phylum Bacillota; class Clostridia; order Oscillospirales; family Oscillospiraceae; genus Lawsonibacter. The sequence continues at coordinate 19,668 of JAGAMC010000031.1, read as the reverse complement.
CATGGCCATCGTGGACAAGCGCCGCCAGAAGGCCAACTCCTCCGAGGTCATGAACATTATCGGCGACGTGAAGGGAAAGCACGTCATCCTGTTGGATGACATGGTGGACACCGGCGGCTCCCTGTGCCACGCGGCCGACGCTCTGGTCAAAATCGGCGGCGCCAAGGATGTTACCGCCTGCGCTACCCACGGCGTCCTGTCCGGCAAGGCCATCCAGAACATCACCGACAGCGTTCTGGACGAGGTCATCTTCCTGAACACTGTGCCCGCCAAGCCCGGTGCCCAGTGCGACAAGATCAAGTACATCTCCGTGGCGCACATGTTTGCCGAGGCCATCAGCCACATCTTTATGGAGACTTCCGTTTCTACCCTGTTCAACTAAACCATCAGATGAGGGGCGGGCTGGGCCCGCCCTTCATTTTTTACCGAGGTGGAATATGTTTCTGAAAAAATCCGGCGGCGTGGACTGGATCCTGGTCTGCCTGGGCAATCCCGGTGACCAGTACGAGAACACCCGGCACAATGTGGGCTTCATGGTGGCCGACGAGGTTGCCGACCGAGCCAGAATCCCCATCCAGAAGCTGAAATACAAGGCCCTGACCAACACCACCCAGCTGGGGGGGCAGAAGGTGCTGATCATGAAGCCCATCACCTATATGAACCTGTCCGGCGAGGCTGTGCGGCAGGCGGTGGACTTTTATAAAGTGCCCGCCGACCACGTGCTGGTGGTGTCTGACGATACCGCCCTTGCCGTAGGCCGGCTTCGCATCCGCAAAGGGGGGTCTGCCGGAGGGCATAACGGCCTGAAAAATATCATCCAGCATCTGGGGACAGACCAGTTCCCCCGGGTGCGGCTGGGGGTGGGGGAGAAGCCCCACCCGGACTATGATCTGGCCGACTGGGTGCTGGGCAAGTTCCAGGGCGAGGACAAAAAGGCCATAGACGCCGCGGTGAAAAAAGCTGCCGATGCCATCGAGTGCATTCTGTCCGACGGACTGGACCGGGGTATGAACCGGTACAACGGTTAACCAAAGCGCCGCCATGAGCGGCGCTTTTTCTTGCATTCGACACAGGAATGCGGTATACTGTCAGAGCAGAAAAGATGTTTACACCCCCTCTTTGAAAAAGAGGGGGTTGAAGTCGTGTTTGGAGGGATGGATATGGAGCTTTTGCTGTCCGCGCTGGAGCGGCTGCCTGAATTTGAACAGCTGCTGGCCGCCATGGACAGCGGGCGCTGTCCCGCGGCGGTGTCCGGTCTGGCGGCGGTGCACCGGGCCCATTTCGGCGGGGCCATCCACAAAAAAACGGGCCGACCCACGGTGCTGGTCTGTGCCGACGAGGGGGAGGCCGACCGCCTTGCCCTGGATCTGACCGCCCTGAGCGGGCAGGCGGTCCCCGTTTTGACCTCCCGGGCATTTACCTTTCACAACGCGGCCACCGTCTCCCGTCAGTGGGAGCACCGCCGGCTAAGCCTGCTGCGGGCGCTGGCCGCCGGGGAGATCCCCCTGCTGGTGGCCACGGTGGAGAGTTTGATGCAGCGGACCATGAGTCCCGGGGTGCTGGAGGAGAGCTGCCGGACCCTTTCGGTGGGCGGGGTCTACGACCTGAATGTCCTTGCCGAGCAGCTGACAGCGGCGGGCTATGCCCGGTGCGAGCAGGTGGAGGGCGTGGGTCAGTTTGCCCTGCGCGGCGGCATTCTGGATGTGTTTTCCCCGGAAATGGCCCAGCCGGTGCGTGCGGAATTCTTTGGCGACGATCTGGATGCCATGGGCTATTTTGACCCGGTGAGCCAGCGGCGCACGGAAAATGTGGACCGGGTGCGTCTGCTGCCCGCGGCGGAACTGCTGCCCCAGATGACACCCGGCGGACTTGCCGGTCTGCTGGAGCAGTTGGACCGGCTGATCGCGGGTGCGGAAAAACAGGGGCTGCAGGAGCTGGCCGCCACCCTGCGGGCGGACCGGGAGGCTGTGGCCGCAGGCCGGCTGCTGCCGGCCCTGGACCGTTACCTGACACTCATCTGTCCTGAGGGTACTACGGCGGTGGACTATCTGCCCGCAGACGCCTGCGTGCTCTTTTCCGAGAGCAGCCGGGTGGCTGAGCGGGCACGTACCTACCAGTGGCAGCTGGAGGAGGACACCAAGACCCTGATGGAGCGGGGGGAGCTGGCTGGAGCGTGCGCCGGTGTGATCTGCTCCTTTGACGCGTTCAACCGCAGGCTGGAGGACTGGCCGGTGGCATATCTGGACTCCTTCACCCTGTCCACCTATCCCGTGCCCCCCAAGGCCATGCTGTCTGTTATGGCAAAGCAGCTGCCCAGCTTCGGCGCAAGTCTGGAGACGGCGGTGGCCGACCTTGTCCAGTACCGGACCGGGGGCTTTTCCACGCTGGTTCTGGTCAGCAGTGAGCAGCGGGCCCTGAACCTGCAGACCCTGCTGCGGGAGCAGAAAGTCAGCGCCGCCGTGGAGTTCAGACCGGACAAACTGCCCCAGCCGGGACAGATCACGGTGGCGGTGGGCGGCCTGTCCGGCGGTGTGGAGTACCCCGACCTGCGCCTTGCGGTCCTGACCGAGGGAAAAGGTATGGGTGTCAAACGGGGCACGAAAAAGGCGGCCACCAACCGCCGCAAACTGGAGAGCTTCACCGACCTGTCTCCCGGAGATCTGGTGGTCCACGAGCACCACGGCGTAGGCCGCTTCGAGGGCATGGTGAAGATCCCCGCCGACGGCGTGGAAAAGGACTATGTGAAGCTGGCCTACGCGGGCACCGACGTGCTCTACGTCCCCGCCACGCAGCTGGACCTTGTCAGCAAGTACATCGGCGGCGGGGAGGATCAGGAGCACAAAAAGCTGTCCAAGCTGGGGGGCACCGAGTGGGAAAAGGCCAAGACCCGCACCCGCAAGGCAGTGGCGGACCTTGCCAAGGGGCTGATCCAGCTCTACGCCCAGCGCCAGCGACAGCCGGGCTATTCCTTCTCCCCCGACTCCCCGTGGCAGAAGGAGTTTGAGGCCCAGTTTGAATATGTGGAGACCGAGGACCAGCTGCGCTGCGTGCAGGAGATCAAGCAGGATATGGAGCGGCCCATCCCCATGGACCGTCTGCTGTGCGGCGATGTGGGCTACGGCAAGACGGAGGTGGCCTTCCGGGCTATTATGAAGTGTGTGCTGGACGGACGGCAGGCGGCCATTCTGGCCCCTACCACCGTGCTTGCCCGACAGCATTACCTCACTGCCCTCAAGCGCTTCTCCCGGTATCCGGTGAATATTGACGTAGTCAGCCGCTTCCGCACCCCGACCCAGATGAAGCAGACTCTGCGCCGGGTGGAGGAGGGACAGGTGGATATCCTCATCGGCACCCACCGCCTTTTTAACCGGGATGTGAAGTTCAAGGATCTGGGCCTTCTGGTGGTGGACGAGGAGCAGCGCTTCGGCGTGACCCACAAGGAAAAGCTGAAAGAGAACTTCAAGCAGGTGGACGTGCTCACCCTGTCGGCCACCCCCATCCCCAGAACGCTGAACATGGCCCTGAGCGGCATCCGAGACATGTCCATTCTGGAGGAGCCGCCCCAGAACCGCCAGCCCGTCCAGACCTACGTGCTGGAGCACGACTGGGGCGTGCTGTGCGACGCCATGCGCCGGGAGCTGGAGCGGGGCGGGCAGGTCTTTTACCTGCACAACCGGGTGGAGACCATCGACCGCACCGCAAGCCGCATCCAGCAGATGCTGGGGCAGGATGCGGTCATCGGCGTGGCCCATGGCAAGATGACCCAGGAGGCCATTGATGAGGTCATGAGCCGCATGACCGACGGAGAGATCAACGTACTGGTGTGCACCACCATCATTGAAACGGGCATCGACCTGCCCAACGCCAACACCCTGATCATCGAGGACGCCGACAAGCTGGGCCTTGCCCAGCTGCACCAGATCCGCGGCCGGGTGGGCCGGTCCGCCCGCAGGGCCTTTGCCTACATGACCTACCGCCGGGGCAAGGTGCTTACCGAGGTGGCGGCCAAACGGCTTGGCGCGGTGCGGGAATTCGCGGAGTTCGGCTCCGGCTTCAAGATCGCCATGCGGGATCTGGAGATCCGGGGTGCGGGCAACGTGCTCGGTCCGGAGCAGTCGGGCTTTTTGCTCAGCGTGGGCTACGATATGTACCTGAAGCTGCTGGAGGAGGCGGTGCTCACCGAACAGGGACAGACCGCCCTGATCCGCACCGAATGCGCGGCGGATCTGGCCGTGTCCGCCAATATCCCTGACCGGTATGTCCCCTCCCCGGAGCAGCGCATGGACCTGTACCGGCGAATTGCCCGCATCCGCAGCGAGGAGCAGGCGGACGATCTGGTGGATGAGCTGATCGACCGCTACGGTGAGCCGCCCCGGCCGGTAAACAACCTGATCAGCGTAGCCCTTGTGCGCGCCGCCGCGGCTGACTGCGGCATTACCGAGATCAACCAGAAGCAGGGCTGCCTGCTGCTCACCGTCCCGAAATTCGACCTCAAGCGGGTCAGCGACCTGTGTGCCCAGACCAAGTACAAGGGCAGGCTGCTCTTTGCCGCCGGGGAAAAGCCCTACCTGTCCCTGCACCTGCGCAAAGGGGAGGATGTGCTCGCCGCCGCACAGAAGCTGGTGGAGGAGTATGCCGCATCGCCGGAGGAAGAATAAAAATAAATTGTGAATTTACCGGGCACATACTGTTCATTTTGGAGCAAGTGCGGTATACTGGTTGCCGAAGCCGTCTGCGGGCGGCAGACTTTCCCAAAAGAAAGGATCGTCATCAATGAAGAAATATAAGAAACTGGCTGCCCTTGTGCTGGCGGCCGCCCTGTGTATCTCCCCCCTGACCGGCTGCGGCAAGGAGCGGCCCGCCCCGCCCGACCCCGCTCAGGTGGATGTGGAAGCCGCTGCCGTGGACATCTACCAGTTTCTGGCCGGAATTCCTGCCGACACTATGGTTGCCACCGTCAACGGGCAGGACATTACCGCCGCGGAGCTGGTCAGCTGGGTGGTCACCTGCTGTGACAATATTGCAAGCTATAACTACTATACCACCGGCGTGGACACCATCAACTGGGACCAGAAGACCAACGAGATGACCATGACCGACTTCCTGCTTGATGAGGCCCTGAATATGGCCGCCTTCCAGACGCTGATGCACATCAGAAGCGAAGACGAGGGCATCGCCCTGAGCCAGGAGGAAAAGGACCGGATCGAAACGGCCATTCAGACTATGGAGCAGAGCGTCGAGGCCCAGATGGGCATGTCTCTGGACAAGTATCTGAGCATGTACGGCATGACCCGCGCCGTCTATGCCATGAACGGGGAGAGCGACCTGATGTTCCAGGCGCTGGCTCAGGCCCGGTTCGGCGAGGGCACCGAGGGCGAGCCCACGGCAGAGGATATCGCTGCCTACTGGGAGGAGCAGGGCAACTACTACGTCAAGCACATCCTGCTGGCCACCATTGATCTGGAAAACCGCCTGCCCCTGAGCGAATCTGAGATCGCCCAGCAGCGGGAAAAGGCCGAGGATATTCTGGCCCAGCTGCGTCAGGCGCAGGATCCGCTGGCTCTGTTCGACACCCTGATGCACGAACACAGTCAGGACCCCGGCCTGCTCAGCCAGCCCGACGGTTACGAGTTCCAGGCCAATACCACCGTGGACCCCGCCTTCGAGCAGGCCGCGCTGGCGCTGGAGCACGGTCAGATCAGCGACATCGTGGAGGGCGTCAGCGGATTCCACATCATTCTGCGCCTGCCCCCCAAGATCGACCCTGCCCAGCATAAGGAACAGTATATCACCCAGAAGATGACCGAGCTGCTGCAGGGCTGGCTGGAGCAGTCCGAGCTGAAGACCACCGCCCATGTGGACAAGATGGACGCAAGAACCATTTTCGAGCGCCTGAGCGCATACCGCACCGCTATCCAGATGCAGCAGGAGCAGCAGTCAGACCCCTCTGCCTCCGCGCCCGATGCCTCCGGGGCAAAATAAGTGAAACAGAAAGCACCCGCTTTATGAAAAAGCGGGTGCTTTTTTGCACATTTCAGGGGAGAGATTTCACAAAGGGTGCGCCATGATTCCCCCAAAACGGCGGGGACGAGTCGGTATACTGTGGGCAGAAAGGACGTGAGGCCATGAGCGATTGGCATGCCCGGTCCATCCCGCAGGTGATGGAGGAGCTGGAAACCGGCCCCCGGGGGCTGAGCACAGCACAGGCAAAGGCCCACCTGCGCCGGTGGGGGGCAAACGAACTGGAGCAGCCACGGCGGGAAAACCTGCTGGTGCGGCTGCTGGACCAGCTGAAAGACCCCATGATCATTGTCCTGCTGGCCGCGGCGGTGCTGTCTTTGCTGGCAAGCAGGGGGGAGGACTGGCTGGACGCGGTCATCATCCTGCTCATTGTGGTGGTCAACAGCATGATCTCCATCTCTCAGGAGGACAATGCCCAGCGGGCGCTGGAGGAACTGCAGAAGATGTCCTCGCCCAAAGCCAGGGTGCTCCGGGACGGGCAGGAGATGCGCATTGACGCGGCGCAGGTGGTGCCCGGAGACGTTATTTTGCTGGAGGCGGGGGATCAGGTGCCTGCTGATGGGCGGATCTTCGAATGTGCGGGCCTGCAGGCGGACGAATCGGCCATGACCGGGGAATCTGTACCGGTGACCAAGGGGCTGGCGGACGGGCTGGACGCGGCAACGGCTCTGGGCGACCGCACCAACATGGTCATTGCCGCCACCGTCATCACCGCCGGGCGGGGCAAAGCGGTGGTGGTGGCCACGGGCATGGACACCCAGATGGGGCATATTGCCGGTCTGCTGCTGGATGCCGAGCAGACCAAAACGCCTTTGCAGAAGAAGATGGGCGAGATCTCAAAGGCCCTGTCCTTTGTCTGCCTTTCCGTGTGCGCGGTCATGTTCGGCGTGGGTCTGCTACAGGGGAAGAACATGCTGGACATGTTCCTCACCGCCGTCTCTCTGGCGGTGGCCGCCATTCCGGAGGGACTGCCCGCCATCGTCAGCATCGTACTGGCCATGGGCGTGCAGCGCATGGCAAAGCGGGGCGCTATCGTAAAAAAGCTGCCCGCGGTGGAGACATTGGGCTGCGCGGGAGTCATCTGCTCGGATAAGACAGGCACTCTGACCCAGAACCGCATGACGGTGGTGGAGCTGTGGACCCCCGGCGGAGACCGGACGCTGGCGCTGACCATCGGCGCCCTGTGCAGCGACGCCCGGCTTGCGCGTACCGGCAAGGGGCTGCAGGCCGTCGGTGACCCCACCGAGGGGGCGCTGGTGCTGGCGGCGGCCAAGCAGGGGCTGGAAAAGGACACCCTTGAAAAGGAGCAGCCCCGGGTGGGAGAGGTGCCCTTTGACTCCGCCCGCAAGCTCATGTCCACCGTCCACCCCAAGCCCGGCGGCGGATACCGCATCATGGTCAAGGGGGCGCCCGACGTGCTGCTGCAGCGGTGTACATACCTGTGGTCAAAGGGCGGCAAAGCCTTGGGACAGAATGAGAAAAGCCAGATCTCCGCGGCCAACGAGCGCATGGCGGACAAGGCCCTGCGGGTGCTTGGCGTGGCCTTTCGTGATGTGGATACCCTGCCGGACATGACGGCCCGGGAGCTGGAGCGGGAGCTGACCTTCGCGGGGCTGATGGGCATGATCGACCCGCCCCGGCCCGAGGTGCGCGCGGCGGTGGAGCGGTGCGCCGGGGCGGGCATCCGCCCGGTGATGATCACCGGTGACCACAAGGCAACGGCGGTTGCGGTGGCCCGGGAGCTGGCTATTTACCGGGAGGGGGATCTGGCCCTGACCGGGGCGGATCTGGACTTTATGCCTCAGGATGTACTGGAGGAGGACATTGAAAAGTTCTCCGTCTTCGCCCGGGTGACCCCGGAGCACAAAATGCGCATCGTCCGGGCGTGGCAGAAGCGGGGCAGAGTGGCCGCCATGACCGGGGACGGGGTCAACGACGCGCCAGCCCTGAAGGCGGCGGACATCGGCTGCGCCATGGGGCTTGCCGGGACGGACGTTGCCAAGGGCGCAGCCCACATGATCCTGACGGATGACAACTTTGCCACCATCGTCAGCGCGGTGGAGGAAGGCAGGGGGATCTACGCCAACATCCGAAAGGCCATTCACTACCTGCTGTCCTGCAACGTGGGTGAGATCATCACCATTTTTGTTGCCACGGTGCTGGGCTTTGAGCAGATGCCCCTGATCCCGGTGCAGCTGCTGTGGCTGAATCTGGTCACCGACTCCCTGCCCGCTCTGGCCCTGGGTGTGGAGCCGGTGGAGGCGGGGGTCATGGACCGGCCGCCACGGGACGCGGGGGAGAGCCTGTTCACCCGGCGGTTTGCCTTCCGCCTTGCCTGGCAGGGCCTGATGGTAGGCGGGCTGACCCTGATGGCCTATTTTCTCGGTCTGGCGGTGATGCCGGTGGGGGATTTTCCGCTGCGCACGGCAAACACCATGGCCTTTGCCACCCTGACCCTGTGCCAGTTGTTCCACGCCTATGACGTGCGCAGCGAACGGCGGTCTCTGTTTGCCATCGGCGTGCTGTCCAACCCGGCCATGAACCGGGCGTTTCTGATCGGGCTTGCCATGCAGCTTGCGGTGCTGTGCCTGCCGCCCCTGCAGGTGATCTTCTCTGTCATCGGACTGGGGCTGATCCAGTGGCTGACAGTGCTGGGACTGGCTGTAGCCCCGGTGGTCATCTGCGAGGCGGCCAAGGCGCTGGGCGGCTGATATTAAGACAAAAACACCCCATACCAACGGTATGGGGTGTCAATCTTCGTGTGCAGAAAAAAGAGCGTCCAAAGGGACACCGAGAATTTCTGCGATGGTCAGCAGCTCCCGGTCAGAAACCTTGCGGTTTTGTCCCTCAATATCAGACAGGGCGGATTGGTTGATGTCGATGCCGCGCACCTGAAGCTGAGCAAGCAGATCAGTCTGTTTAAGACCCTTACTTTTGCGCAGGAACACGATGTTCTGGCCGATCAGATTTTCAGAGCCTACGGATTTTCGCTTTGGCAAGGCTATCACCACCCGGCAAATTATCTCTTAATCAGATTATATTTGTCGAATGGCTTGAAATTATTTGATTATCGGATAAAATAGAGAAAAGGAGGGTTACAGATGGAACAAGACGTCTATAAAAAGCTCTACTACCACGCATTCAATCGCTATACAGAACTATTGGAACTTGTGCAGAAGACCCAGCAGGAGCTGGAGGAGCTGTATCTGCAGATGCAGGAGGAAGAGGGAGAACAAAAGCCATAACAAAGGAGCGCGCCCTGCGGGCGCGCTCCAGATTTTTGTGTTTGTTACCGCTCCTCGCGGAAATAGTTCAGACCCAGCGAGGCCGGAAGGCCGGAACCCTCCCGCTTGCGCACGGAGGAGGCCACCAGCACGATGGCGGTGATGATAAAGGGCAGAGCCTGATACAGCTGGGTGGGCACGGCGGCCAGCCAGCCCAGCGCCCCGGGAAAGGCCACGGCCAGACTGGAGCCGGACACCCGCAGGGTGTTGAAGAAGCCGAACACAAAGGTGCCCAGAATAGCCATTGCGGGGTTCCAGTTGGCGAAGATGACCAGCGCCACGGCGATCCAGCCGTAGCCGTTGATCCAGCAGGCGCTGGAGAAGGAGCCGGACATGTTCAGACCCATATAGAACCCGCCGATGCCCATGATACCGCAGCCCAGCATGATATACAGGTATTTGATGCGCTTGACGTTGATGCCCACGCTGTCGGCGGAGCCGGGATTTTCGCCCACGGCGCGCAGGCGCAGACCGGGAGAGGTGCGGTTGAGGTAGTACCACATGATCAGGGCGATCACGATGCCCAGATAGACCAGCATATTATGGTTGAACAGGCCGTGACCCAGCACGGGGATCCGGGAAAGACCGGGGATGGCAATGTCGGAAAAGCCCTCTTTGATGCTGGAGTAGTTGCTCATGGCGGGCCAGGCCACCGCCTTGATGGCGTTGCCCACGAAGAAGTACACGCCCAGACCGAAGGTGGTCAGGGTCAGACCGGTGATGTTCTGGTTGGCCTGCAGGCTGACGGTGAGGGCGGCGAACAGCAGACCCATGAGCGCGCCCATGCCGAAGGCGGTGAGGATGCCGATGAGCATGCTGTTGGTGTAACAGCCCACAATATAGCCGAAGATGGCGCCCACGGCCATGATGCCCTCCACGCCCAGGTTCAGGCTGCCCGACTTTTCCACCACGATCTCGCCCACGGTGCCGTAGAGCAGGGGGATGTTGTACACCACAATGTTGTGAATAAAGGTAGTGATGACACCCAGCTTATCCATTTCCATTGTCTTTGCCCCCTTTCTGTGTGCGCACGATGCGGAAGCGGATGAAGAAGTCCGCCGTCAGCACCAGGAACAGGATCACGCCCTGAAGCATATTGGCGAAGCTGGAATCCACCCGGGAGAAGGACGCTGCGGCGGCCACAGAACCGTAGTGCAGCATGGAGATCAGGGCGGACACCACAAAGATGACGGCGGTGTTCAGCTGGGAAAGCCATGCCACAATGATGCCCGTCCAGCCCACGTCGTCGGTAATGGCGGTGGACAGCACACCGGCGGTTCCCACCTTGAAGGCGGCGGCCAGACCGATGAGACAGGCGGACAGGAACACGGTGCGCAGCACGATGGTGTTGACCTTCATGCCGGCATAGTGGGCGGTGCCCGCGCTGTCGCCCACCACGCTGATCTCATAGCCCTGCTTTGTGTACTTCAGATAGACAAAGATCACGGCGCCCACGGCAAAGGTGAGCAGTACGCACAGGTTCAGGCCGAACTTGCCGAGCATGATTTTAGGGAAGGCGGCCACGTCGGCAAAGCTCTGAAACACGGGGCGGACGGACTCGGCCTGCAGGAAAAAGTTCCAGTCGGCCTTGCGGTCGCCCAGAAAGGCCAGAATATACAGCGCCACGTAGTTGAGCATCAGGGTCATCAGCGTCTCGTTGGTGCCGAATTTGACCTTGAGGGCGGCCACGAACACGCCGTACAGGCCGGCGGCCAGCATGGCGGCCAGACACATGAGGATCAGGGTGACGGCGTTGGGCAGGGAGCTGCCCAGCTTCAGGGCCACGGTGGCCGCGGCGATGGCGCCCATGATGAACTGACCCTCGCCGCCGATGTTCCAAAAGCGCATCTTAAAGGCCAGAGACAGGGCCACCGAGGTCAATGCAAGGGGAACGAAAACCTTCAGATAGTTTTCAAAGGCCTTGTAGGCGATCTTGTTGCCCACCATGCCCATGGTAAACATCCGGCTGTAGTAGGCCAGTGGGTTGACGCCCATGGCCAGAAGGAGAAGTCCGCCCAGAGTCAGAGCGGCCAGCACGGCCAGCAGGTAGAAGCATGCCTTTTTCCACAGGGGGCAGGCCTCCCGCTTTACAACGTGAAAGCTCATGTCAGTTCTCCTCCTCTCGTGCAGATTCAAGATGCTCGGCTGTGATGTTGGTGTCCCGGGCGATACCGGCGGGCTTGTCCTCGTGCTTGTCGGTCAGGTCCAGTGCGCCCGTCATCATCAGGCCCAGTTCTTCCTTGGAGGTCTTGTGGGCGTGGACCACGCCCATGACCCGGCCGTGGCACAGCACCATGATCTTGTCGCACAGGGCCAGCATCACGTCCAGATCCTCGCCCACGAACAGGATGCCCACGCCGTCCTTTTTCTGCTGGTTGAGGATGTCGTAGATGGCGTAGGAGGAGTTGATGTCAAGGCCGCGCACGGGGTAGGCGGTGACGATGACGTTGGGACCGGCCTTGATCTCCCGGCCCAGCAGAACCTTCTGCACGTTGCCGCCGGACAGGCGGCGCACCGGCGTCTCGGTGGAGGGGGTGACCACTTCCAGCTCCTCAATGACCCGCAGGGCGTCTGCCCGGCCGGACTTCCGGTCCACAAACAGGCCCCTGGCGTCGGCATAGTTTTTCAGGATCATGTTGTCCGTAATGGACAGGGAGGGGGCAAGACCCATGCCCAGTCGGTCCTCGGGGATGAAGGACATGGAGATGCCTTTTTCCAGAATGGCCTTGGGGGGCAGACCCACGATGTTGTCCCCCTTATGGATCATCAGGCCGGACTGGACGGGACGCAGGCCGGCAATGGCCTCGCACAGCTCCTTCTGACCACAGCCGGCGATTCCGGCCACACCCAGAATTTCGCCGCCGCGGATATAGAAGCTGACCTTGTCGATGGCGGTGGCGCCCTCGTCATTTTTGATGGTCAGGTCGCGGATCTCCAGCAGGGGGCGGGTCTTTTCCACCACGGGCCGGTCGATGTTCAGGTCGATCTTGCGGCCCACCATCCACTCGGTCAGCTCCTGCTCGTTGGTTTCGGCGGTGTTGACGGTGGTGATATACTCGCCCTTGCGCAGAATGGCCACCCGGTCGGAGATGTCCATCACCTCATTGAGCTTGTGGGTGATGATGATGATGGAGTGGCCCGCTTCCTTCATGCGGCGCAGGACGCTGAACAGCTTTTCGATCTCCTGCACGGTGAGTACGGCGGTGGGCTCGTCCAGAATGATGACCTTGGCGCCGTAGTAGAGCACCTTGATGATCTCCAGGGTCTGCTTTTCCGATACGGCCATGTTGCGGACTTTTTTCTTCGGGTCGATGTCGAAGCCGAATTTTTTGGACATCTGCTCGATCTCATCGTACCGCTGACGTTTCAGGGCGAAACCCGGCTTTTCCCGGCCCATCCAGATATTGTCGGCGGCGGAGAACACGTCCACAAGCTTGAAGTGCTGGTGCACCATGCCGATGCCCAGACGTTTGGAGTCTTCGGGAGAGCTGATGGTCACCGGCTGGCCGTCCACGAGGATCTGGCCGGCATCCGGGGCATAGATACCCGACAGCATATTCATCAGCGTGGTCTTTCCCGAGCCGTTTTCACCCAGCAGGGCCAGGATCTCGCCCTGCCGCAGATTCAGGTTGATGTTGTTGTTTGCCACCACACTGCCAAAGGTTTTGGTGATGCCCCGCATTTCAATGGCGTATTGTTCCGGCATGACACTCACTTCCTTTTTGACGGATGAAATAAAAGATACGAGATAAGAGACAATGGCTATCGTCTCCTATCTCCTGTCTGTTATGCAGAACCCCGGGCCGGCCGTAAGGTCGGCCCGGGGTCTCGGGTCTTATCAGGGGAGAGAAAGATTACACTTCCTCAACGCCGGCCACCAGATAGTTCATGGAGCCGGTGATCACGCCGTCCTCCACAGAGGGGCCGCCGGCAGCAACGATCTCGTTGCCGGCGTTGTCCACCAGAGCGGCGTCAGCGGAGGTGACGGTTCCGTCAGCGGCAATGGACAGCTTCACGCCGGTGAACACGTCCCACTCGCCGTTGACCATCATGGCCTTGACAGCCTCAATGGCCTTGTCGGTGTTGGCGGCGCAGTTGGCGCTCAGGGGGGACACGTCAACGAAGCCCTCCTTCAGGCCGCCGTAGTAGGCGGGGCCGCCCATAGTCTCGACGAACTTGGAGGCGTCGCCGGCGCAGTCCATGGCGGCCTGCATGGCGGTGGCGTAGTACACATCCCAGTTCCAGATGGCGGCGGTCAGGTGAGCCTTGGGGGCGTCGCCGGTCATATCGGAGTTGTAGCCGCAGCCGAACACGCCGGCGTTCTCAGCGGCGATCTGAGGCTGAGCGGAGTCACAGTGCTGGGAGATCACGCCGCAGCCGAAGGTGTTGATCAGCTCCTCGGCATAGGCCTTCTCGTTGACCTCGTCAGCCCAGTTGCCCAGGTTCTTCACATAGACCTTGGCGTCGGGGTTGGCGGCCTGCACGCCCAGAGCAAAGCCGTTGATGCCGGAAGCGGTCTCAGCATAAGCGGTGGTGTAGGCGGCCACGTAGCCAACGTTGTTGTTGCCGGTCTCCAGACTCTTCAGACCGGCGGCGATGCCGGCCAGATAGCGGGCCTGATAGGCACGGCCAAAGTAGTTGTTGAAGTTGGTCTCGTTGCTCTTGTAGCCGGTGCCGTGAGAGAAGATGACCTCAGGATACAGACCGGCGGCCTCTTCCATGGCGTCAATGTAGCCGAAGGAGATGCCGAAGATGATGTCGGCACCCTGACCCACCAGAGTGTCAACGGCGGCCAGAACCTGCTGCTTGTCCTCGGGGACCTCGTCCACGATGAACAGCTGCTTGTCGGGATCCAGACCCAGCTTCTTCATGCCGTTGACGATGCCGTTGTGGTGAGCGAAGGTGTAGCCGGCGGTGTCGTTCTTGCTGTTGATGTAGATGGCACCGACGGTCAGCTCGGCGGTCTCGGCGCCGGAGCCGGAAGCGGAGCCGGAGCCGGCGTTGCCGCAGGCCACCAGGGACAGGGTCATGGCCATGGCCATGACCAGCGCGAGGAACTTCTTCATGTTGAATTGCCTCCTTGAAATTTCTTTCGTTGTTTTTATTAAAATCGGCTCGCGGCCGGTTTTAACCTCAGTCGATGAAGGTGATGCCGTCTGTTTCGCTCATGGCGGCCACCCGGGCAAGGGACTCCACCCGCATGCCGCCGGCCCGCAGCTGGTCGCCGCCGGGCTGGAAGGCCTTTTCGATGACGATGCCGGCACCCACCAGCTGGGCGCCGGAGTCGGCTACCAGCTTGGCAAGACCCCGCAGGGCCTCTCCGTTGGCCAGAAAGTCGTCAATGAGCAGGATCTTGTCCCCGGGATTCAGATATTCTTTTGAAACGACTACGTCATAGACCTTGCCGTGGGTAAAAGATTCCACCTTGGCGGTATAGACATCGGGGGAGATATTTCTGGACTGGGACTTTTTGGCGAAGACCACGGGGCAGCCGAAGTGGCGGGCGGCAAGGCAGGCGATGCCGATGCCGGAGGCCTCGATGGTCAGGATCTTGTTCACCGGGCAGTCAGCGAAGCGGCGCTTGAACTCCGCGCCGATGGCATCAAACAGTTCCACATCCATCTGGTGGTTGAGAAAGCTGTCCACCTTCAGCACCTCGGTGCCGCGGATCTTGCCGTCTTTGCGGATGCGCTCCTTCAACAGTTCCATCTGTCAGCCCTCTTTTCGAGAAAAAATACACATCTATTCTACTCGAAAATTCGACGGACTGCAACGGGTTGTGTAAAATTTTGCGGGATTTTTAAGAAAGTGTTTTCTTTTTCAGTGGGGTGCGCAGACCGTTGGGCTGCTGGATGACGGTGTTGTCCAGCTGGGCAGTGAGGTTCGCCTTTACCGAGTCAATATACTCCCGGCGCAGAGCGTCCCGCTCGGCGGTCTCCTCGGGGGTGAGGCCCTGCGTTTTTGCCTTGCGGGCAAGGGCGTTGATGCGGTCGATCTTTTCCTGTGTCATAGGTTACTCCTTATTATACATAGCGTTCCAGAACCAGCATGGTCCGCCCCTTGCGGGACTGGCCCGGAACTTCTTTTATCACACATTTGCCAAGTCCGCGGCAGGTCAGCACGTCCCCTTGGGCCACCGCACGGTCCGGCTTTGTACACTCCCGGTGGTTGACCAGGACCCGGCCGGCGCTGATCAGGTCGGCGGCCTTGCCCCGGGAGGTGGAAAACCCGCTTGCCAGCACCGCGTCCAGCCGCAGGGTGGCCACGGTGTCCCGGATGGTGCGCACTTCGGGAGGTTTGACGGACAGCCGGTCAAGGCCGATGGGCTGCAGCTTCAGCTTCCAGCGCCCCGCGCTCTCCCACTGGGACAGGAGGATGGGCACGGCATCCGCCGCGGCAAGCAGGTCGCAGCCCCCCTCCCACAGCAGGATGTCCCCCAGTTTTTCCCGGGTAATGCCCAGACCCATGAGAGAACCTAAAATATCCCGGTGAGACAGCTGTGCGTCCCTGGGGAACGTGCAGCGCAGGGCGGCCACAGGGCCCTCCGGGTCGGACAGCCAGTCCTCCTGCTCCTGCCAGTCGGGCAGAAACACGCAAAGCTGCCGCTCCGCCCCCTCGTAGCCGCCGAAGAAAAAGTGGCGGGGATGGCCCCAGGCATTCAGCAGGTCGGTCACGCAGGCCTGCTCGGCAGGAGAGAGGAAGGGGGTGTGGGCGGGGATGCCCCGGCTCTGGGCCAGGTCCAGCTTGTCCAGCACCCGGGCCAGCAGCACGCGCTGGTCAGCATCCCGGGCGCATTTGTTCAGCAGTTCTGTTTTGGTCAAGCCTTCACCCCGCCTTCTCCGGTTTAGTATGTCCAACAAGAAGTATAGCCAACAAAGGCGGGGATGTCAAACCTGTACCGAACACAAAGGCCCGCCGCTTTTTGGCGGCGGGTCTGATCGGTCTATTTGTGATAGAGCTTGTTGGTCTGATACTGGGGCTCGGTGGTCAGCAGCAGACCCAGCTTTTTATAGGTCACGCTGTCGGCGGGGGAGAGCATGACCGAGCAGTGGGCCTGACAGTTCTTGAGCTGACCCAGGCACTCCAGCGCCTTCTGGGCCAGGGGGTCGGTGTTGGCGGAGGTGGCCAGAGCGATGAGCACCTCGTCACTGTGCAGGCGGGGGTTGGCAGAGCCAAGGTGGCGCACCTTCAGGGTCTGGATAGGCTCGATGGCAGACTGGGAGATCAGATGGACATCGTGGTCAATGCCCGCCAGCTCCTTCAGAGCGTTGAGCAGCGCCGCGGCGGAGCAGCCCATAAGCTCGGAGGTTTTTCCGTCCACAATGGTGCCGTTGGGCAGCTCGATGGCCATGGCGGGCTCGCCGCTGTCCTGTGCCGCCTGCAGGGCAGGGGGGACGCAGGTGCGGTCGGACAGCTTAAGGTCCATCTGGCTCATAAGGGTCTGGAGCTTGTCCAGTTCGGTGGCGCAGTTTTGACCCTGACGGCTGCTGCACAGGGCGAGGTAGTACCGGCGGATGATCTCCTGCCGGGAGGCCTGACGGCACGCCTCGTCATCCACGATGCAGTTGCCCGCCATATTCACACCCATGTCCGTGGGGGACTTGTAGGGGCAGGAGCCCATGATCTGGCGGAAGGTGGCGGCCAGAACGGGGAAGATCTCCACGTCCCGGTTATAATTTACTGTGGTCTGACCGTAAGCCTCCAGATGGAAGGGGTCGATCATGTTCACGTCGTTCAGATCGGCGGTGGCCGCCTCGTAGGCCAGATTTACCGGATGCTTGAGGGGCAGATTCCAGATGGGGAAGGTCTCGAACTTGGCATAGCCCGCCGCGATGCCCCGCTTGTGCTCGTGGTAGAGCTGGGAAAGGCAGGTAGCCATCTTGCCGCTGCCGGGACCGGGGGCGGTGACAACGACCAGAGGACGGGAGGTCTGGATATAGTCGTTCTGGCCAAAGCCCTCGTCGCTGACGATGCGGGCGATGTCGTTGGGATAGCCCTCGATGGGGTAGTGGCGGTAAGTCTTGACCCCCAGAGAGTTCAGGCGGGCCTCGAAGGCCTGGGCGGAGGACTGGCCGGCCCAGCGGGTGAGCACCACGCTGCCCACGTACAGACCGATGTCCCGGAACGCGTCGATCAGCCGCAGGATCTCAAGGTCATAGGTGATGCCCAGGTCGCCGCGGACCTTGTTCTTTTCGATGTCGGCGGCGTTGATGGCGATGACGATCTCTGCCTGATCGGCCAGCTGCACCAGCATTTTGACCTTGCTGTCCGGCTGGAAGCCGGGCAGTACGCGGGAGGCGTGAAAGTCGTCGAACAGCTTGCCGCCGAACTCCAGATACAGCTTGCCGCCGAACAGGTCGATACGCTGGCGGATATGCTCTGACTGCAGGTTCAGATATTTGTTGTTGTCAAATCCCCGGATAAACACAGCCCTCGTCTCCTTCGGCAGAAATAACCTTTACTATTTTACAAGTCTGCCCCGCCTGCGTCAAGGTAAAACCCACAGAAAAAACCGAAAAAAGCGCAAATCCTCCATCTTTCCGGTCCTTTCGGGAAGATGGAGGAAGCAGATCATTCCTCGTCCAGACAGGCAAAGGCCTGGGTGGGGAGCAGGTCGGAAAGGCCCACCAGTGCGGGGGAAAAGCCGTTGAAACAGCCCGCGGTCGGACTGTGCACAGGCAGGGGGGAGGACGCTTTGGCAAGGGGGAGGGCCACCGTGACGCACACGCCGTCCCGCCGCTCCATGACCACGGCCCCCTCGTGGAGGCAGAGGATATGCTGCACCAGCACAAGGCCCAGCCCCGCACCCTCTCCGGGGCTGGGGATGCGATCGGGGGAGTTGTCGCCTGCCAGCAGCTGAGACAGGGGGCGGCCATCGTCGCCGCCGCTGCTGCCGGAGACGGAGAGGATCGCCCGGTTGCCCCGCTTGGCCAGAGATAGGGTCAGCGCCCCGCCCTTGCCTGCGGCCCGGGCGCTGTTGGAGATCAGCTCCAGCAGCAGACGCTCCAGCAGAGCGCTGTCGCCGGGGACAAGCAGGGAAGAGACTGGGCTGTTGAAGTCCAGACGGACATCTGCCATATCCAGCAGGCCGGAAGCCCCGGCGCACACCTCCCGGCAAAGGCCGGCCAGATCCAGAGGCGTGGGGCAGAAGGGGGCACGGCCCTCCTCCAGATCCCGAAGCAGGTCGAGCTGCTCTACCAGGCGCAGCATCTGACACAGGGTGCGGTTCATATCGGCAAGGCGGCGGGTCTGCTCCGGGTCGGGAGCATCCCCTATGGACCGCTGTAAAAGCTGTACGGACAGGAAAAGCTGGCCCATCTGCTCCCGCAGGCGGCGGGCGGCGCCGTCCAGCTGGGCGCAGGATACGCCGTTGAGCCGGGCGGCATGGAGCAGATAGAGGGTGCCGTCCTCCAGCGGAGATGCGGTTATGTGCCAGCTGTGACCGCCGGCCAGCACCAGACCGGCTCCGTTTTCATACCCGCACAGGGCGGCGGGAACAGGTGCGTTTTCGGTCAGATCGTCAAACAGGGAGCAAGCGGCATGGTTAAAACAGACGACGCGCCCGTTCCGGGTGATCAGGGCCGGCTCCGGCATCGCCTGAAGCAGAGCGTGATTGGAATGAAGCAACGAAAACTCTCCCCTTTTTGTGGGATGGCTCACCTTACAAATAGCATATGCAGCAAGCCGGCGGAATTTCCGCCAGCAAAGAGTATACCAAAAACTGGTGGCCCGCACAAGAAAAATGTCGAATTTTATCGATTTTTATGCGAAATGGGGAAAGAAATGAAAACACAAAAAAACAACTTGCAATCCCTTGATTTGCGGTTATAATATTGACGTGAAAGAATATGGGATTTTTATTCCAGTAAAAAAGGAGACAAAAAAATGAGCATTAAAGTTGGCATCAACGGTTTTGGCCGTATCGGCCGCATGGTCTTCCGCGCCAGCCTGAACCACCCCGAGATCGAGATCGTTGGCATCAACGACCTGTGCCCCGCCGAGTATCTGGCTTATATGCTGAAGTACGACACCATGCACGGCAAGTGCGAGGCTGAGATCGGCAACACCGAGACCGCCATCGTGGTCAACGGCAAGGAGATCCCCGTGTCCGCCGAGCGCAATCCCGCCGACCTGCCCTGGGCCAAGCTGGGTGCTGAGTACGTGGTGGAGTCCACCGGCCTGTTCCTGACCAAGGAGAAGGCTCAGGGTCACCTGGACGCCGGCGCCAAGAAGGTCATTATGTCCGCTCCCTCCAAGGACGACACCCCCATGTTTGTGTGCGGCGTCAACCTGGATAAGTACACCACCGACATGAATTTTGTGTCCAACGCCTCCTGCACCACCAACTGCCTGGCTCCCATCG
>JAGAMC010000030.1 GCA_017624915.1 Oscillospiraceae bacterium | reverse complement strand
TCTGTATAGATACAGTTCCACCGACGCCAATTTGTCCGTTATTTATTCCATTTGTAATATCGAAAACAGTACAATCGATCGTGCATTCAGGGGTGTACTCGAAAACAGCATACATCCATACTGCTTCGGTGGCGGTAAACTGATACTCTGTGTTGGTAGAAACGGTGGCATTCGCATCAGTCGGAGAACCCTTTCTCCATGCGACAAACTGATAGCCCGGCTCAGCAACTGCAAGGACTCTTACGCTTGTGTTTTCGGTTGCATATTGTTGCTGCGAGGCAGCATAACCGGTACCGCCCTTATCGGTTTCAAGCATTACCGTTCCGCCTGTCTCGCTGCTCGAAAGATTGTGAGCAACACAGTTGATTTCGTAGGTCGGCACTACCTGCTGAACCTCCTGGAATACTGCATACAAGAACAGTGGAGGATCGTCGGTGGGAATAACAGCGGGGTCTTCCGCAGTAAAGGTATAAGTTGCTTCTGTAGAGAATGCGGTAGCATAGTGCGGAGTATACTTTTTCCACGCAACAAACTCATATCCCTGAGCAGGCACTGCGGTGATCGTTACTGCGGTGCCCTTGGTAGCATATGCCTTGGGGTTTGTACCTTCGGCAGAACCCTTGTTGGTCTCCACCTTTACGGTTCCGCCCGCAGTTGCTGTGTATGTAATATCGAAAATCTGCAGTTCGATCTGATATTCCGTCGTCTCAATGGCTTCGAACACAGCATACAGATACTTGTCTTCGGAAGCCTGGAATTCATAGCTGGCGCTTGTGGAGATCTGTGCGCCTGTGGTTCCTTGTCTCCATTCCACAAACTCATAGCCAGTTGCCGGATTAGCATTTAATGTTACAGTAGTACCTTCGGTGGCAGTTTTGATATATCCATCGGAGGACCATTCACCGGCACCCGCATCAGTAGTCATGATAACCTGACCGCCGGCCTGGGTTTTGGAAACGGTTGCATCATAAGGATAAGCGCCGATGCTGTAGCTCACAACCACATACTTAGGGCTTTCGGCGGGGTTACTGTCACGGTAATCGTCAGCTGTTGCCACAACCTCAAACCAACGACCATCTGCGGCCTCGGTAGTCCAATCATACTGTGTTTCGGATGTGGTTTTGCTTAACTGAACAGAACCACTGGAAGTATAAAGTATAACAGTATATTCGGTTGCACCGGCAACGCTGTCCCACTTAGCCACGGTGCCGTCCCAGTGCAGATTCTGCGGGGCAGGCAGTTTTGCTTCCGGAGAAACATACTTAAAGGAAATATCTCCCGAAGTAGCGCTCGTATCGTTTGCCTTAATGGAGAAATAGTAAGTTCCGTTTTCGAGTTTCAGTTCTTTGAAACGATTGATCAGATTAAACGCATTGGTGTTGATGTTGTAAATATTGGTCACAGTACCGCCCATTGCCGTCTCATCCACAGAAATGTCATAGGTTGCACTGCCCATATCGTTCCATCTAAGCATACCATCGTCAGAAAGCGTAACATTCCACTCGGCGTTACCACCCGTAAGAGTCGGCGCCGTCCAGGAATAAGTACCGTATCTCGGACCTTCGGCAGCGTTGCTGTCACGGTAGTTGTCAGCTGTGGCAACGACCTCAAACCAACGACCGTCTTCAGCCTCGGTAGTCCAATCATACTGTGTTGTAGTTGCAGTTTTACTCAACTGGAGATAGCCATCGTCGGTATAAAGGTTAACAGTATATCCGGTTGCATTGGCAACACTATCCCACTTGGCTACAGTTCCGTCCCAACGCAAATTCTGCGGTGCGGACAACTTGTCCTGCGGCGAAACATATTTAAAGCTGATGTCTCCCGAAGTGGTGTCCGTATCGTTTGCCTTAATGTAGAAATAGTAGGTGCCGTTTTCAATCTTCAGTTCTTTGAAGCGATTGATCAGATTGTACGAGGTGCCGGAGATACCTTGAATCTTGGTCACGGTACCACCCATTGCAGTCTCATCCACCTGAATATCGTAAGTTGCGCTGCCCATATCATTCCATGTCAGCACACCTTCATCGGAGAGCTGGACATTCCATTCCGCTTTTCCGCCGGTCAGGGTCGGGGCCGTCCATGCAAACGCCGCTGTGGGCAGCAGACCGATGAGCATCACGCAGCAGAGCAGGATACTCAACAGTCGGTTGGTTTTCTTCTTCATAAGGATTTTCCTCCTTGTTGTTTATTCGGGATTGCAAAATAACTTCGGGTTCTGACGGGGGGATCTTTTGTTCCGGCCGGGAATTTCTTTCTTCTCATTGGCTACCCAACCTCCCTTCACAAAACGCGAGGCTGCCGCCGTTTGAGTTGCGTCCCACACTCCGGACAATATGCCGAGGCATTTGATACCACGGTTCCGCAGCAGGTGCAGAACTGGTGCTGGGACTTATAGAGGTCAAAGAGAGTTTCGCAGGGAAGCTCTGCTCCGCAATGGAAGCACTCCACTTCGTCAGCGTCTGCGGTGGCTCCGCAGACCGGACACACCTTGGTCTGCTTCATCACCTCGGGACCGAAGCCCAACTGCTTCATGGCCACGGATCGAATGGCTCGTAGTTCTCTCATTCTGTCAGTCATTGTCCTCACCACCTTCATAGATGAGCTTGGCTCCACACCTGGGACAGAAGTGCTCCGGTTCGGAAAGCTTCTTTCCACATTGAGGGCAGTAGTTGGGAGATTCCTCCCATGGTGCGCACTCCACGCACTCATGGACGTCAGCGTTGTACATCACGTCTGATACCCATTTGCCGCATTTGCGGCAGGGGTTGAACTCGCGCTTACCCTCAGTTTCCCATGCGAGAAGCAGCTCCTGTTCCGGGGTCTCTGCTCGTATAGGCTTTGTTGTACAGGCAATCGCACCGGACAGGTCGCAGAAAAACTGATAGCGGTTTCCTCCGGCGTCTGAAATGATTTTGTACTTCGCCGTGGGGTTTCCTTTCATTGGGGCACATCCTCCTTTCTGTGCAGAGGGTCATGGGCCTGCGCTAATCGGCGGGTCATGTTGACTCATACAACATGCCGTGATATAATATTTAAAATGAGAAAGGGGCGTCCTCTGTTTCCGTTGGCGCGCAGACAGAGGAGTCATCATGGGGATATATCCCCATGATGAAGGGGTACCCCTTCATCATTTTCTTCTGGAGCAAGGCATTATACCCTCCTTGATACACTCTTGCAGCTATGATTATACGGATTCTCCAGATTTTGTCCCCCACCCAAACCCCCAAAAGGTGGGGAACAGAGAAAGTTTTTTTGAAAAAATGTTTGCTTTTTGATAAAACACGGAGGAGCCGGGCGGCAAACCCGCCAAAGGAGGAAACCCCAATGAAACGTTACCTGTCTGTTCTTCTCACTGCTCTGCTGCTCCTCAGCTGTCTGACGGCTTGCGGCGGAAAAACAACCCTTGATCCCGATAATCCGGTCACTCTGACCATGTGGCATGTCTACGGCGAACAGGCCGACTCGCCCATGAACCGTCTGATCGCTGAGTTCAATGCTACCGTTGGTCAGGAGAAGGGCATTCTTGTCACCGTCACCAATGTGACCAGCACCTCCAAGATCAGCGCACAGTTGGAGGCTGCTCTGACAGGCGACCCGGATACGCCGGAGATGCCCGACCTGTTCTCTACCCATACCAATACCGCCGAGGAGCTGGGCACCGAGCATCTGCTGGACTGGAATACCTGCTTCAGCGAGGATGAACTGAAAAACTATGTACCCGAGTTCCTGGAGGACGGCACCATGAACGGCAAGCTGGTTGTGTTTCCGGTGTCCAAGTCCACCTATGCACTGTTTTTGAATGGCTCCCAGTTTGAGCGCTTCTCTGCTGACACGGGAGTGACCTATGATGCTCTTTCCACCTGGGAGGGCTTCTTTGATGCCGCCGCCAAGTATTACGATTGGTCTGACGGCAAGCCTTTCTGCGCCTTTGACTACCTGATCCGTCATGTTGAGTTCGATGTGATGGCGAAGGACGGTGCGCTGGAGTACACCGAGGACGGTTGGTACGATCTGCAGAATCCGTCCCTGGAAGAGAGCTGGATGAAGTTTGCCCGTTCTCTTGCCCAGGGGCACATTGTGGTGTCTGACCAGTATTCCAACACCCAGGTCATGACCGGCGAAACGCTGGGCGGCATCGGCTCGACCGCCGCCATTACCTATTACAATGATACCGTCACCTATCCCGACAACACCTCTGAACCGACCAATCTGAAGGTGCTGCCTCTGCCGAGAAGCGGCGACGGTGAGCAGTATATGCCCATGACCGGCGTGGGTCTGAGCGCCTATGCTACCACCGAGCAGAAGGCCGAGGCAGCTGCTGTGTTCGTCCGCTGGCTGACCGAGGGCGAGCGCAATCTGGACTTCGTAGTGGAAACCGGCTATATGCCCGTAAACAACGACGCCTTTGAAGCGATTGAGGGTTATGAGTTCCCCGATGCAGGCTATGCCAGCCTGTTCGATGCCATCAAGACTATGCGGGATGGCTATACCCCCGTGGTGCGTCCTGCTTTCGGCGGATACTATGATAAAGTCGATGCTCTGTACGAGGGCCTGCGTCAGATGCAGGGCGAACTGCGTGAGCGTTCCGACAATGGCGAGAGTGCTGATATTCTGGCAAAGGAAATCTGGGACTTCTTCTGCTCCGTTCAGTAAGGCGGGGTGATGTCATGGGCGTTTTCTCTGCTTTCCACTATCCAAAGTGGTCGATGCGGCGGAAGCTGTTCGGCTATATGATTCTTTTGGCGGCGATCCTTCTTCTGGCACTAATGGCTGGCCTGTTTCTGTTCGGACGGTTTGACAGCACGGAACGGCGCACCTTTGAGTCGCTGGATATTCAAATGGAAGTTTTTGAAAAAGACGTTTCCGCCCACTTTGACAGACTTGCCGCAGAAAGTCTCCACCTTTCGGAAGACATGACAGTTTTCCTGGAGGAGTATCTGGCAGAACAGGAGATCACTTTCTCCGATTTGACCGACTCTGATGACAACATTGCTCAGATACAGGATTTGATGATCGAACATCTGCGGCAAACACTTTTGCAGGAAGACTGTTCCGGTGTATTTGTCATGTGGGACACCACGGTCAATCAGTCCGTAGCCAATGCGGAATTTTCCCGCACAGGCGTGTATCTCCAGCAAAACGGCTATAAGAACACAGATGAAAGTATCCTGCTCTACCGTGGTCTGGCCGAGGTCGGCAAGAAACACGGTATCATGCCCCACAGAAAGTGGCGTCTGGAGTTTCAGACGGACCAGTTTCCGAGCTTTGATGAGGTTTGCGCTCTTTCCGGGCTTCCTTTGGAGAAGTCCTATTATCTGACAGAACGGTTTACTTTGCCGGGGACATCTGAGGAAGCGGTGCTGATGGTGGCTCCTATTGTGGGCACGAACGGAAGCTTCTACGGGATCTGTGGCTACGAAGTCAGCGCGAGCTATTTCACTACATACCATGCACAGCCCACCAAGATCGCTCATCTGACCTGCCTGCTGACCAGCGGCGGAGCGCAGACTTTGGATGCAGATGCCGGTTTGAGCTGCGGTGTAGCCGGAGATTACTACCGTACTCCCAATGGGCAGCTTTCTGTAAAAAGCGCAGGTGATGGCCTGTCCTATTTCAACGGCGACGAGGTTTCTTATATCGGTCTGACGAGAGAAATCTCGCTTTCCCCGAATAACCAGCCGCATACGGTGGCCGTTATGATGCTTCGCGCAGATCACGACCGGGCTGTTATGAAATCATTTTTGCAAAATGCCGTTCTGTGGGCGTTGCTGTTGTTCTTTGCGGTAAGCTGCTGTCTATATTTCAGCCGTCATTACCTCAAGCCTATTTTGAAGGGTTTGGAACAAATCAAATCAGAGGATCGGACAGAGATACAGTCATCTGTACCGGAGATCAACGATCTATTTGTTTTCCTGGCCGAGCAGGACCGTCAGCATGAGGAGTCTTTGGATGCTGTTACCCGTGAAAAGCAGACGGTACAGCAGGAGAAGGAAATCCTGCAAAGCAAGTACGATCATGCCCAACAGGTATACGACACAGCGCAGGCCGAATACGTCAGGGCGCAGGAAGAACTGACGGAAGCCAAGAAGGAGCTTGACCGTCTGGCCTATTCCCGCAAGGATGAGATCGATCCGGACGATTATCAGCATTTCCTCTCCGGTATACGGGAACTTACCAAAACGGAACGAGAAGTGTTTGAATGGTATCTGCTCGGTAAGACCGCTAAAGATATTATTGCAGCAACAGGAATTAAGGAAAGCACGCTCAAATTTCATAATCACAATATCCTGAAAAAGCTGGGTGTATCTTCCCGAAAGCAAATGCTCCGTTATGCTGCACTGATGAAACAACTGGAACAAGGAGGCATTGCCGATGACACTTGCGGACAGGCTGAATAAGATCATCGCTGAACAGAACATTAGCAAGCAGGAGTTTGCGGAGCGCATCGGCGTTTCCAGAAACTATCTTTATGTTCTTACCGGCAATAGCAGGCCGGGTAAAAATAAAACCATTTCTCGCGCTCTCGCTAAACTCATTGCCATCGAATTCGGCTATGACGAGGAATGGATCATGAATGGGTGACCATGTTTTCTTTTTTATTGACTACAGCAGCGCAAAATATGACCACCTTGAAGGCGGTCAAAGTATCCATCTGTACTCAGTAAAAATACGTTGACTTTCGCTCTGACCATAGCTATCATGTATGTGTCATTTCTCGCCGCTGTTTATGCAGACGTGAGTGCGTTTTTGACCACAGGACATGTCACATACACGCAGAAATTTAACGGAAACATGCGGGACAAAGAGCGGCGGAAAGTAATCGTGAGAAACTAAAAACCGCTAAAAAGCAATACAAATTAGCGGAAATTATCGCTTGCTCGGCGTTCGGGACCAAGAGGCCTCGGGTTCGAATCCCGACACTCCGACCACGCCGCAGCGCACGTTCATCGTGCGCTGCGTCTGCTTTAACGCAACGATATTCAGGAGGGATCAGCTGTGAAGCTGCAAAAGACCATCAAAGAGTTTGCGTATATTACGGTAGGTACTGCTATTATTGCCGCCTCAGTCTTCTTTTTCATGCAGCCCTTTCATTTGAGCTTGGGCAGCGTGGCGGGCCTTGCCATTGTTTTGGAGGATCTGCTGGGTCTGAAGGTATCTGTCATCACCATGATTATCAATGTGGTGCTGCTGCTGTTCGGGTTTCTCCTGATCGGCAGGGAGTTCGGGGCTAAGACCATCTACACCTCCATCCTGCTGCCCGTTATGCTCGGCATTTTGGAGCAGGTATTTCCCGAAAATGTCTCGCTTACCGGAGATGCTTTTATTGACATGGTTTGCCACCTGTTTGTGGTCAGCCTCGGCCAGTCCATCCTGTTTGGACAGAATGCCTCCTCGGGCGGACTGGACATTGTGGCAAAAATCATGAACAAGTTCCTGCGCATGGATCTGGGCAAGGCTATTTCTCTTACGGGTATGTGCATTGCATTCTCCTCTGCGCTGGTCTTTGATAAGAAGACCGTGGTGATCAGTGTTCTTGGTACATATCTCAACGGCATGGTGCTGGATCATTTTATTTTCGGCAGCAACATCAAGCGGCGGGTGTGTATCATTTCCAACCATCGGGAGGAGATCCTTGATTACGTCCTCAACACGCTGCACAGCGGCGCCACCCTCTATGAGGCAAAGGGGGCCTATTCCAATGCGGTCAGCACAGAGGTCATCGTTATCGTGGACAAAAACGAGTACCGACTGCTGATGAACTATATTGCCAAGACCGATCCCAAGGCGTTCGTCACGGTCTACAATGTAAATGAGGTCGTCTATCAGCCTAAAAGAACTGTGTGATCTGAATGCGGGCAGCCCTGTGAGGGGCTGCCCGTGTTTTTTCAACGATTCGACGCTATGGAAATAATTGACACGCCGCAGGGCTTTGCGGTAAAATATAACTGTAAGCAGATCCAGGGAAAAGGAGGGTGTTACATGGGACGCATTATCACCATCGGACGGGAATTCGGAAGCGGAGGCAGAGAGCTTGGCCGCCGCCTTGCCGAAGAACTGCATATTGAGTATTACGACAGGGAGATCCTGGGCCAGATCGCAAAACATACGTCTTTGGCGGAGGAGTATATTCGCAACGTTGTGGAGCACCAGCCCCACAACCTGCTGCCCATCACCATCGGCCGCAGCTTTGCCTATGTGGAGAACTATGCCTTCAAGCAGGCCCAGTCAGTCTATCAGGCCCAGAGTGAGATCATCCGTGAGATGGCTGCAAAATCCGACTGTGTGATCATTGGCCGCTGTGCGGATTATATCCTGCGCAATGAAAAGCCATTCCGCATTTTTGTCTATGCAGATCTGGAAAGCCGCGTCCGGCGCAGCATGGACCGGCGTACAGACCAGGAGCAGATCACCGAAAAGCAGATGAAAAAGCAGATCCGTGACATGGACAAGAACCGGGCCAGATACTATGAGTTCTATACCGGGCTGAAGTGGGGCGATAAGAGCAACTATGACCTGTGTGTCAACACCACCGATACGGTCATCAGGGACATCGTTCCCGCACTGGCAAAAATGCTCGGATAAATATTGGGATTACGGAGCGGGCGCACCCAGAGGTGCGTCCGCTTTTTCTGTGGACATAATCGGCTGAAAGGGGGAATAGAGTAGGGCAGAGGACCTGCGAGAGGAGGACTGCCCATGCGTGTTACATACGGACGGGGACACAAAGCAGCGAAAAATACATCCGGGGAGAAAAGGGCGCGGGATCAGAGGCGGCAGCTGCTGCAGCTTGTCCTGTGTCTTGTTCTTTTCCTGACAGTTTTCATTGGAAAAGGGGTATTCCCTGAGAAAATCGCCCGGACAGGGCCGCAGCTGCTGGCGGTCATCCGGGCAAACACAGATTTCCGGGCGGCCTTTGCTCAGCTGGGGAGGGCCCTGTCGGAGCAGGAGTCGGTACTGGGTGAGCTGGGGCAATTCTGCGTGGAGGTGTTTGCTCCCGGGCAGGACGAGCGGCTGTCCGCTGTGCCCGCCTCGGTGCTGTGGGGAGAGCGGCTGTCGGTTTCGGGTGACCCGGAAAACGCGGCGGCCCGCTACCTGAGGATGGAACAGCTGCCTGAATCTCTGCGTGTGGATTTGAAGCCCCAGACCGTTCAGGCGGAGCCGGAGCCAGAACCTGAACCCGAACCTGAACCGGAGCGAAAGGTGGGCGATGTGGTACAGGCGGTGAGTGTGCAGGGGGAAGAACTGCCGGAAAATTACAGCTATGAGTGGCTGTGGCTTGGAGATATGGAGACTGCCGAGCCGGTGAAAGGGACTGTCACCTCACAGTTTGGATACCGCGACCACCCCACTATCGGGCGCTATGCCGTACACGCCGGTGTGGACATCGGCGCAGACGCCGGAGAAGCTGTATGCGCCTTCGCTGACGGTACGGTGAAAGATGTGGGAGAGGACAGCGACTTTGGAAAATATTTATACATAGAACATGCCAACGGCGTGACCACATTTTATTCCCACTGCAGCCGCATCAGCGCGAAAGCGGGTGAGCAGGTACAGGTTGGCCAGAAAGTGGCTGAAGTGGGCTCTACAGGCAAGTCCACAGGTCCGCACCTGCATTTCGAGGTGCGGCTTGACGGGGTGCGTCTGGACCCTATGCACTACATACGCCCGGAGGAGGGGTGACGTGCTGCGATGGGGCAGGGTAGAGGTCACGGGCGGCTTTCTTTTACTGCTGGCATGGCTGAACTACCGGGACACCCAGGGACTGCTGCTGCCGGCACTGGGTGCGGCCTGTATCCATGAGCTGGGGCATTGGGCAGCCATCCGGCTGCTGGGGGGGTGTGTAGACGGGCTGCGCCTTTGCGCTGCGGGGGCTGAGATGCGGTTGAGCGGCAGCATGTCCTACTGCCGGGAGCTGCTCTGTGCCCTTGCAGGTCCGGCCGTCAACCTGCTGCTGGCATTGGCTGCGGCCCGATTGGGCGGGGAGAGGGGTTTTGTGTTTGCGGGTATGAATCTGGCGCTGGGCTGCTTTAACCTGCTTCCGCTGAGTGTTTTGGACGGGGGAAGATGCCTTGTATGCGTGGCAGAGCCGCTGCTTGGCCCGGACAGGATGCAGCAGGTGCAGCGGATCGTTGACCGGGCGGCTGCGGCCCTTGTGCTGGTTGGTGGAATCGTGATTTTGGGAGCGGGGGGCAATGTGACCCTGCTGGTCATCGCCCTGTGGCTGTGCTGCGTACAGGGGAAAGGTTTGTTGGAAAGTTGCCGGAAAAAGGGGTTGTCAAGGGGCGTTTGAACAGGTAAAATGATTCATGTCAAATTGAGAGGATGGGTGCAGACATGAATCGAACGCTGGAACGGATCCTGCCCAAAGTGCAAAAGCCCGCCCGATACACGGGCGGCGAATATAACGCCGTGGTAAAGCCCCGGGAGCAGGTGGATACCCGATACGCGCTGTGCTTCCCGGACACTTATGAGATCGGTATGTCCAATCTGGGCTGCCGCATTCTGTACGGTCTGATGAATGAACAGCCCGGCCTGTGGTGCGAGCGCGTGTTCGCCCCCTGGGGCGACATGGAGCAGGAGATGCGCCGGGAGGGGGTTCTGCTTTACGGTCTGGAGAGCGGCGATCCCATTGCCGATTTCGATATTATCGGATTCTCTCTGGGCTATGAGATGGCCTATACCAACGTGCTCAATATGCTGGATCTGGCGGGGCTGCCCCTGCGGTCGGAAGAGCGCACCGGCCTTTCTCCTCTTATCGTCGCCGGAGGCACCTGCTGTTATAATCCGGAACCCCTTGCGCCCTTTGTGGACTTTTTTGTTTTGGGCGAGGGCGAGGATGTGACCCTGGAGTATATCCAGCTGTACCGCCGTGCAAGGGAAGAGGAGTGGACCAAGCAGGAGTTTCTGCGCGAAGCGGCCAACATTCCCGGCATCTATGTGCCTTCCCTGTATGAGGTGACCTATAACGCCGACGGTACTGTGGCCGCCATTACCCCCGAACAGGGCGTGCCGGCCACAGTCACCAAGCGTATCGTGGAGCACATGGACAAGGCCTATTTCCCCGTAAAGACCATCATCCCCTCCACCGAGATCGTACACGACCGGGTGATGCTGGAGCTGTTTCGCGGCTGCATCCGGGGCTGCCGGTTCTGTCAGGCGGGCTACGCTTACCGGCCTGTGCGCTGCCGGGATGCCAAGGCCCTTGCCCAGATGGGCAAGCAGGCCTGCTGTGACTCCGGTTATCAGGAGATCACCCTGTCCAGCCTTTCCTCCACCGACTATCCCGGTCTGGTGGATCTGTGCGACGACCTGCTGGACTTCTGCCAGCCCCGCAACATAAGCTTGTCCCTGCCCTCCATGCGCGCGGACACCTTCTCCATGAATCTGATGGAGCGGCTGCAGAAGGTGCGCAAGGGCGGCCTGACCTTTGCGCCGGAGGCGGGTACCCAGCGCCTGCGCGACGCCATCAACAAGAACCTGCGGGAGGAGGATCTGCTCCAGTCCTGCCGCACCGCCTTTTCCGGCGGCTGGAACGGTGTGAAGCTGTATTTCATGCTGGGGCTGCCCACTGAGACGGATGAGGATGTTCTGGGCATTGCGGATCTTGCCCGAAAGGTCTATTTTGCGTGGCGCGAGTGCGCCCCCAACAAGGCCCGTGGCGTGCGCATCACCGTGTCCACCTCGTGGTTTGTGCCCAAGCCCCACACCGCGTTCCAGTGGGAGGCTCAGATCCCGGTGGAGGAATATCAGCGCCGTGTCAACCTGCTGCGCGACGCTCTGAAACGGGACAAGTCCATCACCTATAACTGGCACGATCCCCAGACCAGCTATATGGAGGCGGTGCTGTCCAGAGGTGACCGCCGCCTTGCAGACGTGCTGGAGTGGGCCTGGGAGCACGGCGCCAAGTTCGACTCCTGGAGCGAGTATTTTGATTTCCAGCGCTGGATGGACGCTTTGGCGGCCTGCGGTCTGGACGGCGACTTCTATGCCCACCGCGTGCGGGAAAAGGACGAGGTGTTCCCCTGGTCCGTGCCCAGCGTAGGGGTGAGCCGGGAGTTCTTGTGGCGTGAGCGGGAGCTGTGTTATGCCTCCACCACTACGCCGGACTGCCGCACCCGGTGCTCGGGCTGCGGGGCCAACAAGTTTCTTGAGGGAGGTGTGTGCAATGGCTGACCACCGTCTGCTGTTTTCCAAGACGGGCCGGGCCCGGTACATTTCCCACCTTGACCTGATGCGAACCTTCCAGCGGGCCTTCTTCCGGGCCGACATACCCATCAAGCATACCGAGGGCTTCAACCCCCATGCCTTTGTATCCATCGCCCTGCCGCTGTCTGTGGGCTTTTCCAGCGAGTGCGAGATTTTGGAGTTCGGCCTTTTGGACGGAGTCAGTCAGGAGGAGGTCCCTGCACGCATGAATGCGGCGCTGCCCGAGGGTATTACCGTGCACAGCTGCTATCAGGCGGACAGGCCCATCAAGGCCCTGACCCACCTGAACTACATCATTACCTTTGATTACGAGACCGGCGTGCCCACAGGTGCGGAGACTGCGCTGAAGCAGATGCTGGAGCGGGAGAGCCTTGTGGTCACCAAAAAGTCCAAAAAGGCCAAGTCGGGCTTTACCCAAGTGGATCTGATCCCCCTGATCAAGCAGTGGCGGATAGAGGGAAGGCGGGACACCATCGCTGTGGACGTGGTGCTGGCGGCCCAGAATCCCGGACTGAATCCGGAGCTGATCCGGGCGGCGTTCTGTGAGGAATTTCCCCAGTTTGCCCCTGATTTTGTCTCCTTCCACCGGCGCTCGGCGCTGGATGCGGAGGGGACGGTATTCCGCTGAGAAAAAAGTTGTTTAAAACCTGAAAAAAAGCTTGCAAAGCGGAAACAATTATGCTAAAATATCCGAGCATTACGCATGGAATGGGATTTCCTGTCATGTGCTTTGAATACCAAAGTTGGCAGGGCAGATGAACATTCCAGAGGTAACAACTAAAATTTAGGAGGAAACAAACAATGGCAGTCGTATCTATGAAGCAGCTGCTGGAGGCCGGTGTTCACTTCGGTCACCAGACCCGTCGCTGGAACCCCAAGATGGCCACCTACATCTACACCGAGCGCAATGGTATCTATATCATTGACCTGCAGAAGACGGTGAAGAAGCTGGAGGAGGCCTACAGCTTCGTGCGTGAGCTGGGCGAGAAGGGTGAGAACATCCTGTTCGTCGGCACCAAGAAGCAGGCTCAGGAAGCCATCAAGGAAGAGGCCGAGCGCGTCGGCATGTACTGGGTCAACGCCCGCTGGCTGGGCGGCATGCTCACCAACTTCAAGACCATGCGCGGCCGCGTGGACCGTCTGAACCAGCTGAAGAAGATGCAGGAGGACGGCACCTTCGACATGCTGCCCAAGAAGGAAGTTATCAAGCTCATGGGCGAGATCGCCAAGCTGGAGAAGTATCTGGGCGGCGTGACCGAGATGAAGAAGCTGCCCGGCGCCCTGTTTGTCGTTGACCCCCGCAAGGAGCGCAACGCCATCAACGAGGCCCGCAAGCTGAACATCCCCATCGTGGCTATCGTCGACACCAACTGCGATCCCGACGAGATCGACTACGTCATCCCCGGCAACGACGACGCGATCCGCGCCATCAAGCTGATCGCCAGCGTCATGGCCAACGCCATTCAGGAAGGCAAGCAGGGTCAGGACAATGCCCCCGCTGCCGAGGCTGAGGCTGCTGCCGAGTAATTCAAAATATTCGGACTCTTATGAGCGCCCGCCGGTTTGGGCGGGCGCTCGTTTTATAACAAATGATTTAATTGGAGGTTAATTACTATGGCTATTACCGCTAAAGACGTACAGAACCTGCGCGAGATGACCGGCGTCGGCATGATGGACTGCAAGAAGGCCCTGACCGAGGCTGAGGGCAACGTGGACAAGGCCATCGAGATCCTGCGTGAGAAGGGTCTGGCCGCTTCCGCCAAGAAGGCCGGCCGCATCGCTGCCGAGGGTATGGCTTACGCCGCTGTCGTGGACGGCATGGGCGTTGTGGTCGAGGTCAATGCCGAGACCGACTTCGTGGCCAAGAACGAGAAGTTCATCGACTTCGTCAAGGGTGTTGCCGCTACCGTGGCCGCCAACAAGCCCGCCAGCCTGGAGGCTCTGATGGAGTGCAAGTACGCCGGCTCCGAGAACACCGTTACCCAGCAGCAGCAGGAGATGGTTCTGGTCATTGGCGAGAACATCAAGGTCCGCCGCTTCCACTTCTTCGCCGAGAACATCTCCGTTCCCTATATCCATGCCGGCGGCAAGATCGGTGTGCTGGTCAACCTGAAGGTCGAGGGCGGCATTGACGCCACCGAGATCGGCAAGGACGTTGCCATGCAGATCGCCGCTCTGAACCCCCGCTTCTGGGACAAGACTCAGGTCACCCAGGACGTGCTGGATGAGGAAAAGAAGATCATGCTGGTCCAGATGGACAACGATCCCAAGATGGCCAACAAGCCCGAGCAGGTCAAGGTCAAGATCGTCGAGGGCAAGCTGAACA
Source organism: Oscillospiraceae bacterium (assembly GCA_017624915.1). Classification (GTDB taxonomy): domain Bacteria; phylum Bacillota; class Clostridia; order Oscillospirales; family Oscillospiraceae; genus Lawsonibacter. The sequence continues at coordinate 13,344 of JAGAMC010000030.1, read as the reverse complement.
AGTTCTATGCCGAGAACTGCCTGCTGCAGCAGGAGTTTGTCAAGGACGGCGACTTTACCGTTGAGAAGTATATGGCTTCTGCTGCCAAGGCTCTGGGCGGCACCGTCACTTTCGTGGACGCTGTGCGCTTTGAGAAGGGCGAGGGCATTGAGAAGAAGGCTGACGACTTCGCTGCCGAGGTCGCTTCCATGATCAAGTAAAATAACCCAATATAGGTCCCGGACAGTGGCAACGCTGTCCGGGATCTTTTGTTGCGGCGATAGCTGGACTTTTGTGTTGTGATTAGGTATAATCGACCTGAAGAGAAAACCAACCAGTGAGGTGGACTATGAAGGTATTGATGACCGGCGGAGCAGGTTTTATTGGCTCCAATACCGCGGCGGCGGTGCTTGATGCGGGACACGACGTGATCGTGCTGGACAACTACTGCAACAGCGACCCCGGGGTCATTGAGCGGATCGAACAGGTGGGCGGCCGCCCAATTGTGGACATCCGGTGCGATGTGACCGACCGGGAGGAAGTGCGCCGGGTATTCCGGGAGCACAAGGTGGATGCTGTGGTGCACTTTGCCGGCCTGAAGGCGGTGGGGGAGTCCGTACAGCAGCCTGTGCGCTATTACCGCAATAATCTGGACGGAATCCTTACCATGCTGGAGGTCATGGCGGAGTTTGGGGTGAAACGATTTGTGTTCAGCTCCTCTGCAACGGTCTACGGCGGTGACAATCAGGTCCCCTTTACAGAGGAGATGCCCCTTGGAGAATGTACCAATCCCTATGGCTGGACAAAGCGTATGGGCGAGCAGATCCTGAGGGATGCGGCGGCGGCAGACCCCGAACTTTCCGTGGTGCTGCTGCGCTATTTTAACCCTGTGGGCGGTCACGAGAGCGGCTTGCTGGGCGAGCACCCCAACGGCGTACCCAACAATCTGATGCCCTATATCGTTCAGGTGGCACAGGGAAAGCGGGAGAAGCTGTCAGTCTTTGGAGACGACTATGACACCCCAGACGGAACAGGTGTGCGGGATTACATCCATGTTACCGATCTTGCCAAAGGCCATGTTGCGGCTTTGGAGTATACCCTGGATCACACCGGCGTTGAGGTGGTCAATCTGGGCACCGGGCACGGTGTGAGCGTGCTGGAACTGGTACAAGCCTTTGAAAAGGCCACGGGCTGCACGGTGCCCTATGAGATCGCGCCCCGGCGGGCCGGAGACATTGCCCAGTGCTATGCCAAGGTGGATAAAGCGCAGAAGGTGCTGAACTGGCGGGCAGACAAGACGGTGGAGGAGATGTGCCGGGACAGCTGGAACGGCAGAAACACAAAGGCTGGACAGTGATCACGCCTGCCACCCAAAAGTCTGAGAGGAACAATAGAAAAGCAGCAAAGGCCCGGGATGTTCGTGTGAACATCCCGGGCCTTCTGTTTGTCAAGAACGCCTGCGGATGCCGGCGCATACCATAGGGCAGAAAGCGGCTGCCTGAGGGCAGCTGAAGGGAGGAGTCAACAATTATGGCGCAGACAGGTTCGCTGGGTGTACGGGCATTTACATCCAGAGCACAGCTGCCCGTGGCAGACGCCACCGTAGTCATCACGCAAAAGAGCAGTGACGGGAAACACAGGGTGCTGTCTTTACAGCGCACTGATGCGAATGGAAACATCCGGCCCGTCAGGATCACAGCCCCACCAACTGCGGAGAGCACCCGGCCCTCTGCGGGGCAGCAGCCATATTCCCGGTGTGACATTTGGGTGGAGCACCCGGAGTACGAGCTGATGCTTATTGAAGACGTGCAGATATTCCCCGGCGAGCAGTCCTTACAGCTTGTGGAGCTTGATCCCCTTGTGGCGGGAGAGTCCTGGGGCAGCCGGTCCAACGTTCGGGTGATCACCGGTCAGAATTTGTGAGGTGAGGAAGTTTGCCGGTCGTTGTTCCATACATACCGACCAACATTACGGTGCATCTGGGAACTCCAAGGCAGAGTGCGCCCAATGTGACGGTATCCTTTTCCGATTACATCAAGAATGTAGCCAGCAGTGAGATATACCCGACCTGGGAGCCGGCGGCCATCCGGGCCAATGTGCTGGCCCAGATCTCCTTTGCCCTGAACCGGGTATATACCCAGTTTTACCGCAGTCAGGGCTACGATTTTGACATTACCAACACTACAGCTTACGACCAGAAATTTATCCGGGACAGGAACATCTTTGAAAGTGTATCCGTTATCGTTGACGATATATTTGACAACTACATTCGGCGCATTGGATTCGTGGAGCCGCTGTCCGCCAAGTTCTGCAACGGGACCACCACCACCTGTGACGGGCTCTCCCAGTGGGGCAGTCAGGAGCTTGCACAGCGGGGCTATGATTCGGTACGGATTCTGAGAAACTACTACGGGCAGGACATTGAGATCGTGACCGATGCGCCCATTCAGGACCCGCAGGACAGTTATCCGGGTACGCCCCTGCGCCGGGGCGACTACGGGGAATATGTTCTTGTGGTCCAGGTCATGATCAACCGCATTTCGCAGGACTATCCCGCCATTCCGAAGATCTGGCCCACGGCGGCGGTCTTTGATGCCAACACCGAGACCGCGGTGCGCCGCTTCCAGCAGATATTCAATCTGACGGTGGACGGCATTGTGGGCAAGGCCACGTGGTATAAGATGGTCTACCTCTACAATGGGATCAACGACCTGTCCGAGCTGGTCAGCGAGGGACAGCGGTTCTACCGGGTCAACTTCCAGTATCCCGGGACGGTGTCCCGGGGGCAGCGGGGTGAGGCGGTGAGCGCCCTGCAGTATATGCTGTCACTGGTGGGGGAGTTTTACAATGTGATCCCGCCGGTACAGGTGGACGGCGTGTTTGGCGCAGATACGGAGGCTGCGGTGCGTGCATTCCAGCGGGCGGCCGGCCTGAATGAGACCGGAGCGGCCGGGGAGGAGACCTGGGTCACCCTTTACCGGGTATTTGCCAGCCTTGAGAATGAGTATCTGCGCAACGAGATCCGATTCCCCGGCGCACAAAGTCAAAGCACACCAGCTGCGGCTCAAGGATCTCAGGACACTGTGGATTATGGAACGACCACCCGTATGCGGCAGTATCAGGGGCGGGAACTGTCTTTGGGGCAATCGGATATGCAAGGAGTGACGATGGTATGATGGAAGAACGCTTTTTGATCGGCCAGCCGGTCCGGAGCCTGCAGCATATGCTGGGAGAGCTTTCCTATGCCCATGAAGCGCTGCCATTCGTGGCGGTGGACGGACTGTTCGGAGAGGAGACGCTGGAGGCGGTCATGACCTTTCAGCGGGAATTTTCCCGGCCCGTGACCGGACGGGTGGATCAACGGACCTGGGATGCCATCGTTTATCAATTTGACCTGATGGAACAGCAGCGCGCACGACCCCGCCCGCTGCGGGGATTTCCCGTGCGGCCCTTTCAGGTAGAGCCGGGGGAACAGGACGATACCATGACCCTTGTTCAGACAATGTTTACAAGCCTTTCCGGGATCCTTGACGGGATCGAACCCTCCTGCGCGGACGGCTATCACGTGCGGCAGTTGGTATATAATACCCGGTGGCTGCAGCGGATATCCGGCCTTGAGCAGACCGGGAGCATGGATCGGTTCGCATGGAATATGCTCACGCGCCTGTATGAACTGTTCATTGTGCGAAGCAGAGAACTCAACAGAGATGCAGGGCAGGAGATGGCAGAAAAAATATAAAGTTTTTTGAAAAAAACCCTTGCAAAACCGGTCGCGGTGTGGTACTATGTCTAAGCTGTCTGGAACACCAGTCAGTGGTTTCCGGGTGTGGCGAAGTTTGGTATCGCGCTTGAATGGGGTTCAAGAGGCCCTGAGTTCGAATCTCAGCACTCGGACCAAAAATCCTGTAACCGAAAGGTTACAGGATTTTTTTGCGGAATTCTGCGACTTTTGTTTGACAGGAAGAAAAGAATGGGATACAATATTGGCACAACAACAAACCTTTGCATGACTGACGGATCAGCGGGCAACCGCGGGGGAGTGCAAAAGGCAGAGCAGCCGACCGTCTGGGCAAGTCAGTTTATGCTGATTTGTCCATTTTTTGTTGCTAAAAAGGAGGATGCAGCTATGATGCACGCAAATTGGGAAGGCTTCCGCAGCGGAGCGTGGCAGGACGAGATCAATGTCCGGGACTTCATTCAGAACAACTATAAGGAATACCACGGGGACGAGAGCTTTCTGGCCAAGGCGACCCCGCGCACGGAAACGGTCATGGGCAAGGTGCGTGAGCTGTTTCGTCAGGAGCGGGAAAAGGGCGGCGTGCTGGATATCGACACAGAGACCGTGTCCTCGCTGACCAGCTATGCCCCCGGCTACATCGACAAGGAAAACGAACTGATCGTGGGTATGCAGACCGACAGCCCCCTGAAGCGCGGCGTCAACCCCTTTGGCGGCATTCGTATGGCCCGTCAGGCCTGCGAGGCTTACGGCTATAAGCTCAGTGACAAGGTGGAGCAGGAATTCAAGTTCCGCACCACCCACAACACCGGCGTGTTCCGCGTATACACCGATGAGATGCGTGCCGCCCGCAGCTGTCACGTTATCACCGGCCTGCCCGACGCTTACGGCCGCGGCCGCATTATCGGCGACTACCGCCGTGTAGCTTTGTACGGTGTGGACCGCCTGATCCAGATGAAGGAGGCCGACAAGGCCGAGATCGGCAAGCAGGACTTTACCGCAGAGACCGCCCGGGCGAGCGAGGAACTCTATCAGCAGATCGCATTCCTTGGCTTTATGAAGGAGATGGCAGCCATGTACGGCTGTGACATTTCTCAGCCGGCCAAGGACGCCAGAGAAGCTATCCAGTGGACCTATTTTGCTTATCTGGCCTCCATCAAGGAGCAGAACGGCGCGGCCATGTCTCTGGGACGCGTGAGTACCTTCTTTGATATCTATATTGAACGGGATCTGGAGCGCGGCATCCTCACCGAGGCGGGCGCTCAGGAGCTGATGGACGATTTCGTCATAAAGCTGCGCATTGCCCGTCACCTGCGTACCGCCGAGTACAATGAGCTGTTCGGCGGCGACCCCATGTGGATCACCGAGGTGGTGGGCGGCATGGGCGAGGACGGCCGCAGCCTGGTCACCAAGAGCAGTTTCCGCTTCCTCAACACCCTGTATACGCTGGGCTCTGCTCCCGAACCCAATATTACCATCCTCTGGTCCAATTCCCTGCCTGAGGCATTCAAGCGCTTCTGCGCCAAGGTGTCCATTGATACCGACTCCATCCAGTACGAGAACGATGACATTATGCGTCCCCTCTACGGCGATGACTACGCTATTGCCTGCTGCGTGTCCGCCATGAAGGTGGGCAAGCAGATGCAGTTCTTCGGTGCACGCTGCAATCTGGCCAAGCTCCTGCTCATCGCCCTCAACGGCGGCTATGACCTGAACAGTGATATGCACATCGGTCCTCAGATGGGCGTGATAGAGGGGGATGTGCTGGACTTCGACGCCGTTATGGAGCGATTTGATGGGTATATTGCGTGGCTCATGCGGCTGTACGTGAATACCATGAATGTCATCCACTATATGCACGACAAGTACGCCTACGAGAAGACCCAGATGGCCCTGCACGATACCGTGGTGGAGCGTCTGATGGCCTTTGGCGTGGCGGGTCTGTCTGTGGTGACCGACTCCCTGTCCGCCATCAAGTATGCCAAGGTGCGTCCCATCAAGAATGCTGCAGGCTACATCGAAGGCTTTGAGACTGTGGGTGAGTTCCCCAAGTTCGGCAACGACGATGACCGGGTGGATCAGCTGGCCAAGGATATGACCCACAAGGTCATTACCGAGCTGAGAAAGACCCCCACCTACCGCAACGCGATCCATACCCTGTCCATCCTCACCATTACCTCCAATGTGATGTACGGCAAGAACACCGGAGCCACCCCCGACGGCAGAGGCAACGGCGAGCCCTTTGCCCCCGGTGCCAACCCCATGCACAACCGGGAAGAGAACGGCGCGCTGGCTTCCCTGAACTCCGTGGCCAAGATCAGCTACGACGACTGCCGTGACGGCGTTTCCAACACCTTCTCCATTACCCCCGACACGTTGGGCAAGACAGAGGAGGAGCGCAAGGGCAATCTGGTGTCCATTCTGGATGGCTACTTTGCCAAGAAGGCCCATCACATCAATGTGAATGTCATGAATCGGGAGACCCTGCTCAAGGCCTATGAAAATCCCGAGGCGTATCCCAACCTGACCATCCGTGTGTCCGGCTACGCGGTGAACTTCAACAAGCTGTCCCGGGAGCAGCAGCGCGAGGTCATCAGCCGCACCTTCCACGAGAGTATCTGATGCTCCGGATACATTCCATACAGTCCCTTGGGACACTGGACGGCCCGGGTGTGCGCTTTGTGGTCTTTCTGCAGGGCTGTCCTCTGCGGTGCAAGTGCTGCCACAATCCCGATACGTGGGATATGCGCGGGGGAGAGACCCTGCCTGTTGATGAGCTGGCTCGCCGTGCAGCGCGGTACAAGGAGTACTTTGGCGCCGAGGGCGGCATTACCGTCTCCGGCGGAGAACCCCTTTTGCAGGCGGCAGAAGTATATGAATTATTTGCCCGCTGCAAGGCACAGGGTATCCATACTTGTTTGGACACCTCCGGTTCGCTGATGAACGAAAGCGTTGAGCGGCTTCTTGCTGTGACGGACCGGGTGTTGCTGGATGTGAAATACACCGATGACGCGGATTATCGGGCGCACGTGGGCTGTTCCCTGCAGCCGGTGCTGGATTTTCTGGCCCGGTTGAATGAACGGGAAATCCCCACCATCCTGCGGCAGGTTATCATTCCTACGCTGAACGACAGTGTGCAGAATATGGAGCGGCTGTGCAGGATCAGAGATGCCCACCCCTGTGTGGACAAGGTGGAGCTGCTGCCATTCCGCAAGCTCTGTCAGTCCAAATATGACGCTCTGTCCATCCCGTTCCCTCTGGCGGACGTGCCGGAGCCGGACAGGGAGATCATGTCCCGGCTGACGGCTCTTTTATAAGCTGCGGCCGGCAGTTCCCAAGCAATACAAAAAAGCACCGCAAATTGGCCGTAGGCCAACTTGCGGTACTTTTTCCTTTTATCAAATATCCGGTGGGATGGCGATGAACTATAAAGACTATCAGAATACCAGAGATGCGGCATGGAAGATCCTGTTGGACTGCGGCATAGAAAAACTGCCGGTGGATCTGAATCATATCTGTCGGCAGCTTGGTGTGGGCGTGTACCGGTACGGGGATATAACTATGACAGGAGAAACACCTTTACAGGGCGATGGGCTGCTCTATTTTGAGGGCAGCAGACCGGTGATCCTCTTTGATCAGGACAAGCCGCCTGCGCGGATTCGGTTTACCATTGCCCATGAGCTGGGACATCTGGTCCTTGGCCATGTGGCTGCAGGGCAGGGCGGCGCAGCCAAACGGGATTTTTCTGTGGCGGCCGATCCTGTTGAGGCGGCAGCCAATCGGTTTGCCATCAGGCTGCTGGCGCCGGCCTGCGTGTTGTGGGGTCTTGAGGCGTATACAGCACAGGAGATATCTCAGCTGTGCAACATATCTGTGCAGGCGGCACAATTCCGGGCAGAGCGCATGCTTGTCCTGCGTGGACGAGGGAAGTTTTTGATTTCTGCGCTGGAACAGCAGGTATATAAACAATTCCAGCCCTTTATCAGGGAAGCTCGGCAGATTCCTCCGGGTGAGTAAGCTCGGACAGCTCCTTGGCGCTTAGCTGAGGGGCGCCGCGGCCCGCCATGGTTCTGGGTGGGGCGGATCCATTCAGATAATCGGAAAGGATAAAACGAACCGTGCTGCGCTCTTTTTCGGTGGCTCGGTCATAGGCAGCACCAATACTTCTTGCTTCTGCAGACAGCCCGTTTCCGGGGAAGGGAATGGGCTGTTTTTTTTCGCCCAAAAGTTCATCGGTGGTCACATCGAGGTACTTAGCAAGTAATTGGATCCGCTCGATGGAGGGCTGGGTGCCTTTTTTCTTCATGTTGGTGACCATATCCTTGCCGGCGCCGCTTTCCTTGCAGGCGACAGTGGGGGTGGTGCCTCGCTCTGCACAAATGCGCCGGATATTTTCCACAACTGTCAGGGTGTCCAATGTGGGTGCACCTCCTCTAAAGAATGAAAACGAAAAAATACGATAATAGCATTGACAAACGAATATATACGATTTATGATAGAAGTACAGCAAAGTGTTGCGGGACAAGGGATTGCGGATATAAGAAGAAACATATTCCGGGCAAATGTCAGACAAAAAGGACAGAACTAAAAAATTTTAACACGAAAAAGGCGAAAAATCAAGGAAAGAGAGAGTGGAAACTCATAGATACTGGGGAAGAAATCGTGGTCTAAAGGCAGAACACAGCGGTACAGCAGAAGATAAAAAAGCCTGTCACAGAGCTGCGTTCTGTGGCAGGCTTTCTTGTTTGGGTGCTGTGCTTTTTCGCAGAGTTCGGCACTCTGTGCGATATGTTTTGGAAATCCTGATGCTGCGGCTATTCAGCCCAAAAAGTTTTGAATTTAACACACAAGCTTGACTGCGGAAAATTACAGTCCTACGGCCGAAAGCTTTGTCATATTGCTGCGCTTGAGTTCCAACGAGGCGTGAACATAGCGTTCAAGGGTAATGGTTGTAGTAGAGTGGCCCAGGATCTCGCTGAGAGATTTGATCTCAAACCCCACCTCCACACATCTGGTCGCGAAGGTATGGCGCAGTGTGTGAAAATGGACCCCCTCCAGCCCGCAGTCTCTGGCATACCGCTCTAATCTGTACTGCAAGGTACGCGGCTCCATATAGTCTGCTGACCCGGTCAGAATATAAGCTGCGCGTCCGTTTTGGTTCATATGCGAGCATAGCTCCGCAGTAAAATCGGTCATCGGTATGGTGCGTACAGAGCTGTCACTTTTGGGCGTTCCGATCACGATCCTTGTTTTCGCTTCACCGCTCGGTTCCACTTCCCGCAGGCGCTGCATGGTTTTTGCTATTTTGATCGTTTTGTCCTTCAGGGACACGTTCTCCCAGCGCAGAGCACATAATTCGCCGAGCCTGATCCCTGTAAACAAAGCGATCAGCACACCAAATTTACATTCATCCATGTCATCCAGCAGATACTTGATCAGACGCTCCTGCTCTTCCCGGGACAAAACACGCATCTCTTTTCTTGTTTCCTTTGGATAGACGATCTCTATCATGGGAAAGGTACCGGGAAACTGTTTTGCTGTGTATTTCAGAACAGAATGAAGTACGACCAGAATGTCCTTAATGCTCTTGGGCGCAAGGCCTTCTTCCGATGCAAGCTCATCGGAAAACGCCTGTATCAGCCCCGTTGTAATTCCAAGCGGGAAGCAGCCGCCCAATTTTGGCTTGATGTGCCGCTCGAGTATGGTAGAGTATTTGACATAGGTGGATTCTTTCAGCCTGTTCCTGTTTCCTGTCAGCCATTGGTCACAATAGTACCCGAAGCGATGCCGTGTGCCTGCCCGCGGCGGCTGTTTTCCGCTTAGCAGCGCCGCTTTACACTTTGTAACTTTTTCCTTGGCCTCTTTATAGCTCTTTCCGTAACAGAATCCGTATTTGATTTTCCCTGACAACTCATAGCCTTTAATATACCGGGCTTCCCATCGCCCATCTTTCCGCTTGAAAATGTTTTCTCCTTTAGACATTTTCGCGCCCTCCTGCATGATGATCGGTGCCGCCACCGGAATCACTCTGATCCTGACTGCTTATTTGACTGCGCACTTTTGTGTTTACAAGGGGTTCTTCAAAACCCACAAACATTCTTTGCTTTTCTGTCCTCGATTGCTTCATTTTGCTAAATTTCCCCGAACCCCTTGATTTATCAGGGTTTTTATGCTACACTTTAGCCACTTAAATCAAAAAAAGATACGATCACAGAGTGCCGAACTCTGTGAAAACAAAAATCAAGCTTTCTATTTGGTTGTCGAAAGCTTGGTTTTTTTCTCAAATCAGCGCACAGAGTGCCGAACTCTGCGAAAAATAAAATAAATATGCGGATTTTGTTTCCAATCATTCTGTTTTTCTCAAAAACAAGCGGTTTATTTCAGAAAACAGGAAGATTTAAAAGTTGGAATTATATGCTGGCCTTTGGGGGCGGGACCGGGGAAAAGGCTCTGAATGGACAGCGCAGGATATGAAAACGAGGCGATTTGAATCTAAGAGCATCTTTCCCCGCGCCGGTAAAACTATACCGGATTTGATCGTAACAAGACAATGGTGACAAGCCGCAGGGAGGTATATATGGAAGACAGGTGCGTTTGCTGCGGCGCGATCATCCCGGAGGGCGAGTGGGTGTGTTCGAAATGCATAAACAGCCCGGTAAATGCTGTTAGAGACACAACAGCACAAAAGAAAAAGAAAAATTGGTTTTGGAAAATAATTGCTCCCGAGAATAAAAAGGGGGAGGGAAGCTGATGCGAAGCGGGAAAAAAGCGATCATTGCAGTGATCATGCTCTTGCTTGTGGTGAGTCTTTCTGCGCTGGCGGGCATATACATTGTTGATTTTTTAGCCCGGAGCATGAAGTATCCTGTGGTGGAGGACAACTACATTACTGCGGGGAGTGAGTTTTCTGTAAAGAGCAAGCGCCTGAGCAGCACCATATCTACCGGTGTCGGGATCGTCCGCCTGCGCGAGCAGCAAATCCCCAAAGCCGTTTTGCCCGTCAGGCTGGCCCGCCACACTGTGGACGCAGACAGCGCGAGGGGGGTGACTCTTGCCATCTACCGCGATCATCCGGATGACAGCACCGCGTTCCATCTGGGAAACATGTTCCCCGGTGACCGGGAGACAAAATCGTATTTTGTGCAGGTGTCCTACAGGGGAACGATCACGGTTCGATTCCATGCGGATATTCTGAGCGGTTACCAAAAACTGGCTGAGGTGCTCAAGTGCAAAGTGTCCCTGCGCACCACGGGGGAGACCCTGTACGATGGACTGATGCGGGATATGCCGGAGAGCGTCAACCACCGCCTGTCCTCATCGAACCGGACAACTGACGAACTGGTATATGATATAACCGCCTATCTGGACACCAGCGTGGGCAATGAGTACATGGGCAAGGAGCTTGCGGCCGACTTCCGCTGGTGGGTGGAGGAAGGCAGCAGCGGCGGTCAGACGCCCAGCAAGCCCGTTGACCCTGTTGACCCGGTCGACCCCGTTGATCCTGTCGATCCCGTTGACCCTGTTGACCCCGTTGATCCTGTCGATCCCGTCGACCCCGTCGATCCCGTCGATCCCGTCGACCCCGTTGATCCCGTTGACCCCGTTGACCCGGTCGATCCGGATGAGCCGGGGGAATTGGTCGATCCGCCCAAGACGGGGGATAGCGGGGACGTTTTCCGGTGGCTGGCAGTGATGGGAGCGTCCGTGCTCGCGCTGATCCTGTTATGGAGAAAAAAGCGGGAGGAGGAAGAAGATGGGCAGAAGATATGAAACGCAGCAGCGGGTGACCGCCGGCTTTTTTGTGATCGTTCTTCTATCCTGCTGCCTTTGTCTGACTACTTACGCGCTGTATCACGCCACTGTGCGGATAGATAACAACTACTTTAAAACAGGTATCGTCAATATTGATTTGAACGGCGGCGAGCCGGTCATTGAGGAGCATGAATATCTGTTTGAGCCGGGAATGACGGTGGAAAAGCCCTTCTATATCCTGAATAAAAGTACCTGTGCGGTGTACTACAAGATCTATTTGTCTGATATCGAAGGCGGCCTTGCGGATGTGCTGCAGGTCACCGTTCTGGATGGGGATAAAGAGCTTTTTTCCGCCACGGCAGGGGAGATGACACGTACCAGCGTGGGCGCGGCAGACGACCTGCTTGGGCTTGGTGAGCGCAGGGATCTGACCCTCCGGTTTTATTTCCCGAAAAACAGCACCAATGCATCTCAGGATCAGACGCTGAAGTTCAGCCTGTGTGCCGATGCGGTGCAGGAAAAGAACAACCCAAACAGGGAGTTTGACTGACGGAAGGTAAGTGAGTATGAAAAAAACGCTTGAAATCATAAAAAACGTGCTGGTCTGGCTGCTGGTGGTGTTTGCCGTGGGCATGATGATCTTCACCGTTATTTCGGTCAACACCTTTGACCAGGCTAACCGGAGCGTATTTGGCTATAAGTTCTTCGTCGTCAGCTCCGACTCCATGTCGGCCACGGACTTTGACGCAGGAGACATTGTCTTTGTGAAAAATGTGGACCCCACCACGCTGAGGGAAGGGGACATTATCGCGTTTACCTCTCAGAACAGCAACAACTACGGTCAGACCGTGACCCACAAGATCCGCAAACTGGTCACAGCCCCCGGCGGGGATCCCGGCTTTGTTACTTACGGCACCACCACCGACACGGATGACGAGGCGGTGGTGACCTATAGCTATGTGCTGGGCAAATATACGGGCAGAGTGCCCGGTGTGGGCAGCTTCTTCCTGTTCCTGAAAACAACACCCGGCTATATCCTGTGCATTTTTGTCCCCTTCCTGCTGCTCATTCTGTATCAGGGTCTTTGCTGTATCCAGCTGTTCCGCAGGTATAAGAAAGAGCAGATGGAGGAGATCGCAGCGCAGCGGGCCCAGATCGAGGAGGAGCGCAGACAGGCCGCGCAGATGATGGCCGAGCTTCAGGCGCTGAAGGAGCAGCTTGCAGCTTCGGGTGTGCAGGCAAAGGAAGAGTGAGGTAGATACAGCAAGAGGCTGTTTCTATAGATTCGTCAAGGAAAATTTTACAAGGAGGCAATCAAAATGACGAACAGTAAAACCACCAAGCGTGCATTGTTCAGCAGTGCTCTGGCGCTCCTGCTGTGCTTTACCATGCTGCTTGGAACCACCTTCGCGTGGTTTACCGATTCTGCGGCAAGCGCAAAGAACACCATCACCGCCGGCAATCTGGACATTGAAGTTCAGTATACCCTTGACGGCGAGAACTGGAAGCCCTTTGACGGGGCTGCCGACCTGTTCCAGAAGGGTCTGTGGGAGCCCGGTCATACCGAGGTGGCAGCCCTGAAGATCGAGAACAAGGGGTCTCTGGCTCTGAAGTATGCTGTCAACATGAACATTGTTGACGAGAATGTGGGCATGAACAAGGACGGCAAGGACATCAAGCTGTCTGAGATTCTGCAGGTAAGTGCGATCACACTGCAGGCCAATGATGATATGGGCATCGGCAATATGGCTCTGGGCTTTGCCTTTGATAGCGAAAAGGCAAACGGACTGGCTTACGGTGCTCCTGCTGCGTTCAAATCTGCCAACGTGCTTGAAGAAGATCAGGAACTTTTTGCCGGCGATGCTCACTATGTGATC
>JAGAMC010000029.1 GCA_017624915.1 Oscillospiraceae bacterium | reverse complement strand
TCGCCCCAGGCCATGACCACATATTCCTGACGGATATTATGCAGGTAGGAGGACACGCCGATGAGGGCATCCATGGAGCCGCGGTACTCGCCCTGAGCACTTTCGGCGGTGCTGAAGGGGGGCAGGATGCGCAGGCCGCCGTGCTTGCGGCTCAGGTCCCAGTCCTTGCCCGAACCCACGTGGTCCAGCAGGGACTGATAATTTTCATGGACGATCAGGCCGATGTCGGACACGCCGGCATTGACCATATTGGACAGCATGAAGTCGATCAGGCGGTAGCGGCCGCCGTAGGGCAGGGAGCAGGTATTGCGGGGGCGGGTCAGTTCGCCCAGATTGCTGTTGGAGTGGTAAGCGAAGATGATACCATGCAGATCGTTCACACCCGGTCGCCTCCTTTCACGTTTTCGCGGACCATGGCATGGGCGGTGACGGTGGCCTTTTCACCCACGGTGACACCGCCGGCCACAACGGCCACGCCCCAGTCCGGGTCGGTGCCGTCGGGGGGAGAGCCTACGCAGGCACCTTCCTCCACCACGGCGTTTTCCGCGATGATGGCGTATTCCACCTTTGCGCCGGCACGGACGGTGACACCGGGCATGAGGATGGAGTAGCGGACCTGCGCCCCCTCCTCAACGGTGACGGAGTGGAAGAGAATGGAGTTTTCCACAGTGCCGTATACCTCTGAGCCGCCGGTGACCAGAGAGTGGGAGACCACGGCATCAGGCCCGGTGAAGTGGGGCGGCTGGACAGGGGTGCGGGCATAGATGGGCCAGCTGGGGTCATACAGGTCGATGCTGGTGCGGGGGGCCAGCATATCCATATTGGCGTCCCACAGGGAGTCGATGGTGCCCACGTCCTTCCAGTAGCCCTGGAAGCGGTAGGCCACCAGTTTTTCGCCCGCGGCCAGCATATTGGGGATGATATTCTTGCCAAAGTCGTTGGAAGAGTTGGGATCGACCTCGTCCAGAATCAGGTGCTGGCGCAGTTTGGACCAGGTGAAGACGTATATGCCCATGGAGGCCAGATTGCTCTTGGGCTGGGGGGGCTTTTCCTCAAACTCGTAGATGACATCATTTTCATCCACGTTCATGATGCCGAAGCGGCGGGCCTCCTCCATAGTGACTTCCAGCACGGAGATGGTACAGGCGGCACCGGTACGCTTGTGGTGGTCCACCATTTTGGAGTAGTCCATCTTATAAATATGGTCGCCGGAGAGAATGACCACGTACTCCGGGTCGTACATATCCAGAAAGCCGATGTTCTGATAGATGGCGTTGGCGGTGCCTTTGTACCAGGTGCCCTGATCCCCTTCGCGCATATAAGGGGGCAGGATATGTACGCCGCCGTCAGACCGGTCCAGATCCCACGGCTGGCCGGAGCCAATGTAGCGGTTGAGCTCCAGCGGGCGGTATTGGGTCAGCACGCCAACTGTGTCGATGCCCGAGTTGACACAGTTGGAAAGGGGAAAGTCGATGATGCGGAACTTGCCCCCGAAGGGGACGGCAGGCTTGGCTACATGGCTTGTCAGGGCGTAGAGACGACTGCCCTGCCCTCCGGCCAGAAGCATGGCGACACATTCTTTTTTCATTCCGATCACCTCAAGATTTCTTTTTTGAGCCCTGTGCGGGGGCTTTGCGGACGCAGCGGTAGATGACGCTGGACATGGGGGGCAAGTCGATGACCATGGACTGCTCCTGACGCTGCCAGGGGATGGGTTCGGACTTCAGGGGGGACTGGTCACCCAGCCCGGAACCACCGAACTGCGTCCACTCAGAATTGAACAGCGGGGCATAGGTCCCCGCAAAGGGAAGTCCCACACGGTACCCATTGCGGTGGACGGGTGAGAAGTTGCACACCACCAGAAGGAACTTGCCGTCGGCAGCCTTGCGCAGGAAAGCGAGTGTATTGCTCTGGGCATCGTCTGCCTCCAGCCACTCAAAGCCGCTCCAGTCCGTATCCCGCTCCCACAGGGCGGGCTGTTCCAGATAGAGATTGTTGGCGGCCTTGAAGAAGTCGCGGAGCTTTTGGTGGCGCTCGTACTCCAGCAGGTGCCAGTCCAGAGAATACTCATAGTGCCACTCGTTGAACTGGCCCAGCTCGCTGCCCATGATCATCAGCTTTTTGCCCGGATGAGTGAGCATATAGGTGTAGAAAGAGCGCACACCGGCAAATTTCAGCTCGTCATTGCCGGGCATTTTACCTATCAGTGAGCCCTTCATGTGCACCACTTCGTCATGGGAGATAGGCAGGATATAGTTTTCGTTGAAGGCGTACATGAGGGAGAAGGTGAGATCCGTGTGGTGATACTGGCGGTACACCGGGTCCATTTTCAGGTAGTGGCACACGTCGTTCATCCAGCCCATATTCCACTTGAAGTTGAAGCCCAGACCGCCCTGATCCACCGGGTGGGTCACCTGAGGCCAGGAGGTGGCCTCCTCCGCGATCATCAGCACGTCCGGGTGGGCGGCGAAGATGGCGGTGTTCAGCTTTTGGAGGAAGTCCACGGCCTCCAGATTTTCATGGCCGCCGTAAACATTGGGCATCCAACGGCCGTCACTGCGGGCGTAGTCCAGATACAGCATGGAGGACACCGCGTCCACCCGCAGACCGTCGGCATGGTACTGGTCCAGCCAGAACATGGCGGAGGAGAACAGGAACGAGCGCACCTCGCTGCGGCCCAGGTCAAAGCAGTTGGTGCCCCATTCGGGGTGCTCGCCCTTGCGGGGGTCGGAATATTCGTAAGTCGGAGTGCCGTCAAAATGGTACAGGCCGAAGGCATCCCGGGGGAAGTGGGCAGGGACCCAGTCCAGAATAACGCCCACACCGGCCTGGTGCAGCTGGTCGATGAGGTACATCAGGTCGTGAGGTGTGCCGAAGCGGCTGGTGGCGGAGAAGTAGCCGGTACACTGGTAGCCCCAGGACATGTCAAGAGGATGCTCGGTCACGGGGAGCAGTTCCACGTGGGTGTAGCCCATCTCTTTGACATAGGGGACAAGGTAATGGGCGATGTCGCGGTAAGACAGGAAGTTTCCTTCACCGGTGCGCCGCCAGGAGCCCAGATGAACTTCATAGATGTTCATGGGGCGGTTGTAGGGGCGGTGCCGGCGGCGGTGGGCAAGCCACTTGGAATCGCCCCACTCATACCCCTCGATATCATACAGGACAGAGGCGGTATCAGGGCGAAGCTGGGAACAGAAAGCATAGGGGTCGGCCTTGCCCACATAGTGGTCGGCGCTGTCCCACACGGCGTACTGATAGGCCTGGCCGGTGGTGAGGCCGGGGACAAAGCCCTCCCAGATGCCGTTTTCCACTCTGCGCAGGAAGAAAGCACGGGGGTCCCAGCCGTTGAACGGGCCGAAGACAGAGACGCTCCACGCGTTGGGGGCCCAGACGCGGAAGAAGAAGCCCTCCTGACCGTCCCAGCGGGGGCGCGCGCCGAAGTAGCGCCAGGCGTTGGTACAGCGTCCGTCTGTGAAGGCTTCGAGTCCGAGATAGCGGTCGAAAGAGGTTGGATTTTTTTGCTTTTTTTTCATAAACGCACCTGAAATCAAAGAAAAAGTAACGGCTCAAAAAAGCGCTGTGATATTTTACAACAAATATACGAAAAACAGCCACTTATTTTATATAAATTATACAACTAATAACGGATACAGTCAAGGGGTGGATTACAGCGGAAGAAAGGATTCCGGAAAGGAACAAAAAACGGCAGGAAAATGTACAGAGCGGGGATATTCCCGGAAAAGCGATCGCTTTTCCGGGAAATTTTTGCTTCAGCCCGCCATGAGCAGGCGGTGCAGGAGCTGGGAGAAGATGTCGGTCAGGGCAAGCCGCTCCACGGAGCAGTCGGCCACCAAGGGGACGGTATCACGCACCTGACCGTCCACCAGAACGGTCATCTGACCCAGCCGCTGGCCGGCCTCCACGGGGGCTTCCACATTGGGGGCCAGGGTGATTTGAGTGGTCACCTGTCCGGCGCTGTCCCTGGACAGGAGCAGGCGGCACTGGCGCTCGGGGCGGGGCTGTACCTGCGCGGCTTTGCCCACCAGAACGTCCACGGGGGCAAGGGCCTGGTCAGGGTGGACGGTGGTCAGGGAGTAGTTGGCAAAGCCGTAGTCCAGCATGGTTTTGGCGGCCTGAAAGCGGTCGTCGGAGGTGGGGGCGCCCATGACGGCCGCGATGAGCTCCATGCCGTCCCGCTCGGCGGTGGCGGACAGGCAGTAGAGAGCGGAGTCGGTGAAGCCCGTTTTCAGGCCGGTGGCACCGCTATAAAAGCGGATGAGGCGATTGGTATTGGAAAGGCCGAACGCACCGTCCCGGATGCTGTCCATCCAGATGGTGGTGTAGGTGCGGATATCCGGGTGGTGGAGAATGAGCTGGCGGGACATGAGGGCGATATCGTGGGCGGAGGTATAGTGGTCGCTGATGGGAAGACCGGTGCAGTTGGAAAAATGGGTGTCCGACATGCCAAGCTGTGCGGCGCGGTCGTTCATTTTTTCCACAAAGGAGGACTCACTGCCCGCAAGGTGCTCTGCCATGGCAACGGCCGCGTCGTTGGCCGAGGAGACGGCGATGCACTTGAGCATTTCGTGTACGGACATCTGCTCCCCCTCCTCCAGAAAGACCTGTGAGCCGCCCATGCCGGCAGCATAGGAGGAGACGCTGACCATGTCTTCACCTTTGATACGGCCGCTGTCCAGCGCTTCCATGATGAGAAGCATGGTCATAACTTTGGTGACGCTGGCGGGCTCCAGCTTCTCGTGGGGATTGTTTTCGTACAGGACAGTGCCTGTCTCCTTTTCCATCAGGATGGCACTGGGGGCTTTGAGCTGAAGGTCTGCGGGGGCAGCATGGACGCAGGGCATCAGCAGGGCCGCGGCCAGCAGGATGGGCAGCACGCGTTTCATGGGCGGTTCCTCCAAATCATTGTTCTGGTGGTAAGGATGTGGAGGCAGGCAGGCGGCTATGCGAAAAGAAATGCAGGTATTTTCTTGAAATTCCCGCAATGTGAACGCTTGTGTACACTGTCGGAGCCATTTTAACCCACGTGTGAGGTGGAAATTATGGGAAAAGCATCGACACAGCCCACGCGGGAGCAGATTTTGCGCAGGCTGTACAGTCTGTCCGGAGTGAAGGCGAATGACGCGGTATTGCTGGCATTTCTGGATGAGGAAAAGACCGGGATCATCCCGGAACTGGAGCTGAAAGCCCTCAGAGAATTCAAACGTGGTGCGTCCGGAGGGACGGAGATCAAGCTGATCGACAGGGCACATATTCTGGAGGTACTGCTGGAGCATCTGGACAACGAACACAAAAACACCGGAGCAGGCTTTTTTAAGGCGCTGGAGCAGCTGGCCCGGGAGGATGATCAGGATCTTGGAGATCAGTAAGTTTTCTCCGAAGCAGAAAAAGGTCATGCGATGGTGGTGCCGAAAGGCCACCCGAGGGTATGACGCACTGATCTGTGACGGCGCGGTGCGCAGCGGGAAGACCATGTCCATGGGCCTGTCCTTTTTCTGCTGGGCCATGGCGTGCTTTGACGCTCAGGCCTTTGCCCTGTGTGGAAAGACCATACAGTCTGTACGCCGCAATCTGCTGCACGATCTTGTGCCGGCTCTGTGTCAGCTGGGGTTTGAGTGCAAAGAACAGCGGTCGCACAATCAGTTGACCGTAAAGCTGGGGGACAGGGAAAATGTCTTCTACCTGTTTGGAGGCAGGGACGAGGGCAGCGCGGATCTGATCCAGGGGCTGACGCTGGCGGGGGCACTGCTGGACGAGGTGGTGCTTATGCCCCGCTCTTTTGTGGAGCAGACCTGTGCCCGATGCTCTGTGGATGGGGCCAAGCTGTGGTTTTCCTGCAACCCCGAGGGGCCGGAGCACTGGTTTTACAAAGAGTGGATCTGCAGGGCAAAACAACGCAACGCCCTTTACATCCATTTCATCATGCAGGACAACCCGGCTCTGACGGATAAGGTCAGGAAGAGATATGAGCAGATGTTCCGCGGCACATTCTACCGCAGGTTCGTGCTGGGGGAATGGGTGGCGGCCCAGGGACTGGTGTACGACTTTTTCCGGGCGGAGGATTGTCCCGGGGCGCCGGAGGGGGAGATGGAACGCTGGAGCATCTCCTGCGACTACGGGACGGTGAACCCCGCGTCCTTTGGCCTGTGGGGCCTGCGGGACGGCGTGTGGTATCGGGTGGCCGAATACTACTACGACTCCAAACGGGAAGGGCGGCAGAAGACCGACGGGGAATACGTCCATGAGCTGGGACGGCTGGCAGGCGGGCGGAAGATCGCGCAGGTGGTGGTGGATCCATCGGCCGCGAGCTTTATTGAGGTGCTGCGGCGGGAGGGCTGGACGGTGATCAAGGCCAAAAACGATGTGTTGTCCGGCATACGCACCACGGCAAGACTCCTGCACAGCGGGAAGCTTGTGATCTGCAGCGGATGTACCGATGCCATCCGGGAGTTCGGTCTGTACCGGTGGCAGGAGGATGCGGCCCGGGATCGGGTACTGAAGCAGAACGATCACGCCATGGACGACATCCGGTACTTTGCCGCCACCATTGCCGCGGGCAGGTCTGAGGGCATGCCGGTGTTTGCCGGAAGCATATCACGGCAGAGCAGAATTTGAAAAGGAGCGAGCGGATGAAAATTTTTCAGAAGAAGCAGTCCCGGACACAGGGGGCGGCGGTACAGGTGCGCAACACGGGCAGGCATCCTTTTGGCGCGCTGGACCGCTACGTTCCCCTGCAGGAGGGGGAGAACCAGCTGTACAGGACCATTCGGGAGGCCATCCCTATTGTGGACGCGGCCATCCTTAAGCTGGTGCGCCTTTGCGGCGGAGTCAGCGCGGTGGCCGATGACAAGCGGGCACAGCAGGAACTGGACCGGTTCTTGAAAACAGTGCCTGCCGGGCGGGGACAGCGGGGCATTCAGGCGTTTCTGGACGGGTATCTGGACTGCATGCTCACCTGCGGCAGAGCGGTGGGTGAGATCGTTCCGGACCGACAGGGACGGGATGTGGCGGCCCTTTTATGGTGTGACCCCGGTGCGGTGGCCATTCGTGAGGGGGACACGCCGCTGGAATTTGAGCTGTGCCGTCCGGGTGTGGGACAGCCGGAGCCGTATCCCTGTCAGGAACTGCTGCTGTTTACCCCATTTCAGCCTGAGGCGGGCAACCCCTACGGCGTATCCCTGCTTCGGTCCATGCCCTTTATGGCGGAGATTTTGCTGAAGATCTATCAGACGATCGGGCTGAACTGGGAGAGAGTGGGAAACGTGCGCTTCGCCGTCGTATGCAAAAACGGCGAAGGGGACGAGCTGTATGCAAAAGAGCGGTGTGAACAGGTGGCCAGAGAGTGGAGCCGGGCCATGCAGGCGGGAAGTCAGGGCAGCGTGAGAGACTTTGTGGCCATGGGCGATGTGGACATTCGGGTCATCGGTGCGGAAAATCAGGTGCTGGACAGCGAGGTGCCCGTGCGGCAGATCCTGGAGCAGCTGATCGCCCGCACGGGTATTCCGCCCTTTATGCTGGGCCTGTCCTGGTCGTCCACCGAGCGCATGAGCAGTCAGCAGGCGGATCTGATGACCAGCGAGATCACCGCCATACGCAGAAGTCTGGAACCGGTGGTGGAGCGCATCTGTGAGACCTGGCTGCGTCTGCGGGGCTGGGGAGGCAGCGTGACGGTCCAGTGGACGGACATCAACCTGCAGGATCAGGTGGAGGAGGCCAGGGCGGAGCTTTACCGCCGTCAGGCTGAAAATTTGAAAGGGGAGACAGTAGAGGAATGAACGTGACAAAACAGGCGTGCTGCGGCGGCGCGGCCGGCGTGGACGCGGCGGAACTGGAGCAGATCAACCGGTTCACCAGAAAAAAGCTGACGGCTGAGGAGGTATACACCTTTGCTGTGCGGCTGTGCGACAACGAGGTGGACCGGGACGGCGAACGGTTTGAAACCGGCACGCTGGACAAGCTGGCCCAGTTGTTTGTGGGCAAGACGGGCATTTTTGACCACAACTGGTCGGCGGCGGGGCAGACTGCCCGCATTTACCGCACACAGGTGGTGGATGAGCCCGGCGTGCTGACTGCGGTGGGCGACCCCTACCGCTATGTGAAGGGTTATGCCTATTTGCTGCGCACAGCGGGCAATGAGGAGCTGATCGCCCAGCTGGACGGCGGCATCCTGCGCGAGGTGAGCGTGGGCTGCGCTGTGGAGCGCTCGGTATGCTCCGTCTGCGGCAAGGCGGCGGGCAGCTGCAGCCACCGCAAGGGCGAGGTGTACGACGGAGTGCTGTGCTACACCAAGCTGGAGGGTGCGGCGGACGCCTTTGAGTGGTCCTTTGTGGCGGTGCCTGCTCAGCCCAAGGCGGGCGTGCTGAAAAGCAAGCGTGCCGTGTCTTTGAAGCAGCTGGCACAGAAGGAGGGCTGCACCGCCGAGCTGGAGCAGCTGGAGCATGAGGCTGCCGTGGGCAGACGCTACATGTCTGCCCTGCGCCGGGAGGTGGTCCGCCTGTGCGGTCTGAGTCGGGACGGCATCGACCACAAGGTGATGGAGGGCATCACCGAAAAGCTGGAGGAAGGGGAGCTGTTGGAGCTCAAGCGGGTCTATGCAAGACAGGCCGCTGAGCGCTTCCCGCTGGTCACGCAGCTTGACCACGGGAAGGATGCCCGGGAGGTCCCGGACGGGGACGGCGCCTTTCTTATCTGAGGGAGTATCCCCGCGGCATGAGCCGCACGAGGATAGATAATTTAAACAGGAGGAAGTAACATGAGCAAGATTTCTTTTGAAGACATCGGCAGTCTGATCGTGACCTTTGACGCCCAGGAGGGCGTGCAGGCCGGTCAGGTGGTCAAGGTGACCGGCAACGGCACTGTGGGTCCCTGCCAGCAGGGCGACGCCTTCTGCGGCGTGGCCGGCAGCGTCAAGAACGGCGCTGTGGCCGTACAGGTGGACGGCTTTGTGCAGGTCGCTGCCACCCTGCCCCTGCAGCTGGGCAACGTGAAGCTGGCGGCCAACGGTACCGGCGGTGTGAAGGCCGCCGAGGACGGCGTGAGCGCCCTGGTGGTCGATGTGGACGAAGTGGGCGGAACCGCTGTTATCTGTCTGTGATAAGGAGGAATGTGAAATGGCATATCAGTTTGACAATCTGAAGCTGGAAAAGGGTATGTATCAGCAGGCCGGCCGCACCTTTACTCAGGTGCTGGAGAGCATGGACCCCGACCAGCAGTACAAGGGCACCTCTATGGAGGGCATGGACGCATTTCAGCGTCAGCTTAAGCGTTTTGACATCAAGGTGAAAGGTGCCGGCAGTGACGTGGTGGAGAAGTTCTTCCGCACCGCTGACTCTGCGGTGCTGTTCCCCGAGTACATCGCCCGTGCCGTGCGTCAGGGTATGGAGGAGCAGAATCTGCTGCCCAACATCACTGCCGCCGTTACCGAGTTTGACGGCATGGACTACCGCTCCATCACCGCCCAGACCGGCGACGACGCCAAGCAGCTGCGCCGTGTGGAGGAGGGTGCGGCCATCCCCAGCACCACCGTCAAGGTGCAGGAGAATCTGGTGAAGCTGCATAAGCGCGGCCGCATGCTGGTGGCCTCCTACGAGGCCATCCGCCACCAGAAGCTGGATCTGTTTTCCGTTACCCTGCGCCAGATCGGCGCACACATCAACCGCATGCATCTGGAGGATGCCATTGACGTGCTGATCAACGGCGACGGCAACAACAATCCCGCTGTGGAGTATGAGGCTGCATCTGCCGGCGTGCTTACTTATGACGATCTGGTGGATTTCTGGGCCAAGTTCGATCCCTATGAGATGAATACCCTGCTGGTGAGCAACGACATGATGGTCAAGATGCTCAAGCTGCCCGAGTTCCAGAATCCCATGACCGGCCTGAACTTCCAGGGAACCGGCAAGCTGGCAACCCCTCTGGGCGCCACCCTGCTGCGCACTTCCGCTCTGCCTGAGGGCAAGATCATCGGTCTGGACCGTAACTATGCCCTGGAGATGGTGAAGGGCAGCGATGTGCTGATCGAGTACGACAAGCTCATTGACCGTCAGCTGGAGCGCGCTGCCATCACCAGCATCAGCGGCTTTGCCAAGCTGTTTTCCGACGCGGCCAAGGTGCTGAGTGTCTGATGACCCAGCAGATCATGGAACTGGCCCGGGCTCTGGGCAACCCCACACAGCAGGAGGAGGGACTGCTGTTCACGCTTTGTGAGGCGGCGGCAAAGGAACTGTCCGCCTCCCTGCGGGATGGCGTGACCCCTGAGCAGTGCGCGGAGAGTTTTGCGGTGGCGGGGGCATGGCTTGCGCTGTCCGGGCTGGAGGTCAGCCGGGGCGTGGGGCAGGCGCAGTCCTTTAGCGCCGGAGATTTGACCGTTCACGGCGGCGACGCGCAGGGCAAGGCGGCCATGCTGCGCAGACAGGCCATGACGCTGATGGGCGGTTGGGTCAAAGACCGCAATTTTCTTTTTTATGGGGTGACAAGCCGATGATGCAGGGGACATTTGCCTGTATTCTGGCTCGCTACGGCCGGGATGTGACCGTATATTCTCAATGGTCGCCCCGGGGCGTGGGTGTGAAAGCCTTTTTTCAGCCCGTGAGGGAGAAGGGGACGGAGCAGTCCGTCCCCTCCCCTCTGGGTGAGGTGATGTGTGACCGGTTCGTTTACATCGGTCCGCCGGACACCCGGCTGGAGTGTGCAGGAACGTGCCGCGTGGCGGTGGATGGAGAGATCTATCGCCCACAGACGGTGCAGCCGGTCTATGTGGGCGGCACGCTGTCTCACTGGTGGGCGGTATTTACCCGGAGAGAACAGGAGGTGGAGTGATGGAATTGGACAGCCTGCAGGGTGCGCTGGCGGGCTTTTTGGAAGAACGAGGCGTGCCGGCCATGGCCTGCTGGCCGGAAGGCCGCAGGAAGCGGCTGGAGGGGCCGGTGGTTTTGGTGTCGTTGAAGGAACTGGAGTGCAGCCCGGCGGGGCTGCAGGACTATCTGGGGGAGAAGCTGGACGAGGCAACAGGACAGTGGAAGGAACTCTACGGACGCAGGGCACGGCTGGTTTTTGCGCTGGACATCATTGCTCCGCCCGGCACGCCGGCCGAAGAATGCAGGAGCCTTTTTGAACAGATGGTCAGGGTGTTCCAGACCCACAAGCCCGGGGGGCTGACCGTACAGGAAATGACGGCGAAGGAACTGGAATACGACGAACAGGAGGGACTGGTCAAACTGAGCAGCGAGCTTGGTTGTGACGGCTGGCTGTGCGCATGGGGCGACGAGGCCGGCACCTTCCTTGATTTTACCTTGAGAGGGGACGTGAATACATGAGTATCACAGCACATGAGCGGCCGGGAGTCTACTCCTCCTACGCCGCCTCCGCGGCGGTCAGCGGCGCTGCGGGACGAAAGAATGTGGGTTTGGCAGTGAAAATGGCTGATCCCGCCAAGAGCATGTGGAACATCGCCCGCTATGAAGAGGCGGTGGCGGCTTTTGGCCCTGAAACGGCAGAAAACGTCACCGTGCTGGTGCGGCTGCTGCTGACCAACGGCGCGGCACAGGTGGCGGTATTCCCAGTGGAGAATGGGGATTACGACAAGGCATTTGCTGCTATGGCGGCCACGGAGGATCTGGGTGTTGTCCTGTGTGACAGCGCCGAGCTTGCGGTGCAGCAGGCCCTGCGCGACAGTGTGATCGCCGCCTCCGAAGCAGGAAAGGAACGCATTGCCGTGGCGGCGGGTGGAAAGGACGAGGCAGTGGACGAGCTTGTGAGCCGCGCCCGGGAGCTGAACAGCGAGCGCGTGGTGCTGGTCGCTCCCGGCGGTCTGGATGAGCAGGGGGAGAGCCTGTCCGGTGTACAGGTGGCTGCTGCTGCGGCGGGCGCTGTGGCCGGGCTTTCCGACCCTGCCGTCCCTCTGGGCGGCGCACAGCTGAACGGCCTATATGGTCTTTCTCAGCGCTATGAGGACAACGAGCTGGACGTGCTGATCCGCGGCGGCGTGACGCCTGTGGAGTGCATTGGCGGCGTGGTAAGTGTGGTACGGGGCGTGACCACCCGAACCAAGACCAACGGCGCTGCCGACAGCACATGGCGGGATCTGTCTGCCATTCTGGTAGTGGACGATGTGATCCCCACTATCCGCAATGCACTGAAGGCCCGCTTCCGCCGGGCCAAGAATACGACTCAGAGCCGGGGTGCGATCCGGTCTCAGGTGGTGCTGGAGCTGGAAAACAAGCTGGTCAGAGAAATCATCACCGGCTACGAGGGCGTCAGGGTCAGTCAGGACAGTGAGGAGCCTACCCGCTGTCTGGTGGACTTCGCCTTCACAGTGACCCACGGCATCAATCAGATCTGGCTGAGCGCCCACATCACGGTATAAGGAGGCAGAATATGACGATCACAGGATTTCCCACCAGCAGTGACATCTATCTGGAAGTGGACGGCAAAAAGGTGGCGGTGGTGCAGAGCTACAGTGCCAAGGCCACAAAGACCAGCACTGCGGTGGAGGCCTTCGGAGAAAAGGAACCTGTTGCTACGGTGGCAGGTTCGGTAAAGCATGAGTTGGAACTGTCCCGCCTGTATGCCACAGACGAGGCTATTCGGGACGGCATTGATTTTTACGGACTGGACAGCTTCTCTCTGGTCATCTGTAAGCCGGACAGACGGATCATTTACTCTGACTGCCGGTGGAGCAACATCAGTGAGGAGGCATCTCTGGGCGGTATGGTGCTGGAAAAGGTAAAGGTTGTGGCCTCCAAGCGCATCGAGACGGAGGTGTAAGCATGGACAGGGGCATTTTGGCCGGGCCGGACCGGATGGAGCTGAAGGACGGCCGGCAGCTGCGGCTGCTGTCCGCCTTTGAGATCCTGCAGGCAAGACGGGAAGCGGTCTGGCTTGCACAGGAGGAACGGGAGCGGGCGCTGTGTTCCAACGCCTGCCTTTTGGCCCGGGCGCTGCTGAAAGATGACGCACCGGTGTTCCAGAGCGGGGAACAGGTGCTGGAGCAGATGACCGTGGAGCAGATCGGAAATCTTTCCGGACTTTGGGCGGACTTCAACCGAAAGGTCAATCCCGGACCGGACGCCGGCGGCGATGAGGTGGACGCATTAAAAAAAGTCTGGAGCACGCCCGGGATGAGCGGCTGTACTGGCGCGTGCTGCGATCCTTTTCAGCCCTGCCCACGGAGCATCGCGTCCGACAGATGAAGGACCGGGACTTTTTGTGGTGCGCGGCCAACCTCATGCTGGATGACGAACAGGAACTGGACGGCCTGTGCCCCTCCTGCCGCAGCAGAGCGCTGGAACAGCGGTGCTTTGCCTGCGGCGTGCCGCTGGAACATACGGACATGGCGGTCAACGGCGGTTTTGATGAAACACGCTTTGAAAAGATGAAACGGGGTGAGGTTACATGACGGACTATCTGGAAGAACTTTTGGCCGAAGAGGAACAGGAGAATGAGCAGGACCTGCAATGGACAAAAGCGGTCAGGGTCGGCCTCGCCTCTGTGAGGAAGATTCCAGAAGTTGATGGCGGGGAGGAAACGGAGGTGCGGCAGAACCGGGAGGCGATCCGAAACAGCCGCCCACATACCGGGCCGGACATCATTTTGGAAATGGAACGGCTCAGCCGCGCGGTGGTTCGTGCCCATACCCGGGAGCAGGGACAGACCGGAGAGCGGCAGGGTGGAACGGCTGTGTCTGCGATGCAGTACATTCCCGGCGCAGGGGCTGCTGTGAGAACGGGAGCGGCGGCGGTGGACTATGTGGGTCTGGTAGATGCCGCTTTTGAGCGTGATGCACGCCGGTATGACGGACCGCTGGGTCTGCTGTGAGCAAGACAGGGGAGAGGTGAAAGAAATTGCAATTGACCTCAATGAGATACAAGGACTATGTATGGCCCCACAACCCCAGAGTATATACCATCGACTATGAGCGGCAGATGGCGGTAAATAAAGTGCCCTATGGGCTTTATCATCTGCAGGATCTGGGGCGCACCCGACGGGTCATGCGCGGAGAAGGGGAGTTTGTAGGTGAGGATGCCTATGCACAGTTTGGTGCGCTGGCCAATGTGTTTTACAAGCAGGGGCCCGGACTGCTTGTCCACCCCCTGTGGCAGACGGCCAACGCATATTTTGTGGAGCTGTCCCTGAAGCAGGAGCCCAGAGCGGACTATGTAAGCTATACATTTACCTTCTGGGAGGATCTGGAGTATTACGATGGACAGTTGGCTCAGGAGGAGCGAAAACAAGATATACAGCAGAGCGTGTCTTCTGCCAAGGTCCACCGCGTGGTACAGGGGGACACCCTGTGGGGGATCGCAAAGAAATACGGCACTACTGTGGCCCGGCTGCTTGAATGCAATCCCCAGATCAAAAACCCAAATCTGATCCGCGTGGGGCGGGAGGTGACGGTGGGGTGAAGGCATATCTGATCACAGGCTCGGATGTGAGCTATGAACTGCCTGAGCTTGTGGAATGGGAACTGGAATACGGCTGCGCAACCCCCTGCGACAGCTTTCGTGTGAGCTGCCTTTGGACCTGCGGGGATGACAGCGTGCTGGCGGAAGCGGCGCGGTTTACCGCGTGGCATGACAACGGACTTGTTTTCACCGGCGTGGTGGACGAGTGCGAGGTGGTATGGTCGCAGCAGGGCAGTCGGCTTGAGGTGAGCGGGCGCGGCCTTGCGGCCCTGCTGCTGGACAACGAGGCGGTGGGGATGGATTACGACGTAGCTACCCTTGAGGACATACTCCGCGACCATGTGCAGCCTTACGGGATCCGGGTGGCACGGCAGGACAGACTGCCTGCGGTCAGTCGGTTCTCCGTGTCTTCCGGCAGCAGCGAATGGTCGGTGCTGTATCAGTTCGCCCACTTCCATGGTGGAGTGACGCCCCGCTTTGACAGGCAGGGTCAGCTCATACTGGGCGGATGGGAGGACGACCGGGTCAAGGTTATAAACGACCGGACACCGGTGGTGAAGCTGTCCGCCCGGGACAGACGCTACGGCGTTGTGTCCGAGGTATGGGTGAGGGACCGGAGCAGCGCAGGAACGGTCTGCAAGGTGGTCAATGAAGCTTTTAAGGCGGGCGGCGGAATGTGCCGCCGCCTGTTTACCATGCCGGAGAAGAGTAACTATCAGGCTATGCGCTATCAGGGGGAGTACCAGCTGGAACGCTCCAAAGGGGAGCAGCTGCAGATACAGGCGGATATCGCGCTGCCTTTTTGCGCATGGCCGGGAGAGTTGGTGCGGCTGGAGCGCTCGGGCTGGGGACGCAACGGTCTGTGGAGAGTGTCACGGGCCACGGTAAGCATGGGAACAGACGGATACCGCACCAGACTGGTGCTGGTGGACCCGGAAACGGTGCTGTGAGGTGAGTGGTATGTGGACATCCAACCAGAGCAAAAAAACGAACACCGCCGGACACGCG
Organism: Oscillospiraceae bacterium; assembly: GCA_017624915.1. Classification (GTDB taxonomy): domain Bacteria; phylum Bacillota; class Clostridia; order Oscillospirales; family Oscillospiraceae; genus Lawsonibacter. Next base: position 9,987 of record JAGAMC010000029.1, on the reverse strand, counting down.
GCCCGCATGGGCATTGTGACAGCGGGCGGCGAACAGGCGGGGGTATATATAGACGCCGAACGGCGGTGGCTGCCGGTGGCCGCTCCGGGCGGCTACCGCTGGCGGCCAAGAGCCGGCGAGCAGGTACTGGTGTTGAAAACGGGGGCGGATGGAGAGTCGGCCTGCATTCTGGCCCGACAGGAGGATGAGCCGATGGACCTGCAGCCGGGTGAGGTGGAACTGACCGGGCCGGGCTGCGGAGTGAAGCTTACCGGCAGCGGGCAGGTGGCCCTGAGCGGGACGGTGACGGTCAACGGGCTGCCCCTTGAAGTGATGATACAAAATGCCGTGGCACAGGCGGCGGCAGCCCTTGCCGGGCAGGAGGAGTGAGAGATATATGGAAGAATTGCAGCTTAGCGGCGGTGATCTCGTACCCGATGGGGCGGGAGGCTTCTGCCGGCTGGAGGGAAGCGGCGCACTGGTGCAGAGGATCCTGTTCAAACTGACGGCCCGGCGGGGGATGTTTCCCTTCTTGCCCCGGCTGGGCAGCAAACTGTATACCCTGCCCAGAGAGAAGGAAAGCAACCGACAGGCTCTGGCAGCCCAATATGTGGTCCAGGCCCTGGAGGATGAAGATGTGACGGTGACCGATGTGGTCTATTCCCAACAGGGGGAGCGGGCACGGGTGAATGTATACCTTGACTGGCGGGGAGAACCGCTGGAGGTCACGGCACAGATAGGAGGTACAGATGAAAACAGTTGATGCGCTCTATTCGGATATGTTGTCTGATTTTGCAGCCCGAACGGGCATGACGGTCAGCGAAGGAGGCGACCTGTCCGCGCGGCTGTATGCAGCGGCGGCACAGATCTATGCGCTGTACGTTCAGGCGGACTGGGTCAACCGTCAGTGTTTTCCCCAGACAGCCCAGGGGGAGTATCTGGACCATCATGCCCAGCTGCGGGCGCTGGAGCGTAAGGCAGCTGCCCGGGCGGAGGGAACGGTGCGCTTTTTCGGCGATGGGGCCAGCGGCGTGGCGCGCAGCATCCCGGAGGGGACGGTTTGTATGACACCGGGACTTGCGCGCTTTGTGACCACGCAGGACGGTGTGCTGCCGGCGGGTCAGTCCCATGTAGATGTGCCGGTGCAGGCGGTGGAAGCCGGCAGTGCCGGAAATGTCATCGCCGGAAGCATCCGTTCCATGGCGGCAGTTCCCGTGGGCATTACCGGATGCACCAATCCCACGGCGCTGACCGGAGGCGCGGACGCGGAGGGGGATGAGCAGCTGCGTGCCCGGATCATGGACAGCTTTGCCCGACTGCCCAACGGGGCCAATGCCGCTTTTTATGAGCAGGCGGCCCTCTCCTTTGACGAAGTGGCGGCGGCGGTGGCACTGCCCAGAAACCGGGGCGTAGGTACGGTGGATGTTGTGGTGGCGTCTCAGCAAGGAATGCCCGATGCGGCACTGCTGGATCAGGTGCGGGAGCATCTGCGTGCCTGCAAGGAAATTGCGGTGGATGTGGCGGTATCGGCACCGGAGGAGGTGCCGGTGGACATTGCCGTTCGGATTGCAGGGCATGAAGTTGACGGATTGGTCGGCCCGGTGAAGCTGGCGCTGGACGAGTGGTTCTGCGGTCAGCGGCTGGGTCAGAGTGTGCTGCGGGCAAAGCTGGGCAGCCTGATCTATGCTGTGGAAGGTGTGGAGAACTATGACATCCTTGAACCTGCCCGGGACATTGCCGTTGGAAAGGGGCAGCTGCCTGTGCTGGGGACCGTGACGGTGGAGGCGATGGCATGAGCAACAGTGCCAACATGAAAGAGCTGCTGCGCCCTCTGGGCATATATAAGCTGGAGGAGTCCTTTTTGGGCGCGGAGCTGGACTGTGTGGGTCACGCCCTTGATCGTGTGCAGGACTATCTGGAGGAACTGCAGCGGGAAATGTGCCTGACCACAGCCCGGGCAGAAGGGGTAAACAAGATGGCGGCTCTATTTGCTCTGCGGCCTGTAGCACAGTACAGCGAACAGATGGCGGCGTCTCTTGCTGCACTGCTGCGCATTGGAGAACACAGCTTTACGCTTGATGCCGTCAATGACGCCATCAACGGATGCGGAATCAATGCCCGCGCGGATGAGACCCGGGAGCCGGGGGTGGTGGAGGTGCGCTTTCCGCAGGTGCCGGGCGTCCCCGATGGGTTTGAACGCATGAGAAGTATTATCGAGGCCATTCTGCCGGCTCATGTGCTTGTGCGCTACGCGTTCTGGTTTCAGCGCTGGGAACAGCTGGAACAGCGCGGGATGACATGGCAGATGGCACAGGAACAGCGGCTGACCTGGGCCGAGATGCAGGAAATGGTATATTAAAAGAAAGACGGTGTCCTCCCGGAGGAGGACACCGTCTTTCTTATTCGTGCTGACTCTGCACGTGTTTTTGAAGTCTGGGGAGAAGTGTTTCCAGCGAGGACTCCTCCTGACAATCCATAAGCTCGCCGATCAGCCGGTTGGATATGAGAAAGCCCTGAGGGGTCAGCCGCCAGCGGCTGCCCTCCTGCACGGCCCAGCCCTGCCGTTCGTAGGCCAGCAGGTGGGCCTCAATGGGATCGAAGTTCATAAAATAGGTGCGGCGGTATTCCCACTCTTCAATGCCGCGGGTGGTGCGCAGACGGAGCATCAGGTATTCCCCGCCCCGCTCCCGGTCCGGGATGAGGTCGGAGGCGTCGATGATGGGCGAACCGTTCAGAACACCGGAAATGTAGCCGTCCAGATCCCGCACGAAGGAGTATCTGCGCCCACCGAAATCCGAGTGCGCTCCGGGGCCGAAGCCGATATAGGGGCGGGTCAGCCAGTAGCGCAGATTGTGAAGGGACTGCATGCCGGGCCGGGCGAAATTTGAGATCTCATACTGCTCATAGCCCGCCTGGCCCAATCGCTCCACGGTCCACAGATACATATCCGCCTGCAGATCGTCATCGGGCAGAACTTCGCCTGCGTTTACCCGAGCCCAAAGAGGGGTGCCTTCCTCCACCTTCAGGCCGTAGCAGGACAGGTGTTCCGGATCCAGTGCCAGCACCTGCTCCACCGTGTCCTGCCAGCTTGCCATGTCCTGACCGGGCAGGCCGTAGATAAGGTCCAGACTGAGATTTTTGATCTTGGCTTTGCGGGCGGCGGCTACCGCGTCCCGGGTCTGCTGGAAATTGTGGGGGCGGTGCAGAGCACACAGCTGGCGGTCACAGGCAGACTGGACGCCCAGGGAGAGCCGGTTGAAGCCCGCACGGCGCACAACGGACAGGGAGCGGGCATCCACGCTGTCGGGATTGCCCTCCAGCGTGATCTCCGCGTCCCGCCGGATGTTGAAGTGCTTTTTCAATGCTGCCAGCAGAGACTTCAGCCGTTTGGCGCCATAGTAGCTGGGGGTGCCGCCGCCAAAATAGACGGAATCCACCTCCATGTGCCGGGCAAGGGGAGCGGTCTCTTTGATGTGGGCCAGCAGAGCCTTTTGATAGGCGTCCATGTCGGTCTCCCGGCCTGCCAGCGAGTAGAAGTCGCAATAGTCGCACTTGCTGCGGCAGAAGGGGATGTGGACGTAGATACCCAATTTGTTTTCAGTCGGAACGGACATGGATGCACCCTCCCTTGCTCAATAAAAGTATTATATCGAAAAAAGAGGGAAAAAGCAATTGAAGGGGAAAGTAAAGCATGGTATTCTTTGAAAAAGAGTATGATGAAAGGGAGGGCGACCATGGAACGGGTACGTCGGCTGGATTGGGTCGTGGAAGCGCAGAGCGAAGGGGCTCGGGTGGACACCCTGCTGCGCAGCCGGCTGCACCTGTCCGGGACGGTCATCCGCCGCATCAAGTGGCTGGAGGACGGCATTTTGGTGGACGGACAGCGGGTAAACACCCGGTTTGTGCCCAAAGCGGGACAGACGCTTTCCGTCCGGTTGTCCCTGCCCCGGCGGATGAGCGGTGTTGTCCCGGCGGAAGGGGAACTGGACATCGTATATGAAGACGAAGATATTATTGTTATAAATAAGACCGCCGGTGTATCGGTGCACCCCGGACCGGGGCATTATAAGGATACACTGGGCAATTTTCTTGTGGATCATTATCAGCGCACGGGCCAGCCGGCGAACTTTCACCCCGTTCACCGGCTGGACAGGGGGACGTCCGGCTTGCTGGTGTCCGCCAAGCATGCCCATGCGCAGGAGCGGCTCAAGGAGCAGCTGCACACCCCGGATTTCCGGCGTGTTTATCTTGCGGTCTGCGAAGGGGAACCGGTTCCTGCGGCCGGGCTGATCGATGCGCCGCTGGGCCCTGTGGAGGGGTCGCTTATGGCCCAGCAGGTCCGTGAGGATGGGAAACAGGCCCGCACCCGTTATGAGACTGTGGAGACTGCGGATGGACGAAGCCTTTTGCGGTTGGAGCTGGAGACGGGGCGCACCCATCAGATCCGGGTACACATGGCTCACATAGGCCATCCGCTGACGGGAGATTTTCTGTACGGGACGGAGGATCACAGCCTGATCGCCCGGACGGCCCTGCATTCTCACGGGCTGGAGTTCCGTCATCCGCTCACGGGAGAGAAGATGTCTTTTTCACAGCCGCTCCCAACCGATATGGTGCGGCTGATGAGACGGGGGAAGCCTTGTGTTTTCTAAGGATGCCGCATTGACGTGAAGTGAAAAAGTTGCTATAATAACACTTAATTTCCTGCCCTGAGGCGGGATGACAGGTGGAATTTTGGAGGTCCCGATCATGCCTGAATATACAAAACAACAGCTTACCGAACTGATCCGCGGCAAATTGCGCCGCAATTTTGGCCGTGAAGTGGAAAATGCGTCTCCCACTCAGGTCTTCAAGTGCTGCGCGCTGGTGCTGCGCGATATTATGAACACCCATCAGGTGGAGACTGCCGAGCGCCTGCGGGACAGTCAGGCCCGTCAGGTGCATTACCTGTCTTTGGAGTTCCTCATGGGCCGTTCGCTGATGAAGAATGCCTATAATCTGGGACTGCTGGACACCCTGACCCGGGCCCTTGACGATATGGGCTTTGCCGCGGCGGACATCTTTGAGCTGGAACCGGATGCCGGTCTGGGCAACGGCGGTCTGGGCCGTCTGGCGGCCTGCTATCTGGACTCCATGACCACGCTGGAGATCCCGGCTACCGGTTATTCTATCTGTTATGAACTGGGCATTTTCAAACAGAAGATCATCGACGGACAGCAGGTGGAGCTGCCCGACAACTGGCTGGAGCCGGGCGAGGCATGGCTCATCACCAAAATGGATGAAGTGCAGACGGTCCGCTTCGGCGGCAAGGTGAACGTGCAGTGGGAGAATGACCACGCCACCGTGGAGCATACAGACTACACCAGCGTTATGGCCGTGCCCAAGGATATGATCATCGCCGGTTACGGTACTGACCACACCAACACCCTGCGCCTGTGGGACGCCAAGTCCCCTGTGCCGGTGGATATGCGCTATTACTCCTCCGGCGAATACCTCAAGGCGGTGGAACAAAAGGCCATGGCCGAGGTCATCGCCAAGGTGCTCTACCCGGCAGACGACCATTACGAGGGCAAATCCCTGCGCCTGAAGCAGCAGTACTTCTTCGTTTCGGCCACCGTGCAGTCCATCTGTCAGGATCACCGTGCCCAGTACGGCACCCTGCGCAACTTCCACCACAAGCATGTGATCCAGATCAACGATACGCACCCCACGCTGGTCATCCCCGAGCTGATGCGCATTCTCATTGATGAAGAGGGGTACGGCTGGGAAGAAGCGTGGCACATTGTGTCCAACTCCGTGTGCTACACCAACCACACGGTGCTGGCCGAGGCGCTGGAGAGATGGCCTCAGGATCTGATCCAGACCCTGCTGCCCCGTATCTGGATGATCATCGTGGAGATCGCCGGCCGCTACCAGAAGTATCTGGAGGAGAGTTTCCACGGCGATATGGCCAAGGTGGAGAACATGGCTATTATCTGGGACGGTCAGGTGCGTATGGCCAACCTGTGCGTGTGCGCCTGCTCGGCAGTCAACGGCGTGTCCGCGCTGCACTCGGACATTCTGAAAAAGGATGTGTTCCGCAACGCCTGCTCCATCCAGCCCGACAAGTTCAAAAACGTCACAAACGGCATTGACCACCGCCGCTGGCTGTCTGAGATCAATCCCAGACTGGATGGACTGATCCGCCAGTGCACAGGCGGGGATGATTACCTGCTGCGGCCCGAGGCCCTGCTGGGACTGGAAAAATTCCGCGATGACAGCAGCGTGCTGGATGAGCTTGGCAGGATCAAGCAGGAGAACAAGCGCCGTTTCGCAGGTTATGTGGCCCGGGAGACGGGCATTGCGCTGAATACCGATGCCATTTTCGATGTGCAGGTCAAGCGGCTGCACGAGTATAAGCGCCAGCTGCTGAACGTACTGCACATCGTTCACCTGTATCAGAAGCTGAAGGAAGACAGAAGCTTTGACATGACGCCCAGAGTATTCCTGTTCGGCGCCAAGGCAGCTCCGGGCTACTATGTGGCCAAGGAGATCATCCGTCTGATCAACTCCCTCGCAGCCACCATCAACGCCGACCCCGTGTGCAGGGATAAGCTGCAGGTGGTCTTCCTTGAGAACTACCGGGTATCCCTTGCGGAAAAGCTCATGCCCGCCAGCGAGCTGTCCGAGCAGATCTCCACTGCCGGTAAGGAGGCCAGCGGCACCGGCAACATGAAGTTCATGATGAACGGCGCGCTGACCATCGGTACGTTGGACGGCGCCAACGTGGAGATGCATCAGCAGGTGGGTGACGACAACATCTTCCTGTTCGGTCTGACTGCCGACGAGGTGGCGGAGAAGAAGCGTCAGGGCTATCAGGCCTATGAGTACTACAACGGCAACCCGGCCCTGCGCGCTGTGCTGGATCAGATCGCCAGAGGCTTTGACGACGGCGTGGCCTATGACCAGATCACCAACCGACTGCTGTTCGGCGGCGACGAGTATATGCTGCTGGCCGACTTTGAAAGCTACCGTCAGGCGCAGCAGCGCGCCGGGATCACCTACCGTGACCACAGGCTTTGGAGCCAGATGGCGCTGACCAACATCGCCCGGTCCGGCATCTTTGCCGCAGACCGCTCCATCCGGGATTATGCCCGGGACATCTGGCACGTGCCCACCCGAGAATAAAAGTGTGCAGACAGGCGGACCGCAAAAGGTCCGCCTGTTCACTTTTTGCTTGCAAAATCAAGGGAAAGGGCATACAATGTCTTTGCTGAAATTGGAGGGGATAAGCCCATGTATCTTGCCGATTATCATAACCACACCTGCTGTTCTCCCGACAGTGAGGCAAAGCTGGAGGATATGGTGCGCTGTGCGGTGGAGGCAGGCCTGTCCGAACTGTGCACCACCGACCATCTGGATCTGCTGGGCTGGCACGGTGAGGTGCTGGGTGACTGGGACTGGACACCGGTGCTCGGGCAGTATGAAAGGGTCAGGGCGGAATGCCCCGAGGGCTTTGAACTGCGGCTGGGCATCGAGCTGGGCGCCATCCAGTTCTTCCCGGAGCGGGCACAGAAAATACTGGAGGGCGTGCCTCTGGACTTCGTGATCGGTTCGGTCCATAATGTGGACCCAAAGCTGGGAGGCGAGGACTTCTATTTCATCCCCTATAAAACCGAGCAGGACTGCTATACCGCCCTGGACGACTATTTCAAAAGCCTGTGTGCCCTTGCAAAGCATGATAGCTACGACGTGATCGGCCATATCATCTACCCCCTGCGCTACATGAACAAGCGGGACGGGCACAGCGTCACGCTGGACCGCTACACAGAACACATGGCGACATTTATGCGCAGTGCCATTGGAAACGGCCGGGGCATAGAGGTCAACACCAACCGCGGTGCGGAGGTGGAGGCATGGCGGCCCGTTCTGGAGCTGTACCGGGAGCTGGGCGGTGAGATCATCACCATCGGTACCGACGCCCACAAACCCGAAGATGTGGGCAAAGGGGTCGCGCAGACAGTGCAGATGCTCAAAGACATGGGCTTTTCCTACTACACGGTATACCGCGGCCGCAAGCCGCAGTTCATAAAGCTTTGACAGATTAAGGAGGATACACACATGAAGATTTCCATTGGTTCTGACCACGGCGGCTACCTGCTCAAGGAGCATATCAAGAAGTATCTGACCGACAAGGGTCATGAGTGCGTGGACTGCGGCTGTGACAGTCTGGACAGCTGCGACTACCCCATCTACGGCGCCGCCGCCGCCCGCATGGTGGCTGACGGCAGCTGCCAGCGGGGCATCGTCATCTGCACCACCGGCATCGGCATCTCCATCTCCGCCAACAAGATCAAGGGCATTCGCTGCGCTCTGTGCTCCGAGCCTCTGTCTGCGGAGATGACCCGCCGCCACAACGATGCCAACATGCTGTCCATGGGCGCCGGACTGATCGGCAGCAACATGGCCGAGCGCATTGTGGACACCTTCCTCAACACCGAGTTCGAGGGCGGCCGCCACCAGCGCCGGGTGGACCGCATTGCTCAGTTGGAAGAGTGATCGACAGAAAAACAACCGTGAAGAACCCGGCGCAGACCCAATCTGTGCCGGGTTTTTAAATAATTTAACTATCAGCATATAAATAAACAGCCAAAAATAAAAAAATATCACAAAAAAGGGATAAGGCGGTTGCAATCTTTCCTGCGCAAGGGTATAATATTTGCGCACTTGAATGGGGTGCACAAAATAAAGAGAGTAAAACCGGCGGACAAGTTCCGCCTGCAATACGCATCTGAAAAGGGCCGCCGCAGCGGCGGTGGGTTTTTCAGATGCGTATTCAATGAATAAGAAAGGAATGATCCGTAAATGGCACACAAGTATCTGTACCTCTTTTCCGAGGGCAACGGTTCCATGCGTGAGCTGCTGGGCGGCAAGGGCGCCAATCTGGCCGAAATGACCGGCCTGGGCATGCCCGTTCCCCAGGGCTTCACCATCTCCACCGAGGCCTGCACCCAGTATTATGAGGACGGCGAGAAGATCAACGACGAGATCCAGGCTCAGATCATGGAGTATATTGTCAAGCTGGAGGAGATCACCGGCAAGAAGTTCGGCGATATGGAGAACCCCCTGCTGGTCTCCGTCCGTTCCGGCGCCCGCGCCTCCATGCCCGGCATGATGGACACCATCCTGAATCTGGGCCTGAACGAGCAGGTGGTGGAAGTCATCGCCAAGAAGTCCGGCAACCCCCGCTGGGCCTATGACTGCTATCGCCGCTTTATCCAGATGTACTCCGACGTGGTTATGGAAGTCGGCAAGAAGTACTTCGAGGAGCTCATCGACGAGATGAAGGAGAAGCGCGGCGTCACTCAGGACGTGGAGCTGACCGCTGACGACCTGAAGGAGCTGGCCGAGCAGTTCAAGGCCGAGTATAAGAGCAAGATCGGCTCTGACTTCCCCTCCGACCCCAAGGAGCAGCTTATGGGCGCCGTCAAGGCCGTGTTCCGCTCCTGGAACAACCCCCGCGCCATCATCTACCGCCGTATGAACGACATCCCCGGTTCCTGGGGCACTGCCGTCAACGTGCAGTCCATGGCCTTCGGCAACATGGGCGACGACTGCGGTACCGGCGTTGCCTTTACCCGTAACCCCGCCACCGGCGAGAAGAAGCTGATGGGCGAGTTCCTGACCAACGCTCAGGGCGAGGACGTGGTGGCCGGCGTTCGTACCCCCATGCCCATCCAGGAGATGGAGCAGAAGTTCCCCGAGGCCTATGCCCAGTTCGTTGAGGTGTGCTCCATTCTGGAGAACCACTACCGCGACATGCAGGACATGGAGTTCACCGTGGAGAACGGCAAGCTCTACATGCTGCAGACCCGTAACGGCAAGCGTACCGCTGCCGCCGCTCTGAAGATCGCCTGCGATCTGGTGGACGAGGGCATGATCACCGAGGATAAGGCTGTCGCCATGATCGATCCTCGTAACCTGGACACCCTGCTGCACCCCCAGTTAGATCCCGCCGCTCTGAAATCC
>JAGAMC010000028.1 GCA_017624915.1 Oscillospiraceae bacterium | reverse complement strand
GGAATACACAGGATCGCCGTTTTCAGAATATCCTCGGTTGATGCGTACAGATACAATCCACTGTCCTTGAAATGATAGATGGTCATGGGGTTGTTGCCCTTGATGAAGTGCAGGTTGTCCTGCCGATCCAGCAGCGTGAGCATAAAAGAGCCCTCCAGCTGTTCTGCGGCGTAGGCAAGGCTTTCAAACGAGAGGTCGTTTCGCTGCTCCAGCAGCTGCACCGCCACATAGCTGTCTGTGGCCACCTTGGTTCCGGGCAGTCGGCAAGCTTTCTTCAGTTCCCGGTCATTGTGGATCATGCCGTTATGAGCCAGTGCAAAGGCTTCTTTTCCTACAGCCCCCAAAAACGGATGATTGTTGAAATTGTGTTTCTCATCCCCCTGGGTTGTCATTCTGGTGTGGCCCATGGCCACCGTGGTGTCATCCTGCACTCGAAAGCGGAATCGATGCCCGGGAATGGGATACTTGGAAATACACAGCCCGTTTTGCGTGTTGTAAGCCACGCCAGTGGCATCCGTCCCACGCACCTCACTGGCAGTAGCCAGAGCGTGAAGCATTTTGCACTTTTGCTTTCCGGTAAAACGGTGTTGGGGGTCAATTAAACCGAACAGACAACACATATTACACTTCCTCCTCGCTCTCCACAGGTTCGTTGATATAGATCCTCCGCTCCTTCAGATACTGCACCAGTTCGGGCTGTGTGCAGCCAGAGGCAAAGGTAGACCAGGACATGCCCCGCAGCTCCTCGTCGGACATAAAAAGAGCCACGTCGCAGATCCTGTTGACCATCTGCAGCGTGGCAATAAGGGTATTCAGTTTCAATGTTCCGCGGAACATCCGTATTTCAATTGTCTCCGTGTTCTCCAGATTTACAGCAGTATATCGCCCTTGGTGGTCACCCTTTTTCACGTGGTCGAGAATCTCCTTGGGCACGTCCTTGTAGCCATAGCGCGCTGCCCACCGATTCATCTGACGCTGGGTTCGACGACTGAAGAGCAACAGCTCGTCCCAGAATTTCTCCACAAAGAACAGAACTCTGGCAATGCAGGCATCCTGTTCTTTCTCTGTCTGGCCAAAGGCTGTACGGTTCACATGGACGTGCAGACCGCATGTCCCGGCCTGGTGGCTAATATAGTCCAGATCACGGGCTTTCTCCAGCACTTTGTCCCAGGGCATCTCCTGCTGATGGTAGTCCAAGGTCATCGGGTGGGTGACAATTTCGATACCATCGTCCAGGGAACCATCATGTTTGCAGTAAATATGTTCCAATCCATTGAAGTTGGCCAGTTCGGTGAGCATTGCTGCATAGTCATCCCGCTCTCCGGCACCGTCGATTTCCAGCTCCACCCCCATAAATCGACTACCCTTGCCATAGAAGATAGGAGCGGGCTTGTAATAATAGTCCCGGATGGGTTTGCTGTTGCGGTACTCAGCATGGCAATCATCACAGTAGGGGGTATCGTCCTCAAAGTAGGCGTCACTCTCGCGAAGCAGCCGCCCGCAACGGGAGCAGTTAGTGTAATAGTTCTCATAGCAGCGTTCGCACAGAGGAATGGTATCTGTACCGGCATTGTCGTCTTCCCAGAGCCGTTCCCCACAGCGGTGGCAGAGGATTGTCTCTCGTTCAAGGCAGTCCCGGCAGAGCATCTGGCCGTCAAATTCGACCAGCTCACTAGGACCAAAGGTTTCGTTACAGATGGAACAGTGTACATTGTCGCGCATGGTTTTTACCTCCAAAACAATAAATTAGCCCGAAGCAAGCGCACCTGCTCCGGGCTTTTCTATGGAGATAATATATAGTCTTTACGCGGTACTTTTTCAAAACGACAGTCCGTACTTTATTTTTAGTCGTGTCAGCTTCTCCAGCACAGGTCGTGTGCCAAACCAGAGGAACAGCATTGTTGCAAGGGCGTGAATGCAATCCATAGGGAATCCGGTGGCACAGTAGCTTGCAATGACCTTCCAGTTCCACTCCCCCATCCACATCAGGGCGGATGCCGGGTTCATAATCCCGCCATAGATCACGATAGCGGTAAAACCACCGAACACGCACAGGGCTGTGCGCTCCGTTTTCAACAGTCCCATGCGACAAAACATTCCTGCCAGAAATCCGATGATCCCCATAGCAAACATCTGCCACGGTGCCCACGGCCCCTGTCCAAAGAGCATATTGGAGCACAGCATGGTCACAGCCCCTACCAAAAAGCCCGTTTCGCCGCCCAGCGCCACGCCCGCCAGAATGGTCAGTGCCAGCACCGGCTTGAACTGGGGCAGCATGAAAAAGGCCGCTCGCCCCGCCACCCCCACGGCACACAGCACCGCAACGGTCACCAGCTCCCTGGCACGGGGTTTTCCGCCTTCAAAGGCAAGAAAAAACGGCACCATCGTCTCCAGCAGCACCAAAAGCGAAATCAGGGAATATTTCCTGCCCTCCAAATATACTTCACCCAAAAACACGGTAAGTGGAATCAGCAGCACCACAAGAACCATGGACAGCCTTCTGAGCACCGACAACCGGCGTTTTGGCGTCTGCAGATGCTCTCCTCCGGAAGGCTTTCCAGGCACTTGGGGTGCCTCCGGAGGCGCAGAACAGTCGATCTGCATCGCCACTCCCCTACAGGCCGTGATCAGATCCTGTACGGTCACCGCTTCCGGGAGCACGTCCCGAGCCATGCGATTGGCACAGGTGGTGTAAAAGCGATTCCCTGAGAAGAACGCGCGGGGGGTATCTTCCGTTACAATGCTCCCATCAAAAAACATGGCGCATCTGTGTGCATATCGGGCGCAGAACTCCACGTCATGACTGACCATGAGCACGGCAACACCCCGCTCCAGCAGCCTTTGTATCACTTGGGCCAGGATATGCTTAAATTGGGCGTCCAGCCCCTTGGTCGGCTCATCCAGCAGCAGGATGTCCGGCCTGCACAGCAGGACCTTGGCCAGCGCCAACCGCTGCTGCTCACCTCCGGACAGATCGTACGGATGACGCCGGAGCAGGGATTCCAGCCGACACAGTCGAGCCATCTGCAAGGCCTGCTCCTCATCTTGAGCCAGTTCCATCAGGTCCTCCCATACGGAAGCTTTGACAAACAGGGTTTGCGGGTCCTGGGGCAGCAACGCCACTCGCCCCTTGGTCGTTACGGTTCCACGATAGGGCCGCACCAGTCGGGAAAACAGTTTCAGCGCCGTGGTCTTTCCGGTTCCGTTTCCGCCCAGAACAGCCAGCCACTCCCCTTTTCTCAGGGTAAGATTCAGTCCTTTGACCACATCCTGTCCATCCTTTTCATAACGGAACCATGCATCCTTGGCCCGCAGAACAGGTTTTCCTGTTTGCACAGGCAACTCTTCTGCCGGCAGAGCAGTAAGCGCGTTCTCCCGGGCATAGTCGTTGAGCCAGTCCCTTCCCTGTCGAACCGTGATGGGGCAGGCAGTCTGCGATGCCACCGACCACCAAACCTGCATGGGAGCAGGCATAGAAACAGACATGGTGTGTCCCTGCTCTTTCAGGTACTGTCCCACCTTTTGAGGCGTGCCAGTACACAGGAGCCGACCTCCATCCAGTACGGATACCGTATCCGCCAGAGGCAACACCTCGTCCAGCCGATGCTCGCAAAGCAAGACCGCCGTTCCCGTTTCCCGGTTGATCTTGCCCAGCGTGGACAAAAATTCGGTCGCCGCAATCGGGTCGAGCTGAGCTGTGGGCTCATCAAGGATCAGCACATCAGGCTGCATAACCATCACCGCGGCCAGGTTCAACAGCTGTTTTTGCCCTCCGGAGAGTTGGTCTACCGATTTGTGAAACCAGGTCTGAATGCCGAAAAAGGATGCAGTTTCCGCCACAGCGCGGCGAATCCTTCCGTTTTCCCAGCCAAGGCTTTCCGGTCCAAAGGCCAGTTCGTGCCACACCTTGTCGGTAACGATTTGATCGTCCGGGCGCTGACCCACAAAGCCAATGCGCCGGCTCTGCTCCCGCCGTTCTACCGTCTCCAGCGGCCTGTCATCAAAAAGCACCGTGCCTTCCCGCACCCCGGAGGGAGTCAGCGCCGTTTTCAGCTGCCGCAGCAAGGTGGATTTTCCGCAGCCAGAGGGGCCGCACAGCACTGCAAACTCGCCTCGGCACACCGACAGAGAGATACCGTCCAATGCCTTTTGCTCCTGTCCCGGGTAGGAAAAGCTCAGATTTCGGATCGCAATCGTTTCCACACGCATTCCTCCCTTACATTCAGAATGACCGGGGTCAGGAACAGGGCAAGCACCGCCGCCTGTACAAGAACCGCCTGATCGCCCTGTAGCACCGGGTAATAGGCCCATGCAAGGCCTCCGCTCATCCAGCCGGCCGCCACGCAGCCACAGCAGAGCAACAGCCACGCCAGCACCAGTACGTCCCGTTTGTCAAATCGGTAAATGGAAAACGCGGTCCGTCCGGGCAGGCCGTAGCCCCTGCTGTTCATGCTGTCGGCCGTTTCAATGGCATTCTCCAGTGCCCAAGTCAGGGTAATGGACAGGATGGTAACTGCGCTGCCCACCCGGCGCAGCACGCTTCCCCGAGAAATATCCCTGCCCACACACTGCTGAGCCTGCCGCACCTGCCCGAACTGCCGAACCAAACGGGGCACGAAACGCAGCGTCATGGACAGGAGCAGGGACAGTGCGGGCAGCAACCTGCCAAACAGCCAGACAAACTTATCCGTGGTCAGCACCGCCGTCATGCACCCAAACCAAAGTACCGCCGCACCCAGTATCACAGCGGCAGCGAGACCATACAGAATACTCTCCAGTGTAAGAGGATTTCCCGAAGGTAAGTAAGTGAGAATCGTCGCCCCTTCATGGCTGAACAGGGGGTTGATCAGTGCCGCCATAGCCATCATAGGCACAAGCCACAGGCATCTGCGGCCAAAACCGCCCCAGCCGTAAAGCTGAACACAGTAGGCGCCGGCAGTCCCAAAGGAAATGGCCAGCGTGACCGGATGGGCACACAGTATGGTTACCGCCAGCACCGCGGCAAAATAGAGCATATTCAGCCCGGGATGACAGCCGGAAAAACTGTCCCGCTGTGCCATTGCATTCACCTGCCTTTTTATCTCATCTCACGTATATATCCGTTTATATCACGGCCCAGATCACAGGTGTACTCCCAACAGACCACATCGCCCTGCTTGAGGGTATAGCGGCTGCAGCCGTAATTAGGAAACCAGTCGTTGACCTTGTACATCCAGCCGGACAGATCCCCGCAATCAAATTCGTAGAGATTGCCGATACCCTCAATGTAGGCAGAGTTATAGATGGGCGTGTCCTCAAACTCCATGTGCAGCCGCTGCTGTTTGCAAGTGCGCAGAAGCACATCGAACACGCTCTCACCCTCGTAAAAGGTCACGACAGTGGGTTTTAACAGCCAGCCGTCCCCGGGCACAAGGCTTTGCTTTTCTTTCACCAGCAGTTCCGGATGCTCCAGAATAGATACACAGGAAATGGAGAGCGTACAGGTGTACGCGGTATCGGTGATTTCCACCTGCCCGGGCTCCACGGGAGCGGGTTTTCCTTCCGGCACGGGCTGAGTGAGATACCGGTCTGCCCCATCGGGCGCAGGTGGGCTTGAAGCGGAGCCTGTGCCGCAGCCCGCCAGAAGCAAAAGAACAAGGGCAAGAAACACAGATAATTTCTTCATAACACACTTCCTCATTGCAGCAGGTCGGCCTTTTCCAGCAGAACACAGAACATCTGCGCCGCTTCGCCCCGGCTGATCGCCTGTGTGGGGCGTACGTCAAGGGCAGCGCCATCCAGAATATCGTTGCTGTAACAGAATGCAAGCGACCCCTGTGCCCAATCCGCGGCGGTCACATAGTCGGAAAAGCCCACCAGCGCACGGCGGATCTGGGCACTGGTCATTTCCGTGTCCATACCGCACAGGGCTGCGGCCCGGGCAACCATGACCGCCGCTTCCTGCCGGGTGATGGTGCCATTGGGATCAAAACGTCCGTTTCCCTTTCCGCTTGCAATGCCATAGTGGCACACGCCGCCCACGTAGCCGGAGAACCAATGGCTGATCTTCACATCGGAAAAGGCAGTGGTCCACTTTTGGGTCAGTCCAAGGGCATTGATGGCCATGGCGGCAAACTCTGCCCGGGTCAGGGAGTCTTTTGGCGCAAACTTGCCGGCACCCTTTCCGCTGACAATGCCGTACCGGGCAAGAGTCTGAATGGCATCGCGGTTGGGATGCCCCGCCACATCAGAAAAGGTCATTCCGGGGTTGACCAAGGAATGGGTCTGCACATCGGGATGCTTCCCACTCTGTCCGCCAACACGCTCTGTTCCAAGAAGAGAGGATACATCTTCCATAGAATAGAGGGGGCTTTGCCCGGCGTTCATACGCATGAGTGCGATCAGAGCATAGAAACTCTGCTCCGTAGCCATGAGGTCACTCTGACCACCCTTTGTATGGCAGAACGACCCATTCGTCAGACAATAGTTCAGCAGTGCGTCCACAACGGTGTTGTTCTTTTTGATAAAACGCTTGTCCTCCGGGGTGATCCCCAGCTGACACAGGGCTGTCAGCACCTGCGCGCAGCTTTCTGCGGTGGCCGTGCCGTAGGTAGAGAAGCTGCCGTCTGCGTTCTGCAGGCCGGACAGGCAGTTCAATCCCTGATTCACAGCTGTTGCAACCTTGTTTTGTTTGCGATAACCGCTCAGTGCCTGCAGAGCCATAGCCGTCACGTCCGGGTCGGCCGTTGTGCCCGTCAGGCTCCAGCCTCCATCAGCGTGCTGTTTGGAAAGGATATAGTCCACATATTTCTGTCGCGTTGCGGTTCCTGTCGGCATGGGGTAATCTCGGCTGTCCAGCGCGATCAGCGCCCAGATAGCACCGTTGATTCCCTGATACACGGTCTTGTCAAAGTCGCCCAGAGGCGCGGTCAGGTCATAGCCACCCACATTCCGCGCATCCTGTCCCAGGGCAGCCAGGGCCAGTATGACTCTGGAATATTCCGTGTACTTTTTGGTGTGAAGCACACCCTTATGCCGAACGGTGTAGTCCACCACCTGGTCATAGTAGTCTTCATAATAGCCCTTGGGCACGGTGCAGCCACTGCGGGCAAGGCCGATCACGGCCCATTCACCGCCGATGGCGCTGACAGCAGGCCCAGGAACTGCGCTCAGCATATAATCAGCACTGGTCTGAACTGCTTGACTGATCTGTTTTGTGCTGGCAGCGGCGGCAGGCACTACAAGGTTCATCACCAGCGCCAGCAGCACAAGCAGACCAACGCCTCGTTGTCCGAATCGTTTCATTCAGGCCTCCTTTCTCTGCGTGCGCTTAATGACTTGCTCACAGCCCTGCATCACATGCTCAAAACCCGCTTTTCGGTGAGGAAGCAGGCAGCGGCTGCAGTCCTTAATGCCCTCTCCGGTGTAGCAAAAGGTTCCGCCGCACGCTTCGCCCAGAGCGTAGAGGGGACAATAGCAGAACAGGCAGTTAAAGTCGTTGGGGTCCGCCCCCTCGTGACAAGGGAAATGCGGACAGGCCGTATTGGCGAAATATTTGCTGCTATCCATGTTGTCCTCCTTGTTCCGTGGGGCGGAACTCTTCAAACTTATTTCATGACCTTTTCCATAAAGTTCATCAGAATGGTGGCAACTTCGGCTCGGGTGGCTCTGCCACCGGGGTCCAGAACGCTGCCGCCCTTGCCGGAAATCAGTCCCTGTTCGCAGGCCCACTCCAGAGCCTCCAGTGCCCAGGGACTGACCTGGTCAGCATCCACAAAGGCGGTCAGATCAGCACTTTCGCTCACATCATACCCCTTGACCTTGGCATACTGCCGCAGGATCACCGCCAGCTGCTCACGAGTAACATCGTCATCCGGGCCAAACTGTCCATTGCCATAGCCGGAAACAATACCGCTGGTGACGGCCCAACTGATGGCCCCGGAGTAGTATTTTTCGTTTTCCACATCAGCAAAGGAATGGCTCTCAAAATACTCCGGGTTGCCGTCCAGATTATGCAGAATGGTCATGATCATACCGCGGCTGCCGGTGGTTTCCGGTTCAAAGGTGGTCTCGCTGGTGCCTACCATCAGACCTTTTCCATAGACAAAGCGAATAGCATCCTTTGCCCAGTGTCCTTCCACATCCGCAAAGGCGAACACAGGGTCCTGAACCTCCGGCGTGTCCGGCTTAGGCTCGTCCTTTTCTTCCTCTTTCTCGGAACCGGAGGGTTTTGTACTTCCGCCCTCATCGGGAGTCGGGTCAGCAGTATAGTCAGCCACGTAATACCACACTACGTCATCACCGCTTTTCAGCGTTCGATCGTTCATGCCCACGCCGGGAGCAGAACCGTTCACGGTGTATTTCCAACCGGAGTTGGGTCCGGCATTAAACTCCGCCCAGGTGGTGCCGTCTTTGGTTATCGAACTGATGTATCCGCCCTTCTCCACATAGGTGAATCCACTGCGGCTGTCCAGCACCTGACGGAGCAGGTCACCCACGTCAGCCCCTTTATCTACCGTGACACGGTGCTTGCTGATCCAGGTCGTCTGGTGCGTCTTCAGCGTGAAATAGACCTTAATGGTGCTGGAAGTGGAGCCGCCTCCACCAGAGCTACCCCCGCTTCCTCCACTGGGTTTGCCTCCCGCATAGGCGGGGGCAACCTCGTTGGTACTGAAGTCATAGACGTTATACGCCTTTCCGGTCTGGGTGACCGCATTGGCTGCGACCAACGCCCGGAATGCCTGTTCGGTAGACTTGCTGTTGACAGCGGTGTTGTTGGTATAGCCGAATCCGCTGTGATCCGCCAGAGCAAACGCCAACAGCGCATCCAGAGCACTTGTTCCATTTTTGATAAATCTTGCATCGGTGTCCGGGTCGATGCCCAGCGCGGACAGGCCGATGACCACCATAGCCGCGGTATTAGAATCGGCCCCGGAGCCGTAGGCATCAAAGCTGCCGTCCTCCTCTTGGACAACGGACAGGAAGGAAACGGCCTTATCCACAGCGGCGGTTACCGCATCCTCTTTTCCGTAATAGAACGCCAGACCCGCAATCATGTTGGCTGTGGTTTGGATGCTGTCGCCCCATTCGCTCCAACTGCCATCCTCCGCCTGATTGGCCAGCACAGCGGAGAGAATGGATCGCTCCAGCTCCTGCGTGCCATAAGTCCCCTGATTCAGCGCCGCAAGGGTATAAGGAGCGACCCAGGCGCTGGAACTATGAGACTCCACCGCTTTCAATCTGTCCACCGCACTGACGGCTTTTGCGCTGTTCTTGGGGTAAAGCTTCTGGGGATCTGCACCAATGGACTGCAAGGCAAGGATAGCCTTGGCGAAGTCAGTTTCTCCGGCACTATCGGCGGTAACGGAGGTAATTGCGGAGTCAATATAAGTCTGCTTGGCGGTATCAGAGGTTTTGGACTGCGCCCCGGAAACCGTATCTTCATAGGCGGCCATATCCAGAATGACCCACTCGGTGGAGTTGTCCGTATATCCTGCGGCAATTTTGGTCAGCAGTTCCTCCACGGAAACATTAGACGGCACCGGATCGTCCTCGTCTTCCTTATCCACGTCAAAAGACACGGCATACAGCAGCTCGGAGTTCCAGCTTGCATCATAGGGGGTCTGCACCCGGACGAAGGAGGTGAGATCGGTGACCTTTGCCGTGGTCTGACCGGTGGTTCCGTCCCCGTAGTCGCCGCAGGCGCCAAGATAATTGCCGCTCCCATCGTAGGTGTAGGCGAT
>JAGAMC010000027.1 GCA_017624915.1 Oscillospiraceae bacterium | reverse complement strand
TCCAGCTTTTTTTACTGTATAGTTTGGAAATCAGTCTCACTGCAGCCTCTCTTTCCGTTTCGGTGTTATGAGCACAAAAGCATACCGGCAGGGGCAAGCCCCTGTCGGTATGCTGTTTGGTCAATCCAGAGGCTTCATTGTGGGGAACAGGATAACCTCGCGGATGGTATCCTGACCGGTAAGCAGCATGACACAGCGGTCGATGCCCATACCCATGCCGCCCGTGGGAGGCATGCCATATTCCAGCGCGGTGAGGAAATCCTCATCCATCATCTCGGTCTCGTCGTCGCCCCGCTCGCGCTGCTCCACCTGCTTCTGGAAGCGGTAGCGCTGGTCGATGGGGTCATTGAGCTCGGAGTAGGCGTTGGCCAACTCGCTGTGGCAGATGAACAGTTCAAACCGTTCAGTCAGGCGGGGATCTTCGGGAGAGCGCTTGGTCAGCGGGGACACCTCCACGGGGTACATGGTGATGAAGGTGGGCTGGATCAGCTTCTCCTCCACCCGCTGGTCAAAGCAGGCATACAGGGCGTTGCCCCAGGTCTTTTCAGCGGCGTCAGCCAGTTCCACGCCCTTGGCCTTGGCGGCGGCAACCGCCTCAGCGTCGTCGGTGATGGCGCCAAAATCGATGCCCACATACTCCTTGACCGCGTCCACCATGGTCAGGCGGCGCCAGCCGGGAGTCAGGTCGATCTTCTCGCCCATCCACTCCACTTCATAGGTGCCCAGGATCTCCTTGGCCGCGCCGGAGAGGATGCCCTCGGCAATGTCCATCATATCATGGAAGTCGGCATAGGCCTGATACAGCTCCACAGTGGTAAACTCGGGGTTGTGCTTGGGATCCATGCCCTCGTTGCGGAAGATGCGGCCGATCTCATACACCCGCTCCATGCCGCCCACGATCAGCCGCTTCAGGGGCAGCTCGGTGGCGATGCGCATGTACATATCGATGTCCAGGGTGTTGTGATGGGTAATGAAGGGCCGTGCGGAAGCGCCGCCGGCGATGGTGTTCAGAACGGGGGTCTCCACCTCGATATAGTCCATGTTGTCCAGATAGTTGCGCATGAACTTGATAAACTGGGAGCGGATGACGAAGTTGCGCTTCACATCGGGGTTGACCATCAGGTCCACGTAGCGCTGGCGGAACCGCAGCTCGGTGCTGGTCAGGCCGTGGAACTTCTCGGGCAGGGGCAGCAGGGACTTGGCCAGCAGGGTGACGGTCTGCACGCGCACGGACATCTCGCCGCGCTGGGTGCGGAACACCACGCCCTTGACGCCCACGATGTCGCCAATGTCGTACTTCTTGAAGCGGTTATACTCCTCCTCATCCATCTCGTCCTTGCGGGCATAGAGCTGGATACGGCCGGACTTGTCCTGCAGGTCGCAGAAAGAGACCTTGCCCATGCCGCGCTTGCTCATCAGACGGCCGGCGATGGAGACCTCGGTCTCCTCCAGCGCGTCGAAGTTGGCCTTGATGTTGGCAGAGTCGTTGTCCACCACATACTTGGTGATCTGGAAAGGATCGTTTCCGCTCTCCTGCAGCTCCTTGAGCTTGTCGCGGCGGATCTGAAGCAGCTGGGTCAGGTTCTCTTCCTGCTGGGGCTGCTGATTGTTCTTCTGTTCAGACATAAAGTGCAACTCCTATCTGTGTTACTTCTGCACGCTGATGATCTTGTAGGAAACGGCACCGGCGGGGGCATCCACCGTCACTTCCTCGCCCTCCGTCTTGCCCAGCAGGGCCTTTCCAAAGGGGGAATCCTCGGAGATGGCGCCGTTCATGGGATCGGCCTCCTGAGAGCCCACGATCTTATAGGTGACTTCCTCGTCAAACTCCTTGTCCAGCACCACCACGGTGCAGCCCAGGCGAACGAAGTCGCCCTCGGTCTCTTCCTCGATGACCACGTAGTTGGACAGGATCTCCTCCAGCTGGGCGATGCGGGAATAGAGCTTGCCCTGCTCGTTCTTGGCCTCGTCGTACTCGCTGTTCTCGGACAGATCACCAAAGGAGCGGGCCTCCTTGATCAGCTCGGCCACTTCCTTTTCCCGGACAGTCTTCAGGTAGGTCATTTCCTCCTGCAGCTGCTTGAGCCGCTCGGGACTGAGCTTATATTCCTTCGCCATAGTAAGCACACCTTTCCTGCGCAGCGAAAAAGTTCGCTGCGCTATACATTATAATAAAGAAATGGGCATAAATACAGAGTGTGACACATTATAGCCCCTTTGTCACCGTATGTCAAGAAAATTTATTTGGCACGATGCGTATCTGCTGCGCAGACAGCAGCCCCGCCTGCCACAGAGCAGTCAACAAAGGTGCCTGTTCCAGTTCCTCCGGCACAGCCAGTCCGGGCGCATACACCTCCAGTCCCATCAGCCGGGGTTGGGCGCACAGCACCAGATCCTCCCCGCAGTTCTCACCGTTAAACCGCACGCTCAGCCAGTCCTGCCCGGCCTGCCCCGGCTCCACCGCCGCGCCGTACTGCCAGTAGAGCTCGCGGCACAGCTGCCGGCCCCCCCGCTGTGTATCCACGGCCAGATGCCGCACCAGCGGGCATAGCTTTCGGGCCGCAGCCGCAAGCTCCGCATCCACGTGATCTCCCCGCAGCACGACGGCGGCATTGCGGGGATCTTCCCCCCTGCCCGCCAGCGCTGCCAGCACCAGCTGCGCCGCCATGGCACGGTACAGGGGCAGCGCATCCACCGCCCACAGCCCCCGCGCATTTAGAATGTCCCACCGTTCAAACTCCCGCAGGGGCAGCACCCGGCGCACACCCTGCCGGTACAGCAGGCGGGCGGCCTTATCCACTCTGCGGTGCTCCCATCGCCCGCCCCGGGGGACCCGCACCTTCAGCACCGGCAGGGACAGCAGCCACCCTCGCTCCATGCGCACCCGTCCCCCTGTTTCCCAGCATACTATCCCCAGCACCCGGCCGCCCCCTTCCCACCCTTACAGCATATGAGCCGCCGGGAGGCAAAAGTTGTCGCTTTTCTGCACGAGCAAAAAAGGGGAGAGCTTTCGCTCTCCCCTTTCATCACTTCAAAACAGACCCTCTGTAAGTCAGCATGCCGGAGTACTTGGTGACCGGGTCAATGCGCGCGTTGTTCACGCGGATCTCGTAGTGCAGATGGTTGCCGGTGGATCGGCCGGTGGTGCCAACATAGCCCAGCACCTGACCCTGCTTGACCACATCCCCCTCCTTGACGGCGCGGGAGTTCATGTGCGCATACAGGGTGGTGTTTCCGTCACCGTGGCTGACCACCACATAGTTTCCGTAGCCGCCCTTGTTATAGGCGGAGGTAATGACCACGCCGCTCTTGGCGGACAGGATCTTGGTCCCCTTGGGTGCGGGCACGTCAATGCCGCTGTGGGTGGCCGGTCTGCCGGTGAAGGGGTCCTTGCGGCCGGCAAACAGAGAGGACAGTGCTTTATAGTCGGGCAGCGGCCACAGATAGCCGCTCTCGGTGGTGATCTTATTGCCCTGCTGGGCGAGCTTGGCCGCCAGTTCCTTCTCCTTGCGGGCGATCTCGGCGTCCATGGCCTTGGCCTGAGCCTCCAGTTCCTTGACCGAGTGTTCTACCTTGTCTTCCTGCTTGTTGATCTGGGCCAGCAGCTTGTCCACCTCGGCCTCGCTGCTCTCCAGCTCCCTGCGGGCGGCCACCTGCTTGTCTTTGGCGGCCTGCTGCTCTGCACGGGCGCTCTCCACCGCGGTCTTGTCCTGCCTGATCTGCTCACGGGTGGCGGCCAGATTGTTCATGACGCCCTCGTTGTACTCCACGATCTCGTCCAGCATGATGTATCGGTCCAGCAGGTCGGAAAAGCTGGTGGCATTGAACAGGATGGCCCAGTAATTGATGCTGCCCTCCTCCTCCATGGAGCGCACACACTGGCAGAACAGCTCGTACAGCCGTGCCTCCTCCTGCTCGCTTTGTGTGATGTCCTGCTCCATCTGGGAGATCAGCTCGTCATACTTGGTGATCTGCTGGTCGATGTTGTTCACTTCCGACTGGATCACATCGATTTGCTCCTCCAGCAGGCTCTTCTGCTCCATGGCCTTGCTCTTGTCGGCGGCAATGGCCTTGAGCTGCTTTTGAAGTTCCTTTTTCTGTGCATCCAGGCTGCTGGCATTCTGCTTCAGGCTGTTGATCTCCGCCTGGGTGACCGCCCGGGCATCGGGGGCCATAAACACAGGCAGAGACAGCATCAGCGCCAAAGTCAGCACCGCCCCCAGCATGCGGGTCAAACACTTGCGCATATGTACCTCCCGCGGCGCTTACAGCAGCATATCCAGGGCGCTGAGCAGCATAGGCAGCAGCATCAGCACCGCCAGCAGACCGGCCAAAACGGACGCTGCTATCTTTTTTCTTTTCTGTCTTTTACTCATGGCAGACACTCCTTTCCCGTCACACCTGCAGGAACTTTCGGATGGCCATCACGGAGCCGCCCGCGCCGATAACAAGGCCGGAGACGGCAAAGGTGGCAAGGATCCTGAACGCCATATCCACATAGGGAATGATGACCACCAGACCCATGGCGGCAGACTGATCGATCAGCCCGCACACCAGCTGGTAGACCCCCCACTGGAGGAAGAACGCCACCACCGCGCCGGTCAGGCCCAAAATCAGTCCCTCAAACACGAAGGGCCAGCGCACAAAGCTGTTGGAGGCGCCGCACATCTTCATGACGGCGATCTCCTCCCGGCGGTAGAAGGTGGCCAGCTTGATGGTATTGGCAATGATGAACAGGGATATGATCATCAGGATAGCAATGAGGATCAGCGCCACACCGGAGGCGATGTTGCGTACCAGCACAAAGCCCTGTGCGATGCCCAGCGCCACGCTGACCTTGGCGATGCCCTCGACCCCCTCCACCTGCTCTACCGTGTGGGACATGGACTCAATGTCCTTCACGTGGATGCGGAACCGATCCCGGAACACCGTGGAGGGCAGTTCTACCAGCAGCGCATTCTCCTCCCTGCCCTGAAGGAAGCTGGTCTGCGCCTCCTCCTTGGTCACAAAGGCGGCCGAAGCCACGTTGGGCAAAGCTTCCAGCTGCCCGGCAAGGGTCTGGGCCTGCTCCCGGGTATAGCTCTCGTCCACATAGGCGAGAAATTCGTTCTCCCGCTCCAGCTCACCCAGCATATGCTCCAGATTCACCGCTACAAGGGTGAATGTGCCCATGATAAGAAGGCAGGCCACAATCATGCACACGGCGGCAAAGGACATAAAGCCGTGGCTGAACACATTGTGGAAGCCCTCGCTGATGTAATATCCCGAATTAAGTCGTCTGGCCATTGTAGTACCCGCCTGTCTCATCACTGATAATTCTGCCGTCCTCGATGGCCACCACCCGCTTGGCAAAGCGGTTGACCAACCCCTTTTCATGGGTGACCACCAGCACCGTGGTCCCCAATTCGTTGATACGCTCCAGCAGGGTCATGATCTCCAAAGAGCGCTGGGGGTCCAGATTGCCCGTGGGCTCGTCGGCAATGATCATGCTGGGGTTGTTCACAAGAGCCCGGGCAATGGCCACGCGCTGCTGCTCGCCGCCGGACAGCTCCGAGGGATAGCGGTCCGCTTTCTGCGCCAATCCCACCAGCTCCAGCACATAGGGGATGCGCCGGCGGATCTCCCGATTGGACGAACCCACCGCTCGCATGACGAAAGACAGGTTCTCCCACACGGTTTTCTTTTCGATCAGACGGAAGTCCTGAAAGATCACGCCCAGGGTCCGGCGCATATAGGGCACCTGATTGGGGCGGATGTTGTTCAGGTTGTAGCCGTTGACCATCAGCCGCCCCTCAGTGGGGGCGACCTCAGCTGTAATCAGCTTGATGATGGTGGACTTGCCCGAACCGGAAGGTCCCACCATAAAGACGAACTCACCGTCGTCAATGCGCACGTTTATCCCTTTCAGGGCCTTGGTCCCGTTATCGTATTCCTTGTAAATATCGATCAGACGAATCATGTGCTTCCCCACTTAAACGATCATTTCTTGGTTTTTCTTCCACTGTGCACAGACCATCCCGCCTGCACACATTCCGCTTTTCAGTTTAACACATTTCCTGTATTATGTAAATGACAAATTCCATTCTCTCACCCCTCTTTTCGCCCCGGTCCGGCAGTGTTTTCCACGTTTTTCCTCCTCTCCGGTGCTTTTTATCCCTTTTTGTGCTATGATAATGTTGATCTTTTACAAGGAGCGTGTGATATGACAAGGAAAAGCAAGCTTCTGGCGGTCTTCCTGTGCGTTGTCACCGCCCTGTTCATCCTGACGTTCTCCATCGCTGTCCCCGTCCTGCTGCGCCCGTTCTATTACATTCAGATCGGTCCTCTTGAACTTGAAGCGCAAACCGGACTCAGCCGGGAGCAGATCATGGCCGCCTATGACGAGATGATGGACTACTGCACGGGCCTGTCCCCTCAATTTTCCGTGGGCGGGCTGTCCTGGTCGCAGTCGGGCAGAGATCATTTTGTCGATGTGCGCTCCCTGTTTCTGCTGGACCTGTGGTCTGTGGCTGTGTGCGGACTGATCCTGCTGGGCTGGACGCTGGTCCGGCACAGGAGCTGCGTCCAGCCCTACCGCTTCATGAAGCGGGGCTTCCCATTCTGGGGCAGCGCGGGTCTTGGATGCGCTTTTCTCGGTGTGGGCGGTCTGGCCGCGCTGGATTTTGACCGGGCTTTCGTCCTGTTCCACGCCATCTTCTTCCCCGGCAAGGACAACTGGCTGTTCGACTGGCGCACCGACCCGGTCATTCTGATCCTGCCTCAGGAGTTCTTCCGCAACTGCGCCATCGCCATTCTGGCCATGATGCTCGTGCTGTGCGTCCTGTGCATTCTGCTTGATCTGCGCCACAGGGACTGATCAAACCACGAAAAAATCGGCAGCTGCGTTTGCAGCTGCCGATTTTATCTTACAGTACGGGAGCGACCTGCTCCACATATGTTTTGATGATGCTCATTTGCTCCGGAGTGACCGGCTCGTCAAAGTCACAGAAGGTGTTGTCCGTCACGCCTTGTCCGGTAAGCGCCCGGAACCACAGCAGGCCCAGCGCATAGCGTCCGGCCCCTCTGGTAGCGTGGAAGGTGTCACGGTGCACTTTTTCAAAGCCGTTGGCCAGCAGATACTGGAACATTCTGCCGGAGGGGATGAGCCCGTCCGCCCCCACCTTTTCTGCAGCCTGCGCATAAGCTTTTTCAATGTCCCGGAACATATCCTTATGGTCAGAATAACCGGCATTTCCCAGCTTGAGGCTGCCCTGCTCATAGGCCCAGGTCTGGTGGATCAGGATCTTTGCCTTGGGTGCATGCTGTTTGACATAGTCGTAAAGGACGTTGATATAGGGGTAATAGCTGTCCGCCTGGGCGCTGTAGCCGCTGGCCTGCTGCAGGGTGATCACATCCCACTCACGGCTGAGCAGAGCCTCTTTCATGGACACAAAGAAGCTCGTCAGTTCCCCGTTGTACTGCAGCTCATAGCTCTTTTCCCCCGCCAGCATATAGCGAAAGTGCCGCTCCAGCGAGCAGCCGCTGTAATAAAGGCACACCGCCGTTATGTCAATACCGGCAGACCGGGCGATACCGTGCAGGTAGCGCATGGCATCCACAGAAAAACTGTTTCCGATAGCAAGAACTTTCACAATGATGTTTCCTCCCAAATCGATCTCTTATCTTCGGTCGTCCGCCGCCAGATCGGGGCGGGCGGCACAGATCTTCTCCAAAATCCCATCCGCGTGTTTGGGCGGGTCAAGGATCATTTCCCGCTCTCCAGTCTCCCAGCGTAAAGTCAGCTTAAGCACGGGCAGTTCCTTGCCGCAGCAGCCGGTAGTGGGCAGGCTGGCGTTACGCAGCACTATGCCGGTCAGTTTACGAAACGGGACGTACTGCCAACCGGGAAAGGCAGGCAGGTAAAAGGCCTGTTGGCTGACCCTGAACTGGGCCACGCGTGCAGCCTGCCGGCAGTCCTCGCCCGCCTTGGACAGTTCACCGCCCGGACACAGACATCTGGGTTCCAGCAGCGACATGCGGTGATCCCTCCTCACCAAAAGTATACTTAATAATACGTTGGCAGCATTTGCTCTGTCAAGAAAAAATTCCGGAGAAAGGGTGCGACCTTCCTCCGGAATCGGTTCAGATGAAATTACACCAGCTTGGCGCCGTTGATCTTGACGCCGGGGCCCATGGTGGAAACCACGGTGCAGCTCTTGACGTACTGACCCTTGGCAGCGGCGGGCTTGGCCTTGATGATGGCGCCCATGAGAGCGTTAAAGTTGTCAGCCAGCTTCTCGGCGCCGAAAGACACCTTGCCGATGGGGCAGTGGATGATGTTGGTCTTGTCCAGACGATACTCGACCTTACCGGCCTTGATCTCGTTGACAGCCTTGGTCACGTCCATGGTGACAGTACCGGCCTTGGGAGAGGGCATCAGGCCCTTGGGGCCCAGAACCTTACCCAGACGGCCCACCACGCCCATCATGTCGGGAGTGGCGACGACCACGTCGAACTCAAACCAGTTTTCCTTCTGGATCTTCTCCACCATGTCCAGCTCGCCGACATAGTCGGCGCCGGCGGCCTTGGCCTCGTCAGCCTTGGCGCCCTTGGCGAACACCAGCACGCGCTGGGTCTTGCCGGTACCGTGGGGCAGAACGATGGCGCCGCGGACCTGCTGGTCAGCGTGGCGGGAGTCAACGCCCAGCTTCACGTGCAGCTCGACGGTCTCGTCGAACTTGGCGGGAGCGGTCTTGACGACCAGATCCATGGCCTCAGCCACTTCGTACAGAGCGGCCTTGTCGATCTGCTTGGCGCTCTCCTGATACTTCTTGCCTCTAAACATTGTTCATTCCCCTCCTTACTCAGCCACGACAACGCCCATGGAACGGGCAGTGCCGGCCACCATGCTCATGGCGGCCTCGATGCTGGCGGCATTCAGGTCGGGCATCTTGATCTCAGCGATCTTGCGCACGTCTTCCTTGCTGATGGTAGCCACCTTGGTCTTGTTGGGAACACCGGAACCGGACTCCAGGTTGCAGGCCTTCTTGATCAGAACGGCAGCGGGGGGAGTCTTGGTGATGAAGGAGAAGGAACGGTCGGCATACACAGTGATGACGACGGGGATGATCATGCCCACGTCATTCTTGGTGCGCTCGTTGAACTCCTTGGTGAAAGCGGCAATGTTGATGCCGTGCTGGCCCAGAGCGGGGCCAACAGGGGGAGCCGGAGTCGCCTTGCCGGCGGGAATCTGCAGTTTTACGTAACCAGTAATTTTCTGTGCCACGAAAGAGCACCTCCATAATTGAAATGTGGTTGGATGGCGGAACGGCGGATGCGTTCCTCCCACTCATGTGCGGCCGGGGCCGCGTTGTCTGCCTTTAAGCGTTGGGCTCGACCTGATCCAGCTCCAGTTCCACGGGAGTTTCGCGTCCAAACATGGACACCACCACGCGGACCTTGCTGCGCTCCAGATCGATCTCTTCCACGGTGCCCAGAAAGGATTCCAGAGCGCCGTCGGTGATTCGGACACTGTCACCCACCTGATAGCTCACGATGATCTCGCGCTTCTCAACGCCCAGAGCGGCAATATCGCTCTCGGACAGGGGGATGGCCTTGTTGCCCTCTCCCAAAAAGCCGGTGACACCGCGGATATTGCGGATAACGTGCCAGGTCTCGTCGGTCATGACCATCTTCACCAGCACATAGCCGGGGAACACCTTGCGCTCGACCTCTTTGGGGCCGTTGTCGGTGATCTCGGTCACGGTCTCCAGCGGGATGCTGATCTCGTGGATCAGATCCTGCATGCCGCGGCCGGCCACATGCTTTTCGATGGTGGTCTTGACCGTGTTCTCATAGCCGGAGTAGGTATGCACTACATACCATTTTGCGCTTTCAGCCATGACGCGCCCCTCACTTGAACAGCTTGATGATCGCGCCGATGACGCTGCTGGCCAGGGCGTCAAACACCCAGATAAACAGGCCAACGACCAGCACGCATACGATGACGATGATGGTGTTGTTCACAGTCTGCTTGGTGGTGGGCCACTGGACCTTCTTCAGCTCGCTCTTCAGTTCACGCAGCCACTTGCCGATGCGGGCAAAGAAGCCGGGCTTGGACTTTTTGTCGACCTTCTTTTCGGTCTGCACGTTCTTTTCGTTTTCAGACATTTGGTACACCCTTCTTTCCTATCAGCTGTCCCGGCTGATTACTTCGTCTCGTTATGAACGGTGTGCTTTCTGCAGAAGGGGCAGTACTTGTTCATTTCCAGACGGTCGGGGTCGTTCTTCTTGTTCTTGTTGGTGTTATAGTTTCTCTGTTTGCACTCAGAGCACCGCAGGGTGATCTTCACGCGTGCGCCGGCCTTTGCCATACGTTCGGCACCTCCTTTAAGATTAGTGCGGCATTGCCCGCACTTTTTGAGCCAACAGCAAAAAAGCTGGATGCGGCTCGTTTGGGCCGAATCCAGCGACGCGGCGCGCACAGGCGCGCCAAAACGTTACGGTGGGATCCGGCAATTGCCTCCCTGTGTCCCGATGGGTGAGGGGGACCTGCGCATAACACCGTAAAAACGCGCAGGACAAATAGGCCCCTTTTCACAGGTAAATGTCATTATAGTGGACACGCCACCGCTTGTCAATAGTTTTTTAAGCTTTTGGGGACAAAAAGTTTGTGTTCTTCCACCCTTATCTGCACGTTTCAACAAACTGAGGCCGCATCCCGTACGGTACAGGATGCGGCCCGACTTTTAATAGGATTCGATGCCCCGGGAGATGAGGTATTTTTTGACCATAAGCGCCACCTTGAAGGTGATGGCATCGTCAAACTCTCTCAGATCCAGGCCGGTGAGCTTTTTGATCTTTTCCAGGCGGTAGACCAGCGTGTTGCGGTGGACGAACAGCTTGCGGGCCGTCTCGGACACGTTGAGGTTGTTTTCAAAGAACTTGTTGATGGTGAGCAGGGTCTCCTGATCCAGCGCATCAATGGGATTCTTTTTGAAAACCTCCTGCAGGAACATCTGGCACAGGGTGGTGGGCAGCTGATAGATCAGACGGCCGATACCCAGATTTTCATAGTTGATGATGCCCTTTTCATTCTCGAACACCTTGCCCACATCGATGGCTACGCCGGCCTCTTTATAGGAACGGGCCAGCTCTCTGATGTGGTTGATCACGGTGCCGATACCGATGACGACCTTCACGCCCAGTTCCTTTGCCACCGTATCGGCAATGCGCTTTGCCACCTTATGCAGGTCTTTGCCGTCTACCCCCTCCGGCATCAGCTTGACGAGGGCCACATCCGTCTCATTAACGGACAGGACAAAGTCATTGTTTTTGTCGGGGAACAGGCTCTGGATCACATCGATGATGGCGATGTCCGTACAGTCCATCTGACGCACCAGGAACGCGGCCCGGGGCGCTTCGGAGACAAAGTGCAGTTCCTTGGCTCTGGTATAGATATCGCCCAGAAGGATGTTGTCAGAAATGATATTTTTGACAAAAGCAGCCTTGTCGTGCTTTTCCTCGTAGTAGCTCTTGGCACCGTTGAAGGCTACCGTAGCCATGGCAGACAGGGCTGCGGCCTGATCGTCCTCACCCTGAACAAAGGCGGCATAATCAAACTGCGCCCCCAGGCTGGCCAGAGGTCTGAACGTCTTCCCTCTGCAGCAGCACAGACCGCTTCCGGCGGCACTCACCGCGGCGGCGGCATCCGTCCACTGTTCCCCGATCCAGGCAAGCTCACTGCTGGCGATCACAATGCCGTCTGCATCGATCATACCCACAGCGCGCTCCACATTTTCCTTCATTTGAAGTACAACACCCTGAAAGATCCTGTTGGACACAATGAATCCCCTCCCCTTTGTCACTATGTCACATATTATAACGGCTGTCCCCGTCCTTTTGCAAGGTTTTTTTTCGTTTTTTTGTGAAAAATGCCGAATCCGGCTCCCGCCTCACCCCATCAGAGCGCTGAGGGCACGCACTTCCTCCTGTGTCAATACCCTCCATTGGCCCGGTCCAAGGCTCGGGTCCAGCTTCAGCGGCCCCATGGACAGGCGTTCCAGCCGCACCACCGGCTTGCCGCAAAAGGCCAGCATCCGCTTGACCTGATGGAACTTCCCCTCCCGCAGGGTGACCAGACACCGGCTTGCGTCCTCCAGCGGCTCCAGCCCGGCAGGCATGCATTCCAGGCCGTCATCCAGCGTCAGCCCCCGGGCAAAGGCCTGCACGTCCCGCTGGTCCACCTTGCCGTCCACATGGGCCAGATACACCTTGTCCACATGGCTTTTGGGTGCCAGCATCCTGTGGGCCAGCTCTCCGTCGTTGGTAAGCAGCAGCAGTCCCAGCGTGTCCTTGTCCAGCCGTCCCACGGGAAACAGGCCCTGTTTGCGGTACTGCTCCGGCAGCAGGTCCAGCACGGTTTTCTGATTTCTGTCCTCCGTGGCGCTCAGCAGCCCGTCCGGCTTATTCATCATAATGTAGGTAAAGGCCCCGCAGCTTACCGTCTGGCCGTCCACCGCGATGGGGTCCGCAGGCTCATATTTCTCCTCGGGGCGCATGACCACCCGGCCCCGCACCTGTACCCGGCCCTGTCTGACCAGTTCCTTTACCTCTTTGCGGCTCCAACGGCCCGTTGCCGCCAGCAGCTTGTCCAGTCGTTCCATGGCGCATTTCCTTTCACGGTTTTTTAATATTGTAACATATCCGGCGGACAAAGAACATAACAATAGGCAGGAAACAAATCGGAAGGAGAAATGTGCTGTGTTGATCGTGACCGCAAAAGTGCCCCGGCGCAAACTGGCGCTGTGGGGGCTGGCCGCAGCCGCCCTGTGCTGCTGCGCCCTGTTGATAAACGCAGGCCAGCTGCGCGGCCTGGAGGCCTCTGCCGCCATCAGTCCCAAAGGCATCAAAACAAACGAGGACCGCATCGCCTTTCTCGGTGAATACGGCTGGCAGGTGAACGAGCAGCCCCTGGCCACCGAAGAGCTCATCATTCCGGAGGCCTTTGACGACAGCTATGACGACTATCTTTCCCTGCAGTCCGCTCAGGGCTTTGACCTGAGCCGCTATGCAGGCAAACGGGTCAAGCGCTACACCTACGAGATCACCAACTATCCCACCGGTGAGAAAGGGGTGCAGGCAAACCTGCTGATCTACAAAAACACTGTTGTGGCCGGGGAGGTGTTGTCCGCTCAGCTGGACGGCTTTCTCCACGGGCTGGCTGCGCCGTCCTGATCCCATTCCCGGTCACGGAGCTGCACTCATATAATGACAAAGGCCGCCCGGCGGGCGGCCTTTTTATGTGTCGTTTTTATTTTTCCACCACGTGGACATTGATGTGGTCGTAGGTCATCTCCACCCCAGCCGCATCAAAGGCAGGCTTCATGCCGTCCTGCAGGTCGAAATAAATATCCCAGTAGTCGGCCGCCTTGCACCACACGCGGATGGTGTACTCAATGCTGCTGGACCCGTAGTTGGACACCCGCACAAAGGGGGCGGGATCGGAAAGCACGCGGCTGTCGGCACTGAGCAGTCCGCCGATGGTATCCTTTACAGTCTGGATAGGAGACTCGTAGGAAGCGGTCACCTTCAGGTCCACCCGTCTGGTATCCTTGCCGTTATAGTTGATGATGCGGGCCCCGGCAATGTCGCTGTTGGGCACATAGACCACCTTGTTGTCGGGGGTGACCAGCGTGGTGTACGCAAGGCCCACCTCCTGCACCGTGCCGCTGTTGGCACCGGCCTCTACGTAATTGCCCGCCTCAAAGGGTTTGGTCAGCAGCAGCTGGATGCCGCCGGCCAGATTGGACAGGGTGTTCTGCAGGGCCAGCGAGACCGCAAGACCCGCAACGCTCAGCAGCGCCACCAGAGAGGTCACATCCACCCCGAGTGTGCTCAGCACGATGAGCACGGCCACAAAGTAGACGACCACTTTCAGCATGGAACCGATAAATCTGCTCAGGGTTTGCTCCAGTCTACTTTTGTTCAACAAACGGTTGACGATGCCCAGAATGGTTCTTGCCGCAATCACGCACAGTATAATGGCAAAAATCACCTTGATGATAAGACCTACCGAAATATTCAGGGTAAATGCGCTCATAGCGCCGCTCACCGCACCCATAGCCTGGTCTACGCTCATTTGTTTTCTCCTTTTTTCGTTCTGTTTTCGTTCAGCTGCTTACTGCTCGCCCAGATATTTTTTGATGCAGGCGAAGGTCTCCTCGCTTATGGCGTGTTCCATGCGGCAGGCATCATTGGCCGCCACTTCGGGGGACACTCCAAGCCCGGTCAGCCAGTTGGTGATCAGCTGGTGCCGGTCATACATGGCGCGTGCCACCCGCTCGCCATCTTCCGTCAGGGTGATGCTGCCGGACTTGGCCATTTCGATGTATCCGTCGGCACGCAGGATGGACATAGCCCGGCTCACCGACGGCTTTGAAAAGCCCATCCTCTGGGCCACGTCGATGGAACGCACCGTTCCTTTCTCCTGCAGCAGAAGAAAGATGGTCTCCAGATAATCCTCACCAGATTGATGCAGATGCACTGTTTCACCCCATTTTCAGTCTTAATATGACCTGATTATTATAACACGATGGCCGCACCCTTGCAAGAACCAAAACGGCTTTGCCGTTCAGGACATTTTTTCTTCCCTCCGCTTTGCAAACATGGTATACTGAACACATACCACCCTTTAGGAGGAATGTCCGCATGTCCATGCTGAATTGGGACGAGCTGGAGGCCCAGTGCCTGTCCTGCCGCAAATGTCCCCTGTGTCAGGAACGCACCAACGTGGTCTTTGGCGTGGGTCCCCGGGATGCCGAGGTGCTGTTTATCGGGGAAGGACCCGGTGAGAACGAGGATCTGCAGGGCGAGCCCTTTGTGGGCCGGGCGGGCAAGCTGCTGGACGACATGCTGGAGATCATCGATCTGAGCCGCGAGAAGAACATCTATATCGCCAACATTGTCAAGTGCCGCCCGCCCAAGAACCGGGATCCCCTGAACACCGAGCAGGATGCCTGCATCGGCTACCTGCGCAATCAGGTGGCTCTGCTGCGCCCCAAGATCATCGTGTGTCTGGGCCGCATCTCCGCCATGCGCATCATCAAGGAGGATTTCAAAATCACCCAGGAGCACGGCAAATGGTTTGAGAAAAACGGCGTGTTCACCATGGCCCTGTACCACCCCGCCGCCCTGCTGCGGGACCCCCGGCGCAAGCCGGAGACCTTTGAGGACCTGAAAACCCTGCAGGCCAAGATCCGCCAGATCTGCGACCATACATATTAAAAAACAGCCCCGATCCTCTTGGATCGGGGCTGTTCTGTTTGCTTGTTACACGCCGGCCAGCGCGTTCTCAATGTCGGCGATGAGGTCCTTGCTGTCCTCGATGCCCACAGAGAAGCGCACCAGATCGGGGGAAATGCCCGCGGCGGCCAGCTCCGCGTCGTTCATCTGGCGGTGGGTGGCGGAAGCGGGATGGAGCACGCAGGTCTTGGCATCGGCCACGTGGGTGGCGATGGAAGCCAGCTTCAGCCCGGCCATAAACTTCTCCGCGGCCTTGCGTCCGCCCTTCACGCCGAAGGAGACCACGCCGCAGGTGCCGTTGGGCATGTACTTCCGGGCCAGCTCATACTGGCTGTCTCCGGTCAGACCGGGGAAACGCACCCAGGCCACCTTGGGGTGCGCCTGCAGATACCGGGCAACAGCCAGTGCGTTTTCACAGTGCCTGGCCATGCGCAGAGGCAGGGTCTCCAGACCCACGTTCAGCAGATAGGCATTCATGGGGGCGGGGATAGAGCCGAAGTCACGCATAAGCTGGGCGGTAGCCTTTGTGATGAAGGCGCCCTCCAGACCGAACCGCTCGGTATAGGTCACACCGTGATAGCTCTCGTCCGGGGTGCACAGACCGGGGAACTTGTCGGGATGCTTGGTCCAGTCGAACCTGCCGCTGTCCACGATGGCACCGCCAACGGCGTTGGCATGGCCGTCCATGTACTTGGTGGTGGAGTGGGTGACGATGTCAGCGCCCCACTCAAAGGGCCGGCAGTTGATGGGGGTGGGGAAGGTGTTGTCCACAATGAGAGGGACACCGTGGCTGTGGGCCGCATTGGCAAACTTCTCAATATCCAGCACAGACAGGGCGGGGTTAGCGATGGTCTCGCCAAACACTGCCTTGGTGTTGGGCCGGAAAGCGGCATTCAGTTCCTCCTCAGAGCAGTCAGGCTCCACAAAGGTAAACTCGATACCCATGCGCTTCATGGTGACCGCAAACAGGTTGTAGGTGCCGCCATAGATGGCAGATGAGGCCACCACATGGTCGCCGCAGGAGGCGATGTTGAACACGGCGTAGAAGTTGGCCGCCTGACCGGAGGAGGTCAGCATAGCCGCGGTGCCGCCCTCGAGGGCGCAGATCTTGGCCGCCACATGGTCGTTGGTGGGGTTCTGGAGCCGGGTATAGAAGTAGCCGCTGGCCTCCAGATCGAACAGCTTGCCCATCTCCTCGCTGGTCTCGTAGCGGAAGGTGGTGGACTGGACGATGGGGAAGTTGCGGGGCTCTCCGTTCCCGGGGTGATAGCCCGCATGCAGGCAGTTGGTAGCGATCTGATAATCACTCATGAATACGACCTCATTTCCAAAGGACCGGCAAGCCGGTCTTTTTGTAGATCACTGATAATATTTAAGATTACAATTCGCGCCGGCTTTTGTCAAGATATGGCATATAATTTCATGACACTTTCACGTAGGGCAGGATCTGTTCCAACACCCCCGCGCCAATGCCTTTTACCTTCTTCAAATCGTCCACCGATGAAAAGGGGCCGTGCTCCTGCCGCCAATCGATGATATCCTGCGCCCTGACAGTTCCGATACCCGGAAGCCGCTCCAGATCCGAGCAGCTGGCGGTATTCAGATCCATGACCTCCCCTTCCAGCAGGCCCTCTGTCCCGTCTGTGCGGTCAACAGGTCTTTGCTCATCAGAAGCGGAGGCCGTGCGCTGCGTCTCTACCCGCCATGAATCGGAGGGGCGGCGGGCCGCCGCGAAGTACCCGCCCGCAAACAGCAAAAACGCCGCCGTCAGGGCCAATACCGCCCGGTCAAACTGTGACAGTCGCTTCAACTTTACTCCTCCTCATTTCTCTGTGCTTGGCCATTCAAAATGCCCTGCGGCTTTTCTTGCATTCTCCCATTGCGTGTTGGGAAAGCTTTTGTTATAATGGTGTAGATTACATAATACCTGCCCGCGGGCACCCCCCCAGTTTACTTCAATACGACCGTGAGGGATCTTCATATGAAAAAGAATAACAGGTTTGTTTCCCTTGTCCTGTGCGTGCTGCTGTGCGCAGCCGTCCTTACCCCCGCCGCCCACGCCGCTCCGGCGCCCGACGTCCATGCCGGTGCCGCCCTGCTGATGGATGCGGCCAACGACGAGGTGCTGTATGAAAAGAACGCACAGCGCAAAATGTATCCCGCCAGTCTGACCAAGGTCATGACCGCCATGCTGGTTCTGGAGGCGGTGGATGCCGGTCAGCTGTCGCCGGATCAGGTGGTCACCGCCAGCAGCACCTTTACTGCCGGTCTGTCCGCCAACGGTTCCACCCAGAACATCCGTCCCGGAGAACAGATGTCCCTGCTGGACCTGCTGTATTGTCTGCTGGTGGCCTCTGCCAACGAGGCATCCAATATTCTGGCGGAAACTGTAGACGGCACCATCGAGGCCTTTGTGGAGCGTATGAACCGCCGGGCGCAGGAGCTGGGCTGTCAGAACACCCACTTTGCAAACCCCCACGGTCTGCACGATGACGACCACTACACCACGGCCCACGACCTGTATCTCATCGCCCGGGCCGCTATGGAGCACGATATCTTCCGCACCATCGTCTCCACCCGCAGACACGAAGTGCCCGCCACCAATATGCACAGCGCCCGCCTGTTCTACAGCACCAACGCCCTGCTGGTCACATGGTATTACCGGGAGAGCTATCTGTATGACAAGGCCATCGGCATGAAGACCGGCACCACGGACGAGGGCGGCTACTGCCTGCTGTCCGCGGCCGAGGACGGTGACAACTATCTTATCTGCGTGGTGTTGGACGCCCCCTGGATCACCAGAGAGGACGGCTCCACCGACCGCCGCCAGTTCACCGAGTCCCGGGACCTGCTCAAGTGGGGCTTCTCCAACTTCCGGCGCCGTCAGATCGTGGACACCGACACCCCTCTTGCTCAGGTAAACGTGACCCTGTCCGAAACGGACCACGTGCTGGTCCGCCCGGCCAACCAGCTGGAGCGCACCCTGCCTGTGGATCTGGACCAGTCAAAGATCGAAAAGACCATTTCCCTCAACAGCGATACCGTCCCCGCCCCCGTTGAGCAGGGACAGGTCCTGGGCACACTGACCCTGAGTTATGAGGGGCAGGAACTGGGCGTGGTCGATCTGGTAGCCGTGAGCGCCGCCCAACGCTCCGAACTGCTGTACCGTCTGGACCAGATCAAATCCTTCTTCCGTCACTCCGGCGTCAAACTTGCGGCAGCGCTGATCGTGCTTGTACTGGCGGTGGTCATCCTGCGCATGACGGTGCTGCGTCCCCGTCGATCCCGCTACGGCGCCCGCCGCTACAGCGGACGGCGCAACTACACCGGCCGGCGCAGATAAGACACTGATCGCTCATATACAAAATGCGCTCCAACCGGAGCGCATTTTTATTTGATTCAGTTTTGCTCCTTCTTTTCCACACCGCGGACAAACTGGTCCATGGCGTTTCCCTGGCGGTCCATGGACAGGGAAATGTTGCCCAGACTCTGCCGCATGCGGTCCAGCTCACCGGCGGCCCGGGACACGGTCCCCTCCACCACATTTCTCAGTTCATCGTACTGGCCGCGCACATCCGCCAGCCACTTCCGGGTCTGATGGAGCAGCTCGTCACTTTGCGCCCGGGCCTGATCCACGATGTCCTGCGCACGGCGGTGTGCATCCAGCTCCATGCCGGCCATGCGCTCTTTGATTGCGGCATAGGCGGCGGCATCGGGCTCCAGCCGGGCCACGCGCTCCTTCAGCAGGCTGTTCTCCTCCTGCAGGGCCGGCATCTGTTCGGCCACGGCCGCGGCCTGTTGCGCCGCATCCCGCTGCTCGGTCAGGGCCTGCACCTGAGCAGTCAGCTCGTCCCGTTCCTTTTGGGCTGCATCCAAAAGACTGCGCAGCTGCTCCAGCGCCTCAGCGTGCTCCTTTGCAGTGCGTTCCAGATAATCCATAACATCCTGGCGGTTAAAGCCGCCGAACGCCGCATTTCTGAATTGGTTGTCCATAGGACACCTCTCTCCCGCCCAAACAGGCGCAAAAATTACATTCCGAGCATATTCTATCACACCTTGTCGAAAAAAACAAACACTTTCTTGCGCCCCGGATATATTGACAGCCCATTGTGCCGGTGGTAGAATGCGGGTAACCATTCTGTCACTTATGGGAGGACTTGTTTATGGATCAGCAAAAGACGGCCGCTCTGGCCAGTATTGATCAGATCAGCCAGCTCATCTGTGATATGAGCGACTCCATCTGGGACGTGCCCGAACTGGGCTTTCAGGAGTTCCACGCCGCTCAGACCCAGTGTGATGTTCTGGAAAAACTGGGCTTTCATGTAGAAAAGAATCTGGCCAACATCCCCACCGCCTTCTCCGGCAGCTGGGGCAGCGGCAAGCCCGTTATCGCCTTTATGGGCGAATTTGACTCTCTGGCCACTCTGAGCCAGAAGGCCGGCGTGACCCATGCCGACCCCGTTGTTCCCGACGGAAATGGCCACGGCTGCGGCCACAATCTGCTGGGCAGCGGCGCGATCGCGGCCGCCTATGCCGTCAAGGAGTATCTGAAGACCACCGGCAAGCAGGGCACCGTGATCTACTACGGCTGCCCCGCCGAGGAGGGCGGCTCCGGCAAAACCTTCATGGCGCGGGACGGGGTCTTTGACGATCTGGACTGTGCCTTCTACTGGCATCCCGGCCCCGTTAACTGGGTAAACCCCAACACCACCCTTGCCAACTATGCGGTCAAGTACCATTTCAAGGGCATCAGCGCCCACGCCTCCGCCGGTCCCCACCGGGGCCGCAGC
Organism: Oscillospiraceae bacterium; assembly: GCA_017624915.1. Taxonomy (GTDB): domain Bacteria; phylum Bacillota; class Clostridia; order Oscillospirales; family Oscillospiraceae; genus Lawsonibacter. Next base: position 89,006 of record JAGAMC010000027.1, on the reverse strand, counting down.
GCTCTGGATGCCGTGGAACTGATGAACACCGGTATCCAGTACCTGCGCGAGCATGTGCCCCAGGAAGTGCGTATGCACTATGCCATTACCGATGCCGGCGGCATCTCCCCCAACGTGGTGCAGTCCAAGGCCGAGGTGTATTACCTGATCCGCGCCCCCAAGGTGGCCACCGTGCAGGAGGTCTACGAGCGTGTGAACAAGGTTGCACAAGGTGCCGCCATGATGACCGAGACCGAAGTGGAGATCCGCTTTGAAAAGGCCTGCTCCGAGCAGCTGATCAACCAGACCATGAACGAGGTCCTCCACGCCAATCTGTCCTCCATCCCCCTGCCCGAGCTGACCGAGGAGGATCTGGCCTTTGCTCAGGCCATCCGGGAGACCACCAGCGCGAAAATCAAGCCCGGCGAATCCCCCATCATCCGCACCATCTCCCCTCTGCGCCGTGAGGTCAAGTTGGATTACGCCTCCGGCGACTTGGGCGATGTGAGTCAGATCTGCCCCGTGGGCGAGCTTATGACCGCCACATGGGCCCGCAACACCCCCTCCCACGCCTGGCAGGCCACCGCTCAGGGCAAGTGCCCCGCGGCCCACAAGGGCATGCTGTTTGCGGGCAAGGTGCTGGCCGCCGCGGCCATCGACCTGCTCAACGAGCCGGAAAAGCTGGCCCAGGCTCAGGCCGAGCTGAAGGAGTCCATGGGCGGCAACCCCTATTTCTGCCCCATTCCCAAGGGTGTACCTATCCCCAACCTGTAACCCTCTTAAAACTGTCGGCGCATGCCGGCAGTTTTTTGTTGCCCACGGCACAATTTGTCCCCTTCCGCTTCCCTTTAACATTGACGAAACACCCCTGAAATGGTATACTTATTTAGTTTAATTAGAGTGGAAAGGTGTGTCTGTTTATGTGGGTCGCCGATGGTTGGAAAGACTATGAATTGATCGACTGCGGTCGCGGCGAAAAGCTGGAGCGCTGGGGTGACCAGCTTCTGGTTCGTCCGGACCCTCAGGCGATTTGGAATACTCCCCGCACCCATCGGGGCTGGAAACAGAATGCCGGCCGCTACGCCCGCTCCTCCACCGGCGGCGGCGCATGGGAGAACAAGTCCATGCCCCAGCGCTGGACGGTGGATTATAAAGATCTGACCTTTAACATCAAGCCTATGAATTTCAAGCACACCGGCCTGTTTCCCGAGCAGGCCGCCAACTGGGACTGGGCCCGGGAACAGATCAAGAACGCCGGCCGGCCCATCAGCGTGCTCAACCTGTTCGCCTACACCGGCGGCGCCACCGTGGCCTGCGCCGCGGCGGGAGCCAGTGTGTGCCATGTGGACGCGGCCAAGGGCATGGTGCAGTGGGCCCGTGAAAATGCCAAAAGTTCCGGTCTCGAGGACGCCCCCATCCGCTGGATCGTGGACGACTGCGGCAAGTTTGTGGAGCGTGAGATCCGCCGGGGCCGCAAGTACGATGCCATCATCATGGACCCCCCCAGCTACGGACGTGGCCCCACGGGCGAGGTGTGGAAGCTGGAGGAGAGCCTCTATCCCTTTGTGGAGCTGGTCAGCGGCGTGCTGTCCGACCAGCCCCTGTTCCTGATCCTCAACTCCTACACCACCGGCCTTGCCCCCAGCGTGGTCACCTACATTCTGGAGACCATTGTCTCCCGCCGCTTCGGCGGACACACGGAAAGTCAGGAACTGGGTCTGCCCGTCTCCGAGACCGGTCTGGTCCTGCCCTGCGGCGCCACCGGCCGCTGGGTCTGTGATTGATATACGACAGCTGTTTCGAGGTGTACTGATATGAGCGATCCCATCATCAAAACCGAAGACCTGCGTTTTTCCTACACCGCTGCCGACGGCGAATCCCCCGTGGTGCTCAACGGTGTGGATCTGAAAATTGAAAAGGGCTCCTTTGTGGCCGTACTGGGTCACAACGGAAGTGGAAAATCCACTCTGGCCAAGCACATGAACGCTATTTTGCTGCCCTCCGGCGGCAAGGTGTACGTCAACGGTGTGGACACCGCGGACGAGGCAAAGCTGCTGGACATCCGCCGCACCGTGGGCATGGTCTTCCAGAACCCCGACAACCAGATCGTTGCCAACGTGGTGGAGGAGGACGTGGCCTTTGCCCCGGAAAATCTGGGTGTCCCCCCCGAGGAGATCCGCCGCCGTGTGGACGACGCACTGAAGGCCGTGGGCATGTACGAATTCCGGGAGCACGCTCCCCATCTGCTGTCCGGCGGTCAGAAACAGCGCATCGCCATCGCCGGCGTCATCGCCATGGAGCCGGAGTGCATCGTACTGGACGAGCCCACCGCCATGCTGGACCCCATCGGCCGCTGGGACGTGATGCGTACCATCAAGCAGCTCAACCGGGAAAAGGGCGTCACCGTGGTCATCATCACCCACCACATGGACGAGGCGGCCCAGGCCGACCGCCTTGTGGTCATGGCAAAAGGCAGGGTGGTCGCCGACGGCACGCCGAAAGAAGTCTTTCAGGATGTGGAGGGTCTCAGGGCCGTGGGCCTGACCGTCCCGGACACCATCGAACTGCTCTGGCAGCTGCGGCAGGCGGGGCTGGACGTGCCTTTGGATGCCCTGAGCGACGAGGAGTGCGCCCAGGCGCTCAAACAGCTATTGGACAAGTAACCTGCCGCCCGGGCATGATCCCATACAGGGACATGCACCACCTCATTTGTAAAAGGACTGAACGCTTTGGAAGCTATTCTGGAGACCAAACAGCTCTCCCACATCTATTCCGCCGGCACGCCCTTTGAGCGTGCGGCCCTGAACTGCGTGGACTTCACCGCCTGCCGCGGGGAGTACCTTGGCATCATCGGACACACCGGCTCGGGCAAATCCACCCTCATCCAGCATCTCAACGGCCTGCTCAAGCCCACCTCCGGTCAGGTGCTGTACGAAGGGCAGGACATCTGGTCCGACCCCAAGCTGACCCGTCAGACCCGCTTCAACGTGGGTCTGGTATTCCAGTACCCGGAGTACCAGCTGTTTGAGGAGACTGTCTATAAAGACATCGCCTTCGGACCGGGCAACATGGGTCTGGACGCCAAGGAGATCGACCGCCGGGTGCGGCAGGCCGCGGCCTTTGTGGGTCTGCGGGATGACCTGCTGGAAAGCTCCCCCTTTGAGCTGTCCGGCGGACAGAAGCGCCGGGTGGCCATCGCAGGCGTCATCGCCATGGAGCCCAAGGTACTCGTTCTGGACGAGCCCACCGCCGGTCTGGACCCTGTGGGCGTGGAGGACATTCTGGGCAATATCCGGGACTACCACCGGGCACACAACGCCACCATCATTCTGGTTTCCCACTCCATGGAGGAGGTGGCCCGCTCCGTGGACCGCCTTGTGGTGGTCAACGACAGCGTGATCCCCTTCCACGGCACCCCGCAGGAGGTCTTCTGCCACGGGCAGGAACTGGAGAACATGGGTCTGGGCGTCCCCCAGATGACCCGGGTATTCAACCGCCTGCGTGCCATGGGCGCAAATGTTGATGCTTCTGTCTACACCATCGAGCAGGCCAAGGCGGCCATCCTCAAGGCGAAGGGGGGCATGTAACATGGCACTCAAAGACATTACGCTGGGCCAATTCTTCCCCGGCAGTTCCCCCCTGCACCGTATGGACCCCCGGACCAAGCTGATCGGCATCACCCTGTATATCGTTGCGCTGTTTCTGGCTGTGTCCTTTGTGTCCTACGGGGCCATGTTCCTGGTGCTGGCCCTGCTGATCCGTATTTCAAGAATCCCCCTCAAGTCCATCGTCCGGGGTCTGAAGCCGGTGGTCTTTATCCTGATTTTCACCGCCCTGCTCAACATTTTGTATACACCGGGCGAGCATGTGCTGGCAAAATTCTGGATCCTCACCATCACGCTGGAGGGTGTGCGCACTGCCTTTTTCATGGTGGTCCGCATTATGATGCTCATCTCCGCCACCTTCCTGCTGACCTACACCACCTCCCCCATTCTGCTTACGGACGGCATCGAAAGCCTGCTCTCCCCCCTGAAAAAACTCCATGTCCCCGTCCACGAGCTGGCCATGATGATGTCCATCGCCCTGCGGTTTATCCCCACCCTTATTGAGGAGACGGATAAGATCATGTGCGCCCAGCGAGCCCGCGGTGCCGACTTTGAGACCGGCAGTCTGATCCGCCGTGCCAAGGCCCTGATCCCCCTGCTGGTGCCCCTGTTTATCTCCGCCTTCCGCCGGGCCGACGAGCTGGCGGTGGCCATGGAGTGCCGGTGCTACCACGGCGGCGAGGGCCGCACCCGCCTGCGCCAGCTGAAGTACCACAGACTGGACCGGCTGACCATTGCGTTGGCCATTGCCATGTGCGCGGCGATCTGGACTCTGGGCCGGTTTGGCCTGTAAAACGAACAAGAAAGCAGCGGTTTTATGAGAAATATCGCTCTGAAATTGATGTATGTGGGCACCGCCTACCACGGCTGGCAGGTGCAAAAGAACGCCGTTTCCGTGGCGGAGACCCTGGAAAAGGCGCTGGAGACCGTTGTGTGCCACCCGGTGAAGTGCACCGGCGCGGGCCGCACGGACGCAGGTGTCCATGCCGAGACCTATATCGCCAACTTCCGCACCTCATCCACCATCCCCTGCGACCGCATTCCTCTGGCCGTCAACACCCGCCTGCCCGACGACATCGTGGTGGTCAAGGCCACCGAAGTGCCCGACTCTTTCAACGCCATCGGCTCCTGCAGGCAAAAGGAGTATACCTACCGTATCTACAACTCCCGTCTGGGCAACGCATTTCTGGTGGACCGGGCATGGTTCTACCCCAAGCATCTGGACGAGACTGTCATGCAGCGGGCTGCCGACCAGTTCGTGGGCACCCATGACTTCCGGGCTGTGCGCTCTGTGGGCACCGAGACCCGCACCACCGTGCGTACCGTCTATTATTTTGATATTACCCGCTCCGGCCATATGATCGAGTGCCGGGTCAGTGCCAACGGCTTTTTGTACAACATGGTGCGGGCCATGGTGGGTACCGTAGTCTACGCCGCCGAGGGCAAGCTTGCCCCCGAGGACATCCCCGACATTCTCCGCTCCGGCAACCGCACCCTGGCCGGCCCCACCGTGCCCCCCGGCGGACTTTATATGACAAAACTCTGGTACGACGAGGATGTGCTCTGAGCATCTGTTGTACTGCAAACGAACTTGGGAGCATAGTTATGATGAAGCAGTCCAAACCCGCCCAAAGCGTACAAAAAAAACCGAATATCCTACTGCGGATCCTGGCCTTTTTGCTGGGCGCCGCCCTGTTGCTGGGCGCGGTGGCCCTTGTGGTCTTCCGGGATGAGCTGAATCTGGACGCCCTGCGCCGCTGGCTGAATTACCGTTCCATCGAAACCAGCCAGACCGGCCAGACCGAGCCCTTTACCCACGGCGGCGGGGACAGTCTGGACATCGCCTGCCTTGAAAAAGGCTATCTGTTCTCCTCCACTGCCGGTGCCCATTACTACTCCTTCGGGGGCAAAGAGCTGGCAAGTCAGGTCGTACACACAGAAAAGCCTGTACTGTCCGCTTCCGACAGCTGCGGTGTGGTGTACAATGCCGGCGGCGACTGTGTCTACCTGTTCGGCAGCGGACACGAGCCTTTTGTCTATACCCCCGATGGCGGCGGCATCCTGTCCGCCCGGGTGAACAACAGCGGCTGGCTGGCGGTCACCGCCCTGCAAAGCCACTACCGGGGCGCGGTCACTGTTCTCAACGCCCGCCACGAGCCGGTCATATCCCTGAACTATTCCAGCGCCTTTGTCACCGATGCCATCCTCTCCCCCGACGGAAAAACCGTGGCGGTGGTCACCATCAGCCAGACCGACGGCAAATTCCAAAGCACCCTGCATCTGCACAGCACCGACAAGGAAGAAGCCTTTGCAACCGTTGTGCTGGATGGTTTTACTGTTCTGGACATGGACTTTGACGCCAGCGGCCTGTGGCTGCTGGGGGAATCCTCCCTTGTCACTCTGTCCGCCAAAGGGGAACTGCAGCAGGAGTACCGCTTCGACCCGGGCTACCTGAAGGGTTACGCTCTGGAGGGCGACGGCTTCGCGTTGCTGCTGCTGGGCAAGTACCGGGCCGGCTCTGCAAGCCATGTGGTCACCGTAGACCACGACGCCCAGCCCATCGCCCGGCAGGAGCTGACCGGTCAGGTGCTTTCCATGTCCGCCTGCGGCCGCTATGTGGCCCTGCTGTCCGGACGGCGGCTGGACATCTACACCCGCGATCTTGAGCTGTATGCCACCTTGGAGGATACGCAAAGCGCCCGCCATGTAGCCCTTTCAAGTGACGCCGGCGCACTGCTTGCCAACAGTCAGGAGGCCTGGCTGTATATCCCATCCTGACCCCGCTTCGAAAGGAGGGTCAACCATGACCTATCTTCTTTATGACGTTGCTGTCGTTGCAATTCTGGTGTTCTTTTTCCTTCGCGGCCGCAAAAAAGGACTGATCCTGACCCTGTGCGGGCTGGCCGCCTTCTTTGTGGCTCTGATCGGGGCACGGGTGGCCTCTGAACAGCTGTCCCCTTTGGCCGCCGATGCCATGCTGCCCCACTTCTCCACCGTGATCGAGCAGCAGCTGGGAGACGATCTGAACGAAAAACTGGATCAGCTGCTGACCGAGAACGAAAGCGGCGGAAACGCCATTATCGACGCCCTCAAGGCGTTGGGCTTTTATGATAAAGTCTCCCATGCCATCCGGGATGCAGTCAGCGGTCAGGCCGCTCAGACGGCTGCTGACGTGGCCCTCGCCCTTGCCCGCACCGTAGCGGAACTGGTGGCCGGAGTGCTGGTGTTTGTGATAGCCTTTCTCATCATTTCGGCGCTGTGGTTCATCCTCAGCCATGCGCTGGATCTGGCCGCCCGCCTGCCCATCATCCACGGACTCAACTCCTTGCTGGGCGGTGTGCTGGGTCTTGCTCAGGGTGTGCTGATCCTGTTTCTGGCCGCATGGGTGCTGCGCCTGCTGGGCGGCGTTATTCCCGAGCAGACGGTAGCCCAGACCACCGTACTGCGCTTTTTCATCAACACCAACCCCTTTGACCTGATTTCCGGTATTTAACTGCCCGGTTATTCACGACAAGTTCACAAATATATCGTAGGGTATGCTGTGCGGCAACGCACCCATACCATATTGGGATCTCTCTCCTGAAAGGAGTGTATCTGCTATGCAGCCTACCATTTGCAGCCGCTGCCAAAAGCACGTGGCAGTGGTTTTTATCACTAAAATCGAAAACGGCGCAGCCAAAAACGAGGGCCTGTGTCTGAAATGCGCCAAGGATCTTGGCATCAAGCCCATTGACGAGATGATGCAGAAAATGGGCATCACCGATGAAGACCTTGAGGGCCTGACCGCTGAAATGATGTCCGCCTTCGGCGGCGCGGAAGGTCAGGAGGGTCTGCTGCCCCAAAACGACAGCGACGAGGACGACGGCCGCACCACCACCTTTCCCTTCCTGAACCAGCTGTTCGGCAACGACGGCATGCCCGCCGCCCCCCACGAGCCCAGTCAGGACAACGCACAGCGTCCTCCCCGCAGCACCGAGGGCAAAAACCAGAAAAACAGCAAGCGCAAGTTTCTGGAAAACTACTGCATCAACCTGTCCCAGCGGGCCGCTGAGGGCAAGCTGGACAAAATGATCGGCCGGGAGCGGGAGCTGGAGCGGGTGGTCCAGGTGCTCAACCGCCGTCAGAAAAACAACCCCTGCCTGATCGGTGAGCCCGGCGTGGGTAAGACCGCCATCGCAGAGGGACTGGCCATGCGCATCTGCACCGGCGATGTGCCTTATAAACTGAAGGATAAAGAGGTCTACCTGCTGGACCTGACCGCCCTTGTGGCGGGAACCCAGTTCCGCGGCCAGTTTGAAAGCCGCATGAAGGGCCTGATCGAGGAGATCAAGGCATTGGGCAATATTATCCTTGTCATCGACGAGGTCCACAACATTGTGGGTGCAGGCGATGCCGAGGGCTCCATGAACGCCGCCAACATCCTCAAGCCCGCCCTGTCCCGGGGCGAGCTGCAGGTCATCGGTGCCACCACCCTCACCGAGTACCGCAAGCACATCGAAAAGGACACCGCTCTGGAGCGCCGCTTCCAGAGCGTAGTGGTGGAAGAACCCTCCATCGAGGACAGCGTGAAAATTCTGGAGGGCATCGCCCCCTATTACGAGGGCTATCATCAGGTGACCATCTCCCGCGACATGTGCCGTCAGGCCGTGGTGCTGTCCGAGCGGTATATCACCGACCGCTATCTGCCCGACAAGGCCATTGACCTGATCGACGAGGCCTGCTCTAACGTCAACCTGCACAACACCTCTCTGGCCCGCTATGCCGAAGTGGAAAAGGAGCTTGCCGACCTGGCCAAAGAGCGGGAGGTCATGGTGGCCGACGGCAGCGACAAGGCCTACGAGCGCCTTGCCGCCATCAAGAGCACCGAACTGCGCCTGCAGCAGGAGCAGCTGCAGCTGAAAGAAACCGCCACCCCCGCTCTGAACACGGAGCATCTTGCCAATGTCATCGAGCTGTGGACCCGCATCCCTGCCAGCCAGATCTGTGAGCAGGAATATGAGCGGCTTGCCAAGCTGGAGGACCGTTTGAAGGAGCATATCGTCGGTCAGGACGAGGCGGTTTCCGCCGTCTCCGCCGCCGTGCGCCGGGGCCGGGTGGGCATCAGCCCCAAGCGCAAGCCCGTGTCCTTCATCTTTGTGGGCTCCACCGGCGTGGGCAAGACGGAGCTGGTCAAGCAGCTGGCCGCCGACCTGTTCAACACCCCCGAGGCGCTGATCCGTCTGGATATGTCAGAGTTCATGGAAAAGCATGCCGTCTCCCGTATCATCGGCTCCCCCCCGGGTTACGTGGGCTATGACGAGGCAGGCCAGCTCACCGAGAAGGTCCGCCGCAAGCCCTACTGCGTGGTCCTGTTTGACGAGATCGAAAAGGCCCATCCCGACGTGCTGAACATTCTGCTTCAGATTCTGGACGACGGCCGCATTACCGACGCCCAGGGCCGGACGGTGAATTTTGAAAACACCGTCATCGTCATGACCACCAACGCCGGCAGCAACACCAAGGTGGGCAGCGTGGGCTTCGGCCGCACCGCCAACGAGCAGAGCAAGGACCGGGCCATGAAGGCCCTGCAGGACTTCCTGCGTCCGGAGTTTATCAACCGGGTGGACGAAATCGTCTGCTTCAACCAGCTGACCGAGGCCGACTTCCGCCGCATCGCCGTCATCATGCTCAGCGAGCTGAAAGGGGCCCTTGCCGACAAGGGCATCACCTTCCTGTGGGATGACACGCTGCTGGACTATCTGGTGAAGAAGTCCTACTCCGCCGCTTACGGCGCCCGCAACCTGCGCCGCACCATCCAGAAAGAGCTGGAGGATGCCATCGCCGCCAAGATCATTGAAAGCTACAAAACCCCCGTCACCCACCTGAAAGCGGTGGGAGACGAAGATAATCTTGAACTGCTGAGTCTATAAAACACAACGCCCCGCCGCAAATGCGGCGGGACGTACTTTTATGCGCTCAGTTCCAGTTCCTCCAATGCCTCCCGCTCGTTGTCGGCGGAAAAACAGAAGCGGCCCGCGTGATCGTATACCTCCACATGTCCTCTGACCCAAACGATGCTGTAATCCATATTCCGCGCTCCTTTCGCTTTTTTATCTTGACTTAAGTATAGCAAGCAAAAAGGGCGTTAAACCGGACTTTTCTCGCAGTTGTGCAAAAGAAAATGCCGCTCGTACGAGCGGCATTTTCTTATTCTGTGGTCACATCTCAGCACATTTTGGCGCCGGCAGGGATCTTGTCATCCAGCATGAGCAGGTTAAGCTTCTCCTCGCCCTTCTCGGTGTGGACGGCGGAGATGAGCATGCCGCAGGACTCCTGACCCATCATCTTGCGGGCAGGCAGGTTGACAATGGCCATCAGGGTCTTGCCCACCAGTTCCTCAGGCTTGTAGAACTTGGCGATGCCGGACAGGATCTGGCGATCCACGCCGGTGCCGTCGTCCAGAGTGAATTTGAGCAGCTTGTCGCTCTTCTTCACATTCTCACAGGCCTTGACCTTGACGGCCCGGAAGTCGGACTTGCAGAAGGTGTCAAAGTCCACCTTCTCCTCAAGCTGAGGCTCCAGCTCCAGCGCGGGCAGAGCGGCCTTCTTAGCCTGCTCGGCAATGGCCTCCAGCTCGGCAACAGCCTTCTCCGCGTCGATACGGGGGAACAGGTTGTCGCCGCGCACCACCACGGCATCGGCCCGCAGAGAGCCATACACGGCGGCGCTGTCCCAGTTGGAGCAGCACCCGCAGGCACCGATCTGGCGCAGGATCTCGGCGGAGGAGGCGGGCATGAAGGGGGAGAGCAGAATGGCGGAAATGCGCAGGCACTCCAGCAGGTTGTACATGACGGTGGCAAGGCGGTCCCCATTGGCGTCCATGTCCTTGGCAAGAGCCCAGGGGGCGTTCTCGTCAATATACTTGTTGGCACGGCCGATGACCTTGAACACCTCGGCAAGGGCGTTCTGGAAGGCATAGTGCTCCATCTGCTCCTCATAGCGGCCGCGCAGGCCGGAGGCCATGGTCACGAGCTCGTCGTCCAGAGCATCTTCCTTGCGCGCGGCAGGCAGCTGGCCGTCAAAGTACTTGCCCACCATGGAAACGGTACGGCTGAGCAGGTTGCCCAGATCGTTGGCCAGATCCACATTGATGGTGCCGATGAGGGCCTCGTTGGAGAAGTTGCCGTCAGAGCCGAAGGGGAAGGTGCGCAGCAGGAAGAAGCGCAGGGCGTCCACGCCGAACTTCTCCGCCAGCACGTAGGGGTCCACCACGTTGCCCTTGGACTTGGACATCTTGCCGCCGTCCAGCAGCAGCCAGCCGTGGCCAAAGACCTTCTTGGGCAGGGGCATCTCCATGCTCATGAGCATGGCAGGCCAGATGATGGAGTGGAAGCGGACGATCTCTTTTCCCACGAAATGGACATCGGCGGGCCAGTATTTATCGTAGTCGTCGTACCGGTCATTGAACAGACCCAGAGCGGTGGTGTAGTTGAACAGGGCGTCCACCCACACGTAGACCACATGGCCGGGGTCAAAGTCCACAGGCACGCCCCAAGTAAAGCTGGTGCGGGAGACACACAGGTCCTCCAGGCCGGGCTTGATGAAGTTGTTGACCATCTCGTTCACACGGGACTTGGGCTCCAGAAAATCGGTGTTTTCCAGCAGGTCCTGCACCTTGTCGGCGTACTTGGACAGTTTGAAGAAGTAGGCCTCCTCCTCTGCATCCTCCACAGGGCGGCCGCAGTCGGGGCACTTGCCGTCCACCAGCTGGCTCTCGGTCCAGAAGGACTCGCAGGGCTTGCAGTACTTGCCCTTATAGGCGCCCTTGTAGATGTCGCCTTTTTCATACATCTTCTTGAAGATCTTCTGGATGGCGGACACGTGATAGTCATCGGTGGTGCGGATGAAGCGGTCGTTGGAAATGTTCATCAGCTTCCACAGGTCAAGGATGCCCCGCTCGCCCTGCACGATATTGTCCACGAACTGCTGGGGGCTGACTCCGGCGTCTCTGGCCTTGTCCTCGATCTTCTGGCCGTGCTCGTCCGTTCCGGTCAGGAACAGCACGTCGCAGCCGGTCAGCCGCTTGTAGCGGGCCATGGCATCGGTGGCCACAGTGCAGTAGGTGTGACCGATATGCAGCTTATCGCTGGGGTAGTAAATAGGGGTCGTGATATAAAATCTCTTTTTATTTTCCATGGTGAGTTACCTCCCAATTATTCACTTATTCTTCCGGTTCATCGGTCTGTTCTTTCTGGGTCTGCGAAGGCATTCGCTCCGGCCAGGGTATGCCAGAGGCATTGCGCAGCAGCATATAGCTGTGTGCAGTCAGGTATACCGCACCGGAGATCCAGACCAGATTGAAGGAAAGGCTGCTGCCGTCGGCCATTGCCGCGGGGGTCAGCGCGATGCCCATCAGTGCATATACCACAGTGCGTCCGGCACTGCCCCGTCCAAGAGACACACTGACCACACCGTACAGCGCCAGCACAAGGGCCACGGCGGAAAGCACCTGCCACACATAGAGCTGCAGTTCCGGCTGACGGGCGTTGCTCTGGTACACCGCCACCAGCCAGGCCAGCAGGGCAAAGGCAGGCCCCATCAGCAGTATGGGCACCTGCTGGGACCACTGTCCGCGATAGATGGCCTTCCCGGCCATCAGGGCGGTCACACCGCCGGCAATGCACAGCCCGCTGACCGCAAGACCGATCACATCCGCCCTGTATGCAAGGCTCTGTTCCCAGAAGCCGGCAGCACCCGCCATGATCAGCACCAATCCGGCGCACACCGACAGCGTGATGCAGGCAGTATCAGGAGCGTAGAACCACTCTTTTGCATCCCGCCTGCCCATACCGATGCACCCGGCCGCAAACAGCACCAACAGCACCGCAAACAGGGCGGTCAGTGCCCATGTGGCGGGACATGTGTCCATCAATTTTGTCTGTGGGTTATAGGCCACCGCCAGTTCCCACCGGCGCAGACCAAACCCCACAACACCGCCCAGCCACGCAGCGGCGGGCAGCAGGATCTCCTTTTTCATAGCAAGCCTCCTTGCCACAAGTACACTAACTTAGCATTTTATACCAATTCTCCCCAAAAAGCAACTAAGGCAACGTTTTTTCCCTGTTTCTTTTTCCTCAGGGCGCAGTCACAGGCCCCGATGTCCACTCTCTGCCGGGAACGGGGATCGTTCCAAGACACAGGTCGTACAGATCGGTACAGCGCCGCTCCAGTTCAAACAGCGCTCTGCCCTCCGGATCCAGCCGACGGGCATGGGTGGGCTTGGTGATCACGGGCAGCGTCGAGCGTTCTTTCATGTGCCTGAGCACCTCTCTGCCCCGGTCATTAAAGCCCAGCACCCGGATATAGGGCGGCCTTTCCGGTACATCCGTCAACCTCAGTCCAAGATATGCCCACAGCACCAGCCGGTTCAGCCGGGCACGGGTATAGCGCTTTGTCTTGGCCAGATCAAAAAACTCAGCCATGCCGGTGCAGCTGCGCCCGGCCCGTTCCAGACGCTGGGGCAGTCCCTCCGCCGCCCCCGAATCGGGCAGGGCTGCCCAATCCCCGGCCGTCATAGTGCGCAGCCGGGACAGCATGGCCCGCCCCACCTGCTCCAGACTGGGCAGGCTGACGGTGCTGCCTTCCAGAATGGCCCGGCCGCCCTCGGGCAGATAGGGCTGGGCCGCGTCCCAGTCCCCCTCCTGTATGTCCGCCCGCAGCTGGGTGGCAGAGACAAACCGGGGCATATCCATGTGTGCCGGGCCGGTACGGTACGTCCCGTCTGCCTGCCGCGCGATCACGCCGCTAACACTATTGTGCTGTGCCCCCTGCCGCAGGACCGTCATGGGCTCGATCTTACTTTCTATGGCACTCAGGGCGCGGATATACTCCACTCCCAGATTATTGTTGGGCTTTGACAGCAGATTGCCCAGTTCCTCCCCCAGCAGGCTGCTCACCGCCCGCTGACGGCAGACAGCAAAGGATGCGCCCTCATTGGAAAGTGCCCGCACGTTTTCTTCATATTCCGGGCTGTTCAGGCATTGGGCCACCTGTTTCAGATCCTCGATTCGGCCGCACTCGCTGCCGAAGCTGATCACATCCACCACGCCGCAGGCGTTCAGAATTTCCACCGCTCCCCGGGCAAAGGACTCCGCTGTGGACACCGCCCACACCGTGGGCAGTTCCAAAACCAGATCCACCCCGCCCATCAGAGCCAGCTGCGCCCGGGTCCACTTGTCGGCGATGGCGCAGTCCGCCTGCTGCACCCAGTTGCCGCTCATGACCGCCGCCACGGCGCAGTCATCCCCCAGCCGCTCACGGGTGCAGGCGATCTGGTGGGCGTGACCGGTGTGGAAGGGGTTATATTCAGCTACGATGCCGGCGATCTTCATGAAAATTTATCCTCCCGTGGAAAATTTCTTCATAAACACGGCGCTGTGGGCTTGTTCTTTTGAATCAAAAGGATTAAAATGGTATGGAATCAGTTTAATATATTCCTCGCGCCGAGGCAATAAAAATATCGCATTGAAGGAGAGAAATCACAATGAATATTCTGGTCATCAACGCCGGCAGCTCTTCCCTGAAGTATCAGCTGCTCAACCCCGAGACTCAGCAGGTCCTGGCCAAGGGTCTGTGCGAGCGCATCGGCATCGACGGCAAGTTCACCTACAAGCCCGACGGCAAGCAGGCCATCAAGGTGGCCGACGTGGCCATGCCCACCCACTCCGAGGCTATCAAGGCCGTTCTGGATGCTCTGGTGGACAAGGACAACGGCGTGATCGGCTCCATGGCCGAGATCGACGCTGTGGGTCACCGTGTGGTCCACGGCGGCGAGAAGTTCGCCAAGTCCGTGCTCATCACCGACGAGGTCATGGCCGCCATTGAGGAGTGCAATCCTCTGGCTCCCCTGCACAACCCCGCCAACATCATCGGCATCAAGGCCTGCCAGTCTCTGATGCCCTCCACCCCCATGGTGGCCGTATTTGACACCGCTTTCCATCAGACTATGCCCGATGTGGCCTTCACCTACGCTCTGCCCTACGAGTACTATGAGAACGACAAGGTCCGCCGCTACGGCTTCCACGGCACCAGCCATAAGTACGTCTCCCAGCGCGCTGCCGCCATGCTGGGCAAGCCCATCGAAGAGCTGAAGCTGATCTCCTGCCATCTGGGCAACGGCTCCTCTGTCACCGCCATTGACGGCGGCAAATCTGTGGACACCTCCATGGGCTTCACTCCTCTGGCCGGTCTGCCCATGGGCACCCGCTGCGGCGACATCGATGCCGGCATCATGGAGTACCTGATGAACAAGTACGGCATGGACATTAAGGAAATGCTCAACGTCATGAACAAGAAGTCCGGTGTTCTGGGCGTGTCCGGTGTCTCCTCCGACTTCCGCGATCTGGAGGCCGCCGGCAAGGAGGGCAACAAGCGCGCCGCTCTGGCCGTTGAGGTCTTTGAGTATGGCGTGAAGAAGCTCATCGGCTCCTATGCTGCCGCTATGGGCGGCGTTGACGCCGTCATCTTCACCGCCGGTGTGGGCGAGAACGGCGGCGGCAACCGCGCCAGCATCACCTCCGGTCTGGAGTTCATGGGCATCAAGATCGACGCCGAGAAGAACAAGGTCCGCGGCGAGGAGATCGACATCTCCGCCGAGGGCGCTACCGTCCGTACTCTGGTCATCCCCACCAACGAAGAGCTGATGATCGCTCTGGACACCGCCGCTCTGGCCAAGTAATTTTCTCTACTCTTTGCATAAAAAATGCAGCGCCTGCACAAACGTGCGGCGCTGCATTTTTGTTTTATTTCATGTTGGAGACCACCGCACGGTTGACCACCAAATACTCAATGCCGGAGTAAAGGGTGGTGACCACGATAACGGCCACACAGATCACATTGACCACCGCGGGAATGGGCAGCAGCATCAGACAGATACAGCCCATGGTGGACGCAGTCTTCACCTTACCCGACCAGCCCGCCGCGATCACATGGCCCAGATTGGCCGCCTGCATGCGCAGGCCGCTGACCGCGAACTCGCGCACCACAACGATCAGCAGCGCCCATGCTGGCATCTGGCCGATCTCCACGAACCACAGCATGGCGGCGATTACAAGGCACTTGTCCGCCAGAGGATCCATAAATTTGCCAAAGTCCGTGGTCTGGTTGTAGTGGCGGGCAATATAGCCGTCCAGCAGGTCGGTCAGGCTTGCCACCACGAATACGGCAAGGGCAATGTAGTTTGCGTAAGGAATGCCCGAATAGAGCACCAGCAGGAAGGCAGGTATCATAATGACCCGCAGCATGGTAAGTTTGTTTGCAGTATTCATATTCTCTCTCCTCAATCCTCGATCTCGCCGGTGAGGTCTCCGTCCTCAGTTCCGGTAATGCGTACGTTGACAAATTCGCCGGCAGGCACTCGGCCCGCAGCGGTAAACCAGACCCGGCCGTCGATGTCCACTGAGTCGGCGTAGGTTCTGCCCACAAAGCAGCCCATCTCGGCATCAAAGCCCTCACACAGCACTTCCATCACAGTGCCCAGACGCTGCTCATTATAGTCGTCCATGACTCTTGACTGCAGCTCCACCAGCAGTTCCACACGACGGGCGGAAACATTCTCATCCACCTGCCCGTCCATGGTAGCGGCCCGAGTGCCCTCCTGGGCGGAGAACTGGAAAATACCCGCCCGCTGAAGCTTCTGCTCCATCAAAAACTCGCTCAGTTCTTCAAAATCCTCCTCGGTCTCGCCGGGGAAGCCGCAGATGATGGAGGTGCGGATGACCACGTCAGGCATGGCTTGACGCAGCTTTTGGAACAGGGCGGTAATATCCGCTTTGGTGCTGCGGCGGTTCATGGCCTTCAGGATCCGGTCGCTGCAATGTTGGATGGGAATATCAAGATAGTGCAGGATCTTTGGCTGGGAGGCAATGACCCCGATCAGCTCGTCCGTAACCGCCTCGGGATAGAGGTAGTGAAGCCGGATCCAGCGGAAAGGCAGCTTGCACAGTTCGGTCAGCAGGCCGGCCAGCGAAGTACCGTCCTTTTTGTCCCAGCCGTAGCGGGTAATGTCCTGAGCGATGACGATCAGTTCCTTTACCCCTGCGTCGGCCAGCTGCGCCGCCTCGGCCAGTACAGCCTCCATAGACCGGCTGCGGTAACGGCCCCGAAGCTTGGGAATGATACAGAAGGCGCAGCCGTTGCTGCAGCCCTCGGCAATTTTCAGATAGGCGGTGTAATGGGGCGTTGTGACCATGCGCGCGCCATCCTCGATGGTGTTGTGAATATCACCGTAAAAGGTGGGCTGGTCGCCCTCCAGCAGGCTTTGGATGGCAGGCACTACGTCGGTGTAGCTGCCTGTGCCCAGAAGGCCGTCCACCTCGGGCAGTTCCCGCAGAATGTCGTCCGGATA
This sequence comes from Oscillospiraceae bacterium, assembly GCA_017624915.1. Taxonomy (GTDB): domain Bacteria; phylum Bacillota; class Clostridia; order Oscillospirales; family Oscillospiraceae; genus Lawsonibacter. Next base: position 72,038 of record JAGAMC010000027.1, on the reverse strand, counting down.
GCGCTGGGACAGGCAGCCGGCCACAAGCAGTTTTCCCAGCTTCCCCTCCTGCTTGAGCTGGGCAAGCTCCAGAATGTTCTGGATGGCCTCGCTCTTGGCCGAATCGATGAAGCCGCAGGTGTTCAGCACCGCAACATCGGCCCCCTCCGGCTCGCCGGTGACCACAAAGCCCGCATCCCGGCACAGGGCCATCATCTGCTCGGTATTGACCAGATTTTTGGCACAGCCCAGAGATATGAATGCAACTTTACATGACATACGATCGCTCCAGTGCAAAGGTTTTGTCCGCTTACAGGTCCATATCCGCGCCGTATCGGCTCAGACCGTCCCGGATGGCCTCCCACCCGAAACCGCGGCGGCCCAGGGCGTCGGACACCTTTTTCAGCTCTTTGTTGTCAGGCTCTTTGCCCGCAAGTTTTTTTGCGATGAACGCATCGATGGCGGCGGCGGGATCGTCGGCCTGCGCAAGAGCGTCCTCCCACAGGTGGCGGGGTACGCCCCGGCGGTACAGCTCGTCCCGCAGCTTATGCTCGCCGCAGCCCTTGGCGCTGTAATGGCGCACCACCTGGGCTGCGTAAGCCGCGTCGTTGAGAAAACCCAGTTCCTCCATCCGATCACAGATGGAAGCGGTCTGCTTCTCCCCTGCCTCCCATTGGGCCAGCTTACGTTCCAGTTCCTTACGGGACTGGGGCTTTCGGGAGAGCAGCTCCAGCGTTTTCTCCTTCAGCCGGGTGCTGCGGGCAGCAGCCAGCAGCTGCTGGGCCTGCTCGTCGTCAAGCTCCTTACCGACACAGAGGGCGAAGTCGATGACCTCGCCCTCCCCCACGCGCAGGATACTGCCGTCCTCCAGCACCGCCAGCCAGCGGCCGCGGACACGCTCAGAGGGTTTTAGCTGTTCAATGCGCATGGTCAGTTTTCCCTGTCTTCAAAATCGTCCGCAGAGATATCCACCGCGCGGCCCGCGGCGCGGGCGGCGGCCTGGGACTGCTTGCTCATGAGCCGGTATGCGTTGGCCCGGATCTTCTCCTCCAGTTCTTCCGCCAGATCCGGATTCTCCTTCAGGTACTCCTTGGCGGCGTCGCGGCCCTGACCAAGGCGCATCTCGCCCATGGCGAACCAGGAGCCGGACTTCTGCACCAGATCCAGCTTTACGCCGATATCCAGAAGCTCACCAATTTTGGAAATACCCTCACCGTACATGATGTCGAATTCCGCCTCGCGGAAGGGGGGCGCCACCTTGTTCTTGACGATCTTGGCCCGGGTGCGGTTGCCGATGATCTCGGAGCCATTCTTCAGCGCCTCGATCCGGCGCACATCGATACGCACGGAGGAATAGAACTTCAGCGCCCGGCCGCCGGTGGTCACTTCGGGATTGCCGTACATGACGCCCACCTTTTCACGCAGCTGGTTGATGAAGATAACAATGCAGTTGGTCTTGGCGATGGAGCCGGCCAGCTTGCGCAGGGCCTGACTCATCAGGCGGGCCAGCAGACCCACGTGGCTGTCGCCCATATCGCCCTCGATCTCGGCGCGGGGGGTCAGAGCGGCCACGGAGTCCACCACCACCACGTCGATGGCGCCGGAGCGAACCAGCGCCTCGCAGATCTCAAGCCCCTGCTCTCCGGTGTCCGGCTGGGCGATCAGCATGGAGTCGATGTCCACACCCAGAGCCCGGGCGTAGGTGGGGTCAAGGGCGTGCTCGGCATCGATAAAGGCCACCTCGCCGCCGCGCTTTTGTGCCTCCGCCACCACGTGCAGGGCAAGGGTGGTCTTACCGGAGGACTCAGGCCCGTAGATCTCAATGATACGGCCCTTGGGCAGACCGCCGATCCCCAGCGCCAGATCAAGGGCCAGCGAGCCGGTGGGAACGGTGTCCACCGCCACGTCCGCACTCTCACCCAGACGCATGATAGACCCCTTGCCATAGGTGCGCTCAATCTGCGCCATGGCGGTCTCAAGGGCCTTTTTCTTATCGGAAGCAGGTGCTGCAGACTCAACAACAGGTCTCTTTGTTGCCATACTCCATCATCCTTTCAGCCGACCGTGCCGGCTTTTCTATTCTTGGTGATACGATCATATCAAAGTGAAAGTCCCTTAAAAAGGACTTTAGTTGTTGATCGTCCCCTCCACGACCCGGAGGATCCCCTGGGTATCGGGGGTGGCGATGATATTCTCAAAGCCGTTTTCCGCCATGATCTCCATGACCCGTTCCGCCTGATCGATGCCTACCTCGTAAATGAGCGTGCCGCCCAGACGCAGGGCGGATTTCCACTTGGCGGTGATAAAGCGGTAGAAGTCAAGGCCGTCAATTCCACCGTCCAACGCCATATGCGGCTCAAATTCCTTCACGGAAATGTCAAGCCCGTCAATATCGGCGGTGGGGATGTAGGGGGGATTGCAGGCGATCACATCAAAGTCCCACAGCATGGCAGAGGGCTGTTCCATGGCGTTGACGCTCATGCAGGTGACCCGGGCATTGAGCCCGTTGCGGCGGACGTTCTGTTTGCAAAGACGCAGCGCCCCCTCGGACAGATCCGCCAGCACCACCCGGCAGTTGGGGGCGTTGGCCGCCACCGCAAGGCCCACGCAGCCGCTTCCGGCGCACAGATCCAGAACCCGGCCGCCCTCTCCGGCGGCCCGGGCACGTTCAATGGCGCGCTGTGCCAGCACCTCCGTATCGCTGCGGGGGATCAGCACGTCTCTGGACACGTCCAGAGGCAGGCCGTAAAACTCCCACTCGCCCACGATGTAGGCTACCGGCTCACCGGCCAGACGGCGCTGCACCAGTTCCTCCACCCGCCGCTCCAGATCGCTGGAGGCGTAGAGGGACATGTCGCGAAACAGCTGCTCCTTGGATTTGTCGGCAGCATAGCATACAAGCTCCCGTGCCTCGGTCTGAGCCTGAGAAACACCCGCCCGGCGCAGGCGGTTGCGGGTATCCAGATAGAGATTGTTATAGGTGGTGGCCATACGTTCACCTCAGTTACGGTTTTATTTCGGGTGCTCAGCGCTTCGCGTTACCACGCGTCCTCACCCTTTTCCTCCGGCAGCACCAGTTCCAGCGCCTTGATTCCCACCTCGATCATGGAATCGTCAGGCTCGAAGGTGGTAAAATTCTGCATCCACAGGCCGGGGGCTACCAGCACCCGGGTCAGGGCGTTGTCATTGCGGCCTGCCCAGCGGTTGAATTCATAGCTGACGCCCACAATGGCGGGCAGCATCAGCAAATGGGCCAGGAAACGCAGCAGCGAATTGTGCACGGGCCAGATGGAAAAGACCACCGTGGACACCAGGATGGACACGATGATGACCACGAAAAGGAAGCTGGTCCCGCACCGGGGATGGTGGCGGGGCTGCTTGCGCACATTTTCCACCGTCAGGGGCAAGCCGGCCTCGTAACAGAAGATAGTCTTGTGCTCCGCGCCGTGGTACTGGAAGACCCGGCGGATATCCTTCATGCGGGAGCAAAGGCCCAGATAGAAAATGAAAATAACGATCTTCAGCAGGCTTTCCGCCACGTTGCGCACCAGCATGGACTTGGTGAACAGTGACACCAGACCGCCCAGCAGGGTGGGCAGCAGGAAAAACAGCACAATGGAAAGTCCGATGCCCATCATGACTGCCAGCGTTATGATCACGGAGGTAAACTTCTCACTGCCCAGCTTCTTTTCCAGCCAGATCTCAAATTTGGAGGGTTCTTCTTCCACGCCCTCCTCCTCGGGGAAAAACTCCGCCGACCACATCAGCAGCTTGACGCCACTGACCATGGAGTCCACAAAGGTCAGTACGCCGCGGATGAACGGCTTGCCCAGAATGGGCCAGCGGTCGCGGGCCGGCTCAAGCGGCTGCTGACGGATCTCAAGCTCTCCGTCGGGCCGCCGGACCACGGCGGCCTGCTTTTTGGGCCCGCGCATCATGATCCCTTCGATCAGGGCCTGTCCACCGCAGGTAGTCTTAAAGCCGGTGGAACAGCAGGCCTTGTTTTTCTGTTTCTTGCTCATTGGTGCTCCTTCGGCGCACACCGGCGCCTTTGTTCATAACGATATTTTACCAGTGCTCCCCTTTAAATGCAAGCACTTTTTCGAACTTATGTTCCAATCGGGATCCGAATCTCCACCACGCAGCCGCCCTCCGGGGCGTTGTCCAGTGTAAGTGTTCCTCCGTGCCGGTCCACGATCTCCTCGCACACCGCAAGGCCAATGCCGCTTCCCCGGGCCTTGGAACTGCCTTTGTAGAATTTGTTTTTCACAAAGGGCAATTCCGCCTGCGGGATGCCGGGGCCGTAGTCCCGGATGGAGATGCAGGCGGCTTCCTCCTCCACACGCACGGTCACGTCGATCCGTTTGCCGGCGCCGCCGTGCTTTGCGGCGTTGTCCAGCAGATTGCAGAACACCTGCCGCAGCCGTTCCGGGTCGCCGCTGACGGGAATCATCTCCTCCGGGCAGTCATAGTAGTTCAGAATGATGCCATCCCGGCGGAAGAACTCCCGGTAGGTGTAAACCGCGTCCTCCAGCTCAGCCTTCAGGTCCAACGGCTCCACAGACAGGGTAAAGCGCCCATCGGAGATGCGGGAAAATTCCAGCAGTTCCTCCACCATGTTGGTCAGGCGGCGGGCTTCGCTGACGATGATGCCCATGCCCTTTTGAATATCCTTCTGGTCATGCAGTTCCCCGTTCATAATGGTCTCTGCCCAACCGTTTATGGCGGTCAGCGGAGTGCGCAGTTCATGGGAGACCGAGGAAATGAACTCCGTCTGCACCTTTTCCGCCTGACGGATCTTCATGGACATATCGTTGATGGCATCGGTAAGATCGCCGATCTCATCATCGTAGGTTTTTTCAAGCTGTATGCCGTAGCTTCCGTCCGCAATACGTCTGGCCGTCTCGGTAATGCCGGACAGGGGCTCGATAATGGAACGGACAAAAAACAGGTTGGAAATATACAGCATGGCCAGCAGTGCAAAGCCCACAAGAGCGGCGGCCGCTGAGGCCAGCATCAGCCGCCTGTCCACCTCCAGCATAGAGGTGACTATGCGCACACCACCCACCAGTTCCCCCTGATAGAGCACCGGTGCCGTTGCGGTCATAATGCGCTCGTTCGTGCTCGGATCCCTGCCCCGCCAGGAATGCATCACCGCCTGCTCAAAGGCTCTGGGGATGTCCGGCGTCTGGGGCATGGTGCCGGTGGTCAGACCGTAGCTGGAGTAAAGGATCGATCCGTCCGGCTCGATAAACTGCAGCTCCAGCCTGCTCTTTTCAGCAAAGGTATCCACATAGTTCTTTGCCGTTTTCCGGTACTCAGTCTGGGTGTAGTTGCGGAAAAAGGAGGCAGCGCTGTTGGCTCTGGCCTTAAGGCCTTCCTCCATGGCGTCGTAGTAATAACGGCTCATGGCCACGGAGAACGCGACCACGGCCAGCACCACCATAAACAGTACCACACTGATGCTGTTTGCCAGCCAGCGCTGGCGGATACCGCGAATCTTCATCTTGTCTTTCATTCCGGTCATCCGGGCCATGGTCTCACCTCCTCCGTTTGTCTTTATCCGCTTGCCGTCTGTACTTCAGATATTACATACCCCATTTGTATCCGTATCCCCACACCGTGGTAATATAGGCAGGGTTCTGGGCATTGTCCTCGATCTTGATGCGCAGACGGCGGATGTTCACGTCCACGATCTTCAGCTCGCCGAAATAATCCTTGCCCCACACGGCGTCCAGGATCTCCTCCCGGCTCATGGCCTTGCCCGGATTCTCCATGAACAGTTTGATGATGCCGTATTCCACCTGAGTCAGCTTGATCCGCTGGCCGTTCTTTTCCAGCGTGCGGTTTCGGGTGTTGAGCAGGAAGGGGGGCTGATACATCTCGCCGGGCTCCAGCGCCGGCTCGTCCCCGCCCGTGCGGCGGAACAGCGCGTCCACCCGGGCGGTGAGTTCCGCCGGGGAGAAGGGCTTTGTCACGTAGTCGTCCGCTCCGGTCATCAGTCCGGTCACCTTATCCATCTCCTGCGTGCGGGCGGTGAGCATGATGATGCCGATCTTGTTGTTGGTGCTGCGGATGCGGCGACAGACCTCGAACCCGTCGATATCAGGCAGCATCACGTCCAGCAGCGCCACCTTGATGCCCGGATTGTTCTTCAGCTGGGTCAGAGCCTCTTCCCCGGTAGCCGCTTCAATGGTCTCGTATCCCGCCCGCTTGAGGTTGATGACAACAAAACTGCGGATGTTTTCTTCATCCTCCAGAACCAGAACTTTTTTCATCTTGAGGCACTCCTCTCTCCATCAGTCATTGGACCAGCTGCTGACGATCAGGCGGAAGTTCTCCAGCAGTCCGCTTTGGTCCAGCCCGCAGTCCCAGGTGTTATAGAAGGTCGCGGCATAGACGGTGCTGCTGTCCTCTGCCAGAATGAAGCGGTTTGCGCTGGTGGCCCGCAGATTGCGGCTTGCGCCGGTAAGCTTGTAAATGCTCAGGAACGGCAGGGGTTCTTTCCCCTCCCCCTGCCACAGGGCAAAGATGACCGCCCGCTGGCCGCTGACACTGTCGTTGCGGTAAATGACCAGTCTGCTGCGCCAGCTGTCCGGGATGACCAGATACCAGCCATCGGCCACGTTGTGGTAGGTGGTGCACACCTCCTGGGCCCGGCCTCTGTTGTCATACTGGACCCAATCGGCAAGCCAGACGCCGCTCAGACCGCCGCGGGACGGCAGCTGCCACAGGCGGGGCAGTTCCAGAATGCTGTCGCTGTTCACATCGCTGAAGGATATGTCCCTGCGCTGGCCCGTCCCCTCCCGACTGTCCCGGGTGTCCGGATCAAGGGTCAGGTTGACCAGTTCTCCCTCCCGTATGGTCACCACGTCCATGACCCGGGTGCCGTCCGTCAGGTCACCGGCAATGTACAGGGCAGGAACGAAATCAGTCAGATAATTTGTCCGGATCTGCCAGATACCGGTCATGTTGGCGCTCAGCGGTGCTTTTTCCACGTTGAGCAGACCGGCGGTATTCCAGTTGTACAGTTCCACTTCACCGAGCTTCTGTTCCTGATCAATGTGGCATACGGCCAGTTCCATCAGGCTGTCCCGGTCCAGATCCACGATTTTGTAGCTGTCGTATGTCACGGTAGCCAGCGTCTGGCTCTGTCCGCCGTCCAGGGCGTACACCCCCAGATAGTAGGCGTTTCCGCCCATCTGCCAGCTGACCACGATCTCCTTGCAGGTCTTGCCGGTGACCTCGTCCTTCTGCCCGTCCATATCCGCGTAGTGCACGGCGTAAACGCCGTCACCCTCGCCCCTGATGGATGCGGTCAGGGCATAGCTTCCGTCCTCCTGCAGGGTGTAAAAACAGATGCGCAGCGGCATCTCCGCACCAACAACGCGGAAAAAAGTTACCGCAGTTTCCTGTGAGCCGTCCCCGTCCATGTCCAGCATCTGCACCGCAGACGTGTTATCGCCGGCAGAGGGAGGTACATCTTCCACCGAAGTTGAGTGCTGCAGTTCCAGCTCCCGCTTGGTCTGATTCACGGCAGACACAAGGTTTTTGTAGTCCTGGGGCGGCTTTGGCAGCTTATAGGATTCCTCTGCCGACCAGGAAAAGCATCCGCTCAGCAGCAGGCACAGCATGGCCGCCAGCACCGTCGGCATCACTTTGCATCCCATCTGTCAGCACCCCTTCCCAAATGCCATGCGGCAAGGCCGCCCCACAGCATTTCAAATATAATAACTCATTTAATATCATATCATATTTCTCTCGCTTTTGGTATGACTTTTCGCAAAAAATTACACCATCCCCGCCCCCCGCTTCAGCACACAAAAAAACGTGCGCAGGCTGCCGCCTGCACACGTTTTCACCTGTTATACCGCGGCAGGAACAGGGGTTTCGTTCTTATCCCTGCTCTCCTGCCGGGCAGCCGTCTGTCTGGCGTTGGCCAGCATCAGCTTGATGCGGTTTTCCTGATTGATCCTGGTGGCGCCCGGATCATAGTCAATGGCCACTACGTTGCTCATGGGATAGTCATCTTTGATCTTGCGCAGCATGCCCTTGCCCACGATGTGATTTGGCAGGCATCCAAAGGGCTGGGCGCAGACGATGTTGGGGGTGCCGGAGTGGATCAGTTCCAGCATCTCGGCTGTAAGCAGCCAGCCCTCTCCCATCTTGTTGCCGTCTCCCAGGTAGCCGCTGATCATGCGGTGCAGATTGGCAAAGGTGCCCGGCGCGCGGAACCGGCCGGAGCGCTCCAGCGCCCCGATCATATCCCGCTGGCAGGCCTCGATGTACTTCATGCCCACCGTGCACAGCGCCTTCTTGATCCACTTGCCGCCGTACAGCTCCACGTCCGCCACGCGGTTGTAGATCTTGAAGATCATAAAGTCGGTCAGGCCGGGCACCACGGGCTCAGCACCCTCGCTGAGCAGGAACTGCTCCAGATCGTTGTTGCACAGAGATGAGAACTTCACATAGATCTCACCCACCACGCCTACGCGCACCTTGGGCTCACCGGCCACGGGGATGGCGGCAAAATCGGCGCAGATTTCGTCAAAATACCGGCGCATCTGCCGCCGGCTCATGCCCCTGCCCCGCCGGAACAGGTCGATAAGCTTATCCTGCCAGCAGCTGACCATGCGGTCGGCCGCTCCCTTTTCCACCTCGTAGGGCCGCACCTGATTGGCCACATTGACGATGATGTCACCGTACATCATGCCGTAGACCAGCTTGCGGATCAGGCTCAGACTCAGGGCAAAGCCGGGATTCTTCTCCAGTCCGAAAGACACGGAGATAACGGGTACAAACTCAAGCCCTGCCTTTTCCAGCGCCTTGCGCAGCAGGTGGATATAGTTGGACGCGCGGCAGCCGCCGCCGGTCTGGGTGATGAACAGGGCCACCTTGTGGGGATCGTATCCTCCATTTTTGATGGCGTCGATCAGCTGGCCGATGACCAGCAGCGCAGGGTAACAGGTGTCATTGTGGACGTACTTGAGCCCCTCGTCCACCACCGCCCGGCCGCAGTTGTTCAGCTGGTCCACCTTGTAGCCCTCCAGCAGCAGAAGCTGGCGGAACATGCCGAAGTGGACGGGCAGCATCTGGGGCATGAGAATGGTGTACTCCCGCTTCATCTCCTTGGTAAAGAGCAGCCGGCCGTTTTCATTGTATATCAGTTCAGCCATGTCACTGCTCCTTTCTGGCCTGAATGGCCGCCATCAGGCTGCGGATGCGGATCTTCACCGCACCCAGATTGCTGATGTCGTCGATTTTGAGCTGGGTGTAAAGCTTGCCGCCCTGCTCCAGGATGGAGCGCATCTCGTCGGTGGTAATGGCGTCGGTGCCGCAGCCAAAGCTGACCAGCTGCACCACCTGCATGTCGGGCTGGGTGCAGACATAGCGGGCGGCGTTGTACATACGGCTCTGGAAGGTCCACTGGTTGAGCACCTTGCGGGGGGCATAGCCCTCCAGATGGCTCAGGGCGTCCTCGGTCACCAGCACAAAGCCGAAGGAAGTGATCAGATCGTTGATGCCGTGGTTGATTTCCGGGTCAATGTGATAGGGACGGCCGCACACCACAATGATACCCTGACCGCTGCGGCGGGCATGGTCAATGTACTGCTGACCGGTGATGCGCACGTCTGTCAGGTACGCCTCATAGGCAGCGTAGGCGGCATCCGCCGCGGCAGCCGTCTGCTTGGGAGGAACATCAAACTCGTCCTTCATCAGTGCGGCAATGCGCTTTTTAAAGTCCTTTTTCCGCCACAGGCCCACATAGGGGGCCAAGAATTTTGTCTTTTTCAGGGCCGGCACGTTGGCAGCCAGCAGTTCCGGGTAATAGGCCACCACGGGACAGTTGTAGTGGTTCTCACCGATGCCCTCGTCGTTATTATAGGACATACAGGGATACCAGATGGCATCCACCCCCTGCTCCACCAGCGCCTCCACATGGCCGTGAAGGAGCTTTGCCGGGTAGCACACCGTGTCTGAGGGGATGGTCCGCTGTCCCTTCAGATACAGCTTTCTGGAGGAGTCCGGGGACAGCACCACCTCAAAGTCCAGTTTCGTAAAGAAGGTATACCAGAAGGGCAGATTTTCATACATATTCAGGCCGAAGGGGATGCCGATGCGGCCCCGCATGCCGCTGCCCTCACCCCTGCCCTGCATGGCCCGCAGCTTCTTGTATTTATAGTTCATCAGATCCGGCTGCTCTGCCTTTTCTCCGCCCAGAGGACGAGAGCAGCGGTTGCCCGAAACGAATCTGCGTCCGCCGTCAAAGGCGTTGACAGTGAGGGAGCAGTGGTTGGTACACAGGCCGCAGGTGACTGGCTTTGCGCTGTGGGTAAAGCGCTCCAGCGCCTGCTCGTCCAGCAGGGCGCTCTTTTCAAGTCCCAGATCCCGGGCGGCAAGGGCCGCGCCGAAAGCGCCCATGATGCCCGCGATGGTGGGCCGGGTGACGTCCCTGCCCAGTTCCTGCTCAAAGGCGCGCAGCACCGCGTCGTTGTAGAACGTGCCCCCCTGCACCACGATATGCTTGCCCAGATCGTCCGCGCTGGCGGCACGGATGACCTTATATACCGCGTTTTTCACAATGGAGGTAGAAAGGCCCGCGGAGATATCCTCCACGCTGGCGCCGTCCTTCTGTGCCTGCTTGACGCTGGAGTTCATAAACACGGTGCACCGGCTGCCCAGATTGACAGGATTGCGGGCGAACAGACCAAGTCGGGTAAAGTCCGCGATGGAGTAGCCCAGCGCCCGGGCAAAGGTCTCGATAAACGAGCCGCAGCCGGAGGAGCAGGCCTCGTTGAGCATGATGGAGTCCACCGCGCCGTTGCGGATCTTGAAGCACTTCATATCCTGTCCGCCGATGTCGATGATGAAGTCCACCTCGGGATTGAAGTGGGCGGCGGCTTTATAGTGGGCCACGGTCTCCACCAGCCCCAGATCGCAGGAGAAGGCGTTTTTGATCAGGTCTTCGCCGTAGCCGGTGACTGCCGCGCCCTTTATCTCGATGCGGCTGCCGCACAGGCGGTAGATCTCCCTGAGCTGTTCCAGCACGATGGAGACGGGATTGCCCTGATTGGAGTGGTAGTATGTATAGAGCAGCCCGCCGTCCCCGGTGATGAGGGCCATTTTTGTGGTGGTGGAGCCTGCGTCGATGCCCAGCCACGCCGGGCCGGAATAGGTGCTCACATCCGCCTGAGGGGGGTGGCTTGCGTTGTGTCGGGCAAGGAACCGCTCGTACTGCGCCTCGTTCTCAAAAAGGGCGGGCATGGTATCCAGCAAAGAGGTGCTGTCCACGCTGCGCTCCAGCCGCTCCAGCGCCTCATCAAACTCCACGCTCGCATAGTCACCGGAGCATAAGGCCGCGCCCATGGCGGCAAAACAGTCACCGTCCTCCGGGAATACCGCGTGCTCACTATCCAGCCCAAGGGTCTCCACAAAACGGGCGCGCAGCCCCATCAAAAAGTGCAGAGGTCCGCCCAGAAACACGATTTTGCCCTTCAGCTCACGGCCCTGTGTCAGTCCGGCCACCGTCTGGTCCACCACCGCCTGAAAAATCGACGCTGCAACGTCCTCCTTGCGCCCGCCCTGATTGAGGATGGGCTGGATATCGCTCTTGGCAAACACGCCGCAGCGGCTTGCAATGGGGTATATCTTCTGGTGCTTCAAAGACAGTGCGTCCAGCTCATCCACCGTGACGTTCATCAGTGTAGCCATCTGGTCGATGAATGCACCCGTTCCGCCGGCGCAGGAGCCGTTCATGCGCTCCTCCAGCGCCCCGCCGAAGAAGATGATCTTGGCGTCCTCGCCGCCCAATTCGATGACGGCGTCGGTGTCCGGGATATAGGTGTTCACCGCGGCGGCAGTGGCATAGACCTCCTGCACAAAGTCAAGGCCCGCCGCTCGGGCCACGCCCAGACCGGCCGACCCGGTGACCACCAGCTTGACCCGCTGGCCGCACAGCATGTCACCCACACAGCGCAGAGTCTGGGCCGCCCGCTCCCGGGCCTTGGAATAGTGGCGCTCGTAGGAACGAAACAGCAGCTTGTCATTGTCATCCAGAACCACCACCTTGACTGTGGTGGAACCGATATCGATCCCGATGCGAAAACTCATAAAAACTCCCCAGTTGCTCAACGGTGCAATTTGCCCATTTTTATTTTACATTGCAGTAAATCTTATCGAAACAAAGGAGAGAATACAACCGAATTAACGACATCTTAACGGCAAGTTTACAGTTTTGCAACATTCGGAAATATGAAAGAAAAAACGCCGGGACACCCGGCGTTTTGGCTGTTTGTATCCACTTTTTATCCCACAGGCTCCCGCCATGGCACATCTTTGAACTGCTCGCCGGACACCAGCGGCTCCACCGTTCCGGCGGTCACGTCCACGATGCGGGCGGTAAATTCCTCTGCCCGCTCCTCAGGCAGCAGTACGGACAGCACTACGTCCGCGCCGTAGTCCACATTCTCCACCACGCCGTCAAAGGCGGCCACCTCCCGGCGCATGGTCTCGAACTGGTTATAGGTACAGGGCAGCTCCATGGCCACCCAGCGGCGCACCACCGAGATGCCCGCCGCGTCCAGCGCGTCCTTGGCGCTCTGGGTATAGGCGCGCACCAGACCACCCGCACCCAGCAGAATGCCGCCGAAATAGCGGGTGACCACGCAGCACACATTTTCCACGCCCTCCCGCTGGAACACGTTGAGCATGGGCTGACCTGCCGTTCCCTGAGGCTCGCCGTCGTCGGAGTAGCGCACCGCGCCGTCCCGGATGATATAGCACCAGCAGTGGTGGTTGGCGGCGTAGTCCTTTTTGCGGGTGGCCTCGATGCAGGCCCGGGCCTGCTCCTCGCTCTCCACCCGCCAGACCCGGCCGATAAATTCCGAGCGCTTTTCCACCAGACGGGCCTCGCTGCGCTTGGTGGGAATGTAATATTCGGTCATGGGATTACCTCTTACTCTTCATTTGTATGGGGCAAAAACAGTTCGCCCTGCGGGGCGCAATAGGGGTTGTTTCGCCCCCGGTGCAAAAAGATTTCGCCCTGCGGGGCGACCTACTTTGCCCACGTCGGCAAAGTAGGCAAAACGCCGCCGGGGTTTGAGTGGGCGAGATTTCGCGGCTTAGCCGCTCATCTCTTACACTCCGCACCCCGGACCCCGTTTTTTACGGGGAATGTCAGCCAAGGGATTTCCTCACGTCCGGCGCTGTCGTAACAGGACTGTGCAAGCGCCGATTAGGCTGCCGCCCCGCTCAATCAAACAAGATTTCCGGTCTATCCACCATGTGGCGCCTGCCCTGTGCCGCTATCGTTCCCCCGCTCAAAACCCGCAGCGCACCACCGCAGTCCGGCGCGCCGAAGCAGGGGCTGGATGTGGCAGGGACAGCAAAACTGCGGCAGCAAGCGGATGCGGAATGTGTCGTCACCCGGCGCCGGATGGGAAGCACTCAGCAAGCAGGTCTTTTGGAAAAGGAAGTTCTTAGAAACCATTTGGTTTCTAAGCGGCTTTTTGGGTACTTTTGTGCCGCCACAAAAGTACCTCGCCCGGGGGCGAAACACCCCCTCCTACCCGCCGAACCACACCAAATATATAGCTGAAAGCTATCAATTGTCAAAACACCTATTTCATGATAGCATTTTAAAAAATTCTACTATCGCTCGATAGTGAAATCAACACTTTTAAAAATTGTGTGTTATATTCAATTCTGAGGTGACGAACATGAACTTCAATCGAGAGACAGAACTCTACGAAACCATCAACGACATCATTCAGGATGTTATTTTAGTGGAGGCCATGACCCTGCGTATGGAGCAGCGCTCCGCCGCTATGGCCGACCTGCCCCAAGAGTTGATGGAACAGACCTTTGCCCGTGTATTGGATTATCTGTCCCAGCACGCCTTTGACCTGCATATTCTCACACAGTCCCGGGAACACATCTGAATGGTGCTTGTGACCGCCACCCCGCCCCTTTTATTCCCACGGCTCCTTATGGGGCTGCCACCCCTCCACCAGTGGGCCAAGCTGCCCGATGGTCCTGGGATTGCACACCGCCACCACGTCGATGGTGTCCGAGTAGTCCACCTTTTCCACCTTGGCGTCCCGGTACAAAGCCTCAAGGATGCCGCCCTTGTCATAGGGCAGGTGGATGGTCACCCGGCGGGCGCCGCTGTCCAGCCGCTTTCCGATGGCCTCCAGCAGCCGGTCGACACCCTCCCCGGTTTTGGCAGAGACAGACACCATGTTCTCTCCATGGGGACGGATCTCTCCCACATAGCGGTCGCATTTATTGAACACTTCCAGCCGGGGGGTCTGCTCCGCACCCAGTTCCCGGATCAGGTTGTCCACCACCGCCGCCTGATCCCGCCACTCGGGGTTGGACGCGTCGATGACATGCAGCAGCAGGTCGGCAAACTCCAGCTCCTCCAGCGTGGCCTTGAAGGCCTCCACCAGATGGTGGGGCAGCTTGGAGATAAAGCCCACGGTGTCCGAAATGAGCACGGTGCAGGTGTCACTGATCTCCAGCATGCGGGTGGTGGTGTCAAGGGTGTCGAACAGGCGGTTGTTGGCGGGGATATCCGCCCCGGTCAGCTTGTTGAGCAGGGTGGACTTGCCCGCGTTGGTATAGCCCACGATGGCCACCACAGGCACTTCGTTTTTCATGCGCCGTTCCCGTTGTACGCCCCGGATGCGGCGCACGTCCCGCAGCTCCTCCTCCAGCTTGGAGATCTTGCGGCGGATGTGTCTTCGGTCGGTCTCCAGCTGAGTCTCGCCGGGGCCGCGGGTACCGATGGCACCCTCCTGCCGCTCCAGATGGGTCCACATGCCCAGCAGGCGGGGCAGCAGGTACTTGTACTGGGCAAGTTCCACCTGCAGGCGGCCCTCCCGGGTCCGGGCCCGCTGGGCAAAAATGTCCAGGATCAGGGCAGATCGGTCCAGAACGGACACGCCCAGATCCTCGCACAGCACACGTTGCTGAGAGGGCGACAGGCTGTTGTCAAAGATGACCATATTGGCCCCCACAGCCTGCACAAGCTCCTTCACCTCTGCCACCTTGCCCTCGCCGATAAAGGTGCGGGGGTCGGGGCTGTCCTTGGACTGCATGACGGTGCCCATACACTGTCCCCCCGCCGTCTCCAGCAGAGCGGCAAGTTCCTCCATGGAGCTGTCGGTGGCATTTTCGTCGTTGTTCAGGCTGTGGGCGTTCAGGCCCACCAGCACCGCGCGGTTGATGATCTTGTCAGCATTGTTCTCGGTCATAAGTCCCTCCGGGTCACTCTTGCGTATAGGCCTCCACGATCTGTCCGATATACATGGTGTGGTAGTCCTGCTGGGGATACCACTTCTCCCGCACCTCGGCGGGCATGGCCGCGCCGTCCATCTCCTGAACATACAGCTTGCGGCACACCAGCACCAGACGGGCCTGCTCAAAATAAGGCGCCCCCTGCGAGGTACGGGCAACGGTAAAGCCGCATTCGCTCACCTTGTCCACGTCCCGTCCGGACTTGCTGCCGCACAGGGACAGCTGCTTTTTATACTCGGGGGCGAAGAAGGACAGTGTGAAGTACTCCTCCCGGTCCACAAACTCCTTGGTATAGCGCTGAGGGCGGATGTAGACGGTGGCGCAGGGCTCGCCCCACATGATACCCAGTCCGCCCCAGCTGGCGGTCATGGTGTTCACGACCTCCCCGCCGGCGGTGATGAGCATCCACTCGTCCCCGATCAGGGAAAATATATTTTCCTTCAAGGTTTTGGGATCTGTTTTGACCATGGAAGTCCCCTCCGTTTTCTCAGATAAAGCTATTATATGCCAATAAACAAAAAACCGCACCAAAAAGGTGCGGTTTTTGAATGCGGAATTTACTTGTCCAGACCGAACTTCTTGTTGAAGCGGCTGACACGACCGCCAGTATCCACCATCTTCTGCTTGCCGGTGTAGAAGGGGTGACACTTGGAGCAAACTTCGACACGGATGTCCTTCTGAGTGGAGCCAGTCTCGATCACATTGCCGCAGGCGCAGCGAATGGTGGTCTGCTCGTAGTTGGGATGGATGCCTTCCTTCATTTGTGTTCACCTCTTTCATTTATAAGGGTTTTCTGGAAAGCGCATGTGATAGTATAGCACGCCTTTTTTTGAATTGCAAGGGGTTTTGCGATATTTTTTTCAGTATTTTTCGGTTCTTCCCCCTGTATTCTTACACCTCGACTGCCCGGTCAAGGGCAAAAAACCAGAGCACCCGGCGTGTAACGGGTTTTCCCGTCATGGCGCTCAGCGCCCGGGCATAGGCCTCCAGCTGTGGGGCGTAGTCCGCAGCCCGCTGCATAACGGTCTGCTCGCTCACCCGGTCGCTCTTAAAGTCCACCACGGTGATGCCGTCATCCGTCTCAAACCAGCAGTCCACCACGCCCTGAAGCAGCAGCTTTTCCCCACTGATTTGAGGGTAATAATCCTGCGCATCCACCAGCACGGAGAATTTAAACTCCCTGTGCAGCTGCATCCGGGCCATCTGCACACCCAGCTCAGACCGGAAAAAGGCCGCAAGGCGCTTGGGGTCGGCGGCCTCGCCCTCCAGCGGGGTGATGAATTCACCGTCCACCAGACGGCGGATCTCCGCCGCGATCTCCTCCTCGCTGCCGCCCTTGGCAAAATCCAGATACTGCATCACCAGATGCAGGGCGGTGCCCCGCTGGGCGGGGGTGAGCCCCAGCTTTTCCGCCGCGAAATCGGGGCGGTACAGCGGGGCAGCCTTCTTCTCCTGCGGAGGCTGCGTGTCCTGGGCCGCCTCCTGATCCAGTGTGCGCCCCTTGAGCTGGGTGGCGGTGATTTTGGATGGAATATCCGCCGCTTCGGCATGCTCGTACTGCCAGGCAAAGCGCTCCCGCAGCAGTTCCGGGTCCGGCCCGGTCCGCTCCTTTTCCCCGGTCTTATTCCCGCGGATGCGCTGCACCGGTGCTGTTGCGTCCACCACACGCACGTCCCAGCCATAGGTGTAGTCTGTCTGTGCGGGTTCACTTGCGCCTGCCAGTTCACGCAGTTCCTGACCGGATCTGCGGCTCATGACGCTCAGCAGCACCCACTGGGCCATGGATGAGCAGCCGGCCAAGGCCTGCGGGGCCGGCGGAATGCCCAGATCCTCCTTCAGTCCGGCAAGGGCCTGCCCCAGCCGGGGCATGGCCACAGACAGGATCAGTTTTTCCTTGGCCCGGGTCATGGCCACATAGAGAAGCCGCAGCTCCTCCGCCAGCATTTCGCTGTCCAGCGTCTGCGCCACAGCCCGGCGGGCAACGGTGTTCAGCTCGATGCGGCGTTCCCGGTCCAGATACTTAGGTCCGATGCCCAGTTCGGAGTGGAACAGGACCGGCTGGTACATGTCCACCCGATTAAAGCGGCGGGCCAGCCCGCACACCAGCACCACCGGCGCTTCCAGGCCCTTGGAGCGGTGTATGGACAGGATGCGCACACCGCCCTCCCGGGCGGCACCTCCGGAGGAAATGGGCTGACCGCTGTCCCGCAGCCGATCCAGCCGCAGCAGGAAGTCGAACAGAGTGTGGCAGCCCGCCCCCTCCTGCTGCCGGGCCAGCTGATACACAGTGAGCAAGTGCGAGCGGCGGCTGTCCCCCTCGGGCATGGCGGAAAACAGTCCCAGCAGATTGGTCTGTTCGTAGATATGCCAGACCATCTGGCTGCAGGTGCGGTCGCTCGCGCCGAAGCGCAATTCGTCCAGTTCCTCCAAAAAAGCCGCGCAGTCCTCTTCCCCCCGTTGGGCCGCTTCGGTCACGGCGGTGAAAAAGTCGCCTTTGGCCTGCGCCCGCAGCTGCGCAAGTCGGTCTGCGGAAAAATCATACACCGGGGAGCGCAGTGCGGAAATGAGGGCCACGTCCTGGCGCGGGTTGTCCACGATACGCAGCAGCGACAGGGCCACGTTCACCTCGGTAAAAGAGAAGAAATCCTCCCCCGTGTCTGCCGACCAGGGGATATTCTGTTCGTTCAGCGCCCGGATATAGTGATGGAGCACCGGGCCGGGAGACCGCAGCAGGATCATCACATCGTCAGCCCGCAGGGGTCGGCCGCCAACAGGCATCCCCTCATCCAGCAGCTGACGGATGCGTCGGGCGGCGTTTCGGGCCTCCAGCAGATTCTTGTCCTCACGCTCCTCCGGGTCGTCGTCCTCCGCGCCCGTATCCACCACATCCAGCTCTACCCGCCAGTCCCCCTCTTCCGGGAAGTCCGCACCGGGAACAAGGGCCTGATCATCGGTGTAGTCCATCTCGCCAAACTGCCGGCTCATCAGGTCACGGAACAGGTCGTTGACCCCCTCCAGCACCTGGGGCCGGGATCGGAAATTGCGGCTGAGCATCAGCTTGCGGGGCTCGCCCTCCCCGGCCTCATCCCACAGCTTAAACGTCTGGTAACGCTGCAGGAAGATGGTGGGGTCGGCCAGCCGGAAGCGGTAAATGGACTGCTTCACATCGCCCACGGTGAACAGGTCCCGTCCGCCGTCGGACACAGCCCGAAAAATGGCGTTCTGCACCTGATTGGTGTCCTGAAACTCGTCCACCATGACCTCGTCAAAGCGCAGGCTGCAGTTACGTGCCAGGTCCGTCTGCATGCCGGTCCGGGGGTCATAGAGCAGGCGCACCGCCAGATGCTCCAGATCGGAAAAGTCCACCACATTGCGCCGCCGCTTTTCCTGCCGGTATTCCTCATCAAAATCACGCACCAGCGCCAGCAGCCCCATCACCGCGGGGCTCGCTTTGCGCAGGTCGTGCAGCAGCTGGGCGCTGTCCTCCTCGAACCAGCCCGCCAGCTTGTCAAGCTGGGCCTTTGCCCGGGTGCGCAGCCCCTTGACCCGTTCGGCCGTCTGCACATCCTCTACGCCCCGTTTTCGGCCCACCGGCGCAAAGGTCACAGGCAGGGCTTCACACACCTGATCCCAGCTCTGCGCCCGGCACAGCGCGCGCACCTCCTGCGCGCTTTGCTCCAGTGAAGGGGCATAGTTGGCCGCCAGCACAGGGTCCGCGCCGCACAGCCCCAGCGCAAGCTCCAGCCGGTCAAGGCTGTAGGCCGCCTGTCCCCGAAGCTGCTCCATCAGGGCCGCACCCCAGGCAGTCCGGGCCACATCGTCTATACCCTCCAGCTTCCAGACTTTCTCCTGATCGGTCAGCCACTGATCAGGGTCCGGATGGCTCTGGATACGGCGGAACACGTCCAGCACGATCTGCACCAGCCGGCTGTCATCCCGCCCGGCGGACATAGTGTCCACCAGGTGGGCAAAATCACTGTTCGGATCGAGCTGCTCGTACCGGCGCTCCATCAGGCGGTCCAGCGCCTGTGACATGAGCACCGCCGCCTCCCCCTCGTCACACAGGCGAAAGTCCGGGTCCATGTCCAGCGCGGCGGCATTTTCCCGCAGCAGTCCCGCGCAGAAGGCGTGGATGGTGGAGATCTGGGCTCGGTAGAGCAGGGTGGTCTGCTTTCTCAGATGCCCGTCCGCGGGATTTTCTGCCAGCCGCTCATTCAGTTCCCGGGCAATGCGCCCCCGCAGTTCCGCCGCCGCGGCCTTGGTGTAGGTGATGACCAGAAAGCGGTCGATATCCGCCCCGTGCCGGCTCACCCGGTCCATCAGCCGCTCCACCAGCACACGGGTCTTGCCGGAGCCGGCAGCCGCGGACACCAGCAGTGCTCCGCCCCGGTTTTCCACCGCCCGTTTCTGTTCGTCTGTCAGGAGAAAAGCCATTGCGGACACCTCCGTTTACAGTTACTCAGTCATTGAGCACATCAAGATACTTCTCGATCCGAATACCCTTGTTCTTTTCAAGCTCATCCTGCTCAAGGAAAATGAGTTTTTCCAGCACGTCCATGGCCCGTTTTACCGCCGGACGCAGCTGTTTGCCCTTGAGCAGTTCACCCAGCAGCACGGCGGAGAACATATCCCCGGTGCCGGGGAAGTGGACACGGATGAACCTGTAGGGGATGGTAAAATACTCATCCTGGGCATGGTCATAGCCCCAGACCACATGCTCCCCGCTCTCGGCGGCAACTCCGCTGGTCACGATGACCGAGCGGGGACCGAAGGCCCGCAGTCCGTCCACCACCTGCCGGGCCTGCTCAGCGCTCAGGCTGGGCGCACCCTCGTAAAGGCCGGTGAGGAACTGTGCCTCGGTCACGTTGGGGACGATCACGTCTGCCACACCGAGAAGTCGGCGCATATTGTCCACCGTCTCGGGAGTCACGCCGTTGTACAGTGCGCCGTCATCCCCCATGATGGGATCGGTCATGACCAGAAGCCCCTCTTTTTTCTGGCTGTCAATAAACTGGCGGATAATATCCACCTGCTCGGCTCCGGCCAGAAAGCCGGTGGTAATGCAGTCAAACTGAAAGCCAAGCTGCTTCCACACCTCAATGGCGCCCTTCATATACTCGGTGGTGTCCAGAATGGTGAACTTTCCGTAGTCCAGCGTGTTGGACACCAGCGCGGTGGGCAGATTGTAAACACTGTGGCCCATGTGGGACAGCACCGGCAGCATGGCGGCCAGCGCCACCTTGCCGTAGCCGGGCATATCGTTGATGATAAGGACGTTCTTACTGTTATTGTTCATGTTCGTTTCCTTCTTTTTCTTCGGGATCGGCTTCTTCGTCTCCGGGGCCGTCTTTGGCCACCTGCTGCCAGAACTCCTCCGCCTTTACACCGGACAGCCACCGGCGGCAGTCGCCGCCCCGTCCCTCCTCAAAGTGGCAGGCGGCCGCATAGTCGCAGAAGCGGCAGGCATTGCGGTCCTGTCCCCGCCAGAAGGGGTCTGCGGCAATGTTGCCCGCGGCGATCTCACTGCAGATATCCCGCAGCACGCGCTCCACATGGCGTTCCAGACGGGCAAACCGCCGGGCCGTCACAAGTCCGTCACCGGACAGTCCGCTCTTTGTCAGCTTGACCGGCAAAAAGCGGATGCCCTCCTCCCCCGGCCGCTCCATGGCCTGAAGCACCTGAGGGTCGTCCAGCACAAGTCCGTGGCGTCGCAGCTGCTTGTCCACAAGCTTTTTGCGTTCGGCCTCGGTCATGCCCAGACTGCCGGATACGGTGACCTCCCGGGCGGGCAGGTACATAACGCCCGCCGGGACCACACTCTTGCCGTAGCGCTCCTCTCCCATGTGCTGCAGGGCAAACAGGTAAAGCAGCATCTGCAGGCCCATACCGTTGGCCACCTCAGTCAGGTCAAAGGTCTTTTTGCCTGTTTTATAGTCCACCACGCGCAGATAGAGCTTCCCGTCCTTTTCCCATCCGTCCACCCGGTCCACAAATCCGGTGACACTGACGGTCACGCCATCTCCGGTCAGCTCCACCGGGGGCAGCTCCTGCCCGCGTCCAAAGCCAAGTTCAAAGTCCAAGGGCACAAAGCGGGATGCCGCAAGCTCCTGCGCCACATTCTCCACCACCTGATCCACGCCCGCTGCAAGCCGGCGGAACAGGTACACGAACCGCGCACTCTGGTGGGCCAGCCCGCCCAGCTCCTCCTGCACATACCGCTCCACCGCCCGGCGGGTCAGCTCCTTGAGGGCAGCGGTATCGATCCCGCCGTCCCCGCCGCGCCAGCTGTCCTCCCGGAATACGTGCTCCATGACATAGTGTACAAAGGTGCCGTACTCAGGAGCGTCAAAGCCGGCGCTGCGCCGGGGTTCGGCCTTGAGCCCGTAGCGCATGAAGTAGGAGAAGTGGCAGGATTTATACTTATCCATTCTGGACGCGGACATGGGCACCCGCTTGCCGTAAAGCCGGTCCACCGCCTCACGGGACAGGCTGCCCCGCTCCCAGCGGGCCGCCCGCTCCATCCGCTCCACCTGAGGGCGCCATTGGGGCATTTGCTCAAGGGCGCGGCGAACTTCCGCCACGTCTCCCGCCCGCTCCAGCGCAGCCCGGGGCGCCGCCAGCCGGAAGCTGCCGTCCCCCTCCTCCTGTGTCACAAGGTCAGGGAAAATGCGCCGCAGCCGCTCCACCAGAAAAGAGGGCTGAAGCTCCTCGCTGCCGTTCCGGCAGGGCCATGTGACGATCAGCATCCGGTCAGGGCAGGTACAGGCGGTGTACACCGCCGTCATCTCCCGGTACAGTCTGTCTTTGCCCCGCAGGCCAAGTTCCATGCCGTAGGCCGCCAGCAGCTCCCGGTCATCATCGGACAGCAGCCGGGCGGTCTGATTCACCGCGGGGATGGAGTTGTCGTCCGCACCCAGCAGGAACAGCACCTTTACCCCGTGTCCGCTCTGGCGCACCATCTCCCCCGCGGCCACGCGGTCAAGGGAGACCGGTATGGTGCCCACCTCGTACTGGGACAGCACAAGGCGCAGCAGCTTGGAAAATTCATCCGGCTCCACATGACAGTCGTCCAGCAGCCGGGCACACTGTTCAAGACCGCCGCACAGAATTTCCCACAGCTGGCGGTACTCCTGCGCAAGGCCCAGCTGCCCCTGTTGGCGCAGCCGGTCGCAGCGTTCCTCCAGCCGGGCGCTCAGTCCGATCTCCTCCAAAAACGCGTACAGGGCAGAGGCCTGTCCCCGTCCGGTCCGGTCCCGTTCCGTGCGCAGTCGCTCCAACGGGGCGGCCACCCTGCGGCGCAGGCTGTCCAGCTTGTCCAAAAGCTCCCTGTCCGCGTCCTCCATAGCAAAGCCGTACCCTCTGGGATGCATGACCCAGGGCGATTCCTGTGTCCATTTTCTGCCCCGGATGTCCCATTTGAGCACATAGTTCTCCAATATGTCCCGCTCTTCCCGGCTCACATCCGTCAGGTCGGTCTTCAGGTAGCGGAACATATCGTCATAGCTGTAGCCGCCGGACACCGCGTCCAGTGCCGCGCACATCAGCGTAAGCACGGGCTTTTGCAGAATATCGCTCATGGCGGAGCGGAACACGGGGATGCCGTAGCGGTCAAATACCGATTCCACCAGCCCGTCGTAGCGGTCATAGGACCGGGCCACCACGCCGATATCACGGTAGCGCAGTCCCTTGTCCCGCACAAGCTCCAGAATTTTTGCCGCCGTCCACTCCACCTCGGTCCGGGCGTCGGGAGCGCAAAACAGCTGCACGTCATCGCCACAGGGGACACGCTTCCCGGCAAGCTGTCCAAACAACCGGGTCTCCACAGCCGTCATGGCATCGGAGCGGCCGGGAGCGGGCTGCTCACATACCTCCACGGTGCAGCTGTGCCCCATTTCCTGCGCCATGCGGCGCAGCTGAGCCGCTGTACGCCGGGCGGCGGAGAAGATGCCCGCGCCGTCCTCATCCTCATTCAGGTGGTCACAGGTCAATGCCACCGTCACACAATCCCCCTGCTGCAGCAGCAGGCGAATGATCTCCATCTGTTGGGGTGTGAAATCAATGAAGCCATCCAGATAGAAGCGGTTCCCCTGTGCCCAGCGGCAGTCGGCCAGCTTTTGGGCCGCGCGGGTCAGCCGGTCCCGGGGGTCGAGGGCTATATTGGCCGTCATGGCGTCATATGCTCCGCAAATAAGGCCCAGATCCCACAGCCTGTCTCCGTCATTGCCGCCGATCTCCTCTCCCACGGCGCACAGCCGCTCCGGGGGGATGCAGCAGCTTTTCAGCTCGTCCGCCGTGTCCAGAAGGCCGGTGAGAAAGGCAGGTCTTCTGGATGGACGGGCATAGACCTTGAGCCGGCCGGCTACCGACTGGGCCGCCCGATACATAAGCAGCAGCCGGCCGCCGCCGTCCAGTTCCCGCCTGCCAAGGCCGCCCGCGGTCTGAAACACGCGGTTTGCAAGGCGGCTGAAGGTGAGTACCTCGGCATACAGGCTGACGCCCGCGCCGCCCTGCTGGCACAGCCGGCGCTCCGTCTCGTGGGACTGGGGGTCCGGCACCAGCAGGATATTCTGACCCTGCCCCTGTTTGCACATCCGTTCCAGCACCAGCGTGGACTTGCCCGTCCCGCTGCGCCCGATGATCAAGTTCAGCATCCTGCCACCTCCATGCCGGAAATGATTTGATTTTAGTTTAGCATAAAATCAGCCCTAAAAAAAGGACTATTTACAACCGCACGCAGCACAAAAAGAAGGCTGACGAACAAACGTCAGCCTTCTTTCCTCAGTCCTTTTTCATCAGCAGGTACATGACCGCTTTCTGGGCATGCAGGCGGTTCTCCGCCTCATCGAAAATTTCGGTGGCGTGTGCCTCAAACACATCGGCGGTGATCTCCTCGCCCCGGTGGGCGGGCAGGCAGTGCTGCACCATGCAGCCGGGGTTGGTCAGCTTCATCAGCTCTTCGTCCACGCAGTAAATGCCGGCAAAGGCCTTTTCACGCTCGGCCTTCTCGCCCTCCTGACCCATGGAGGCCCACACGTCGGTGAAGACGGCGTCGGCGCCCACGGCGGCATCGGCAGGCTTACGGCACAGGGTGAACTTGAAGCCGGGATCGCTCTTGGCAAATTCCAGCACGGCGGAGTCGGGGTCGTAGCCCTCGGGGCAGGCCACCGCCACCTCCATGCCGCACTTGAGGCCACCCACGATCAGGGAGTTGGCCATGTTGTTGCCGTCGCCGATGTAGCACATCTTCAGGCCGGCCAGCTTGGCCTTATGCTCCCGGATGGTCATCAGATCAGCCAGCACCTGACAGGGGTGGCAGAAGTCGGTCAGACCGTTGATGACAGGAATGTCGGCGTACTGGGCCAGCTTCTCCACGCCCTCCTGAGAGAAGGTGCGGATCATGATGCCGTCACAGTAGCGGGACAGGACGCGGGCGGTGTCCTCAATGGGCTCGCCGCGGCCGATCTGGCTTTCCTTGCCGGACAGGAACAGGGCGTGGCCGCCCAGCTGGAACATACCGGTCTCAAAGGAGACACGGGTGCGGGTGGAGTTCTTTTCAAAGATCATGGCAAGGGTCTGGCCCTTGAGGTAGTCGTGCTGGATGCCGTGCTTCTGGTTGTATTTGAGCTGGTCGGCTGTGTCCAGAATGTGCAGGATCTCCTCGCCGGACAGGTCCAGCAGCTTCAACAGGTCTTTCTTCACGGTGTTTCCTCCTTAAATCAGATGGCAGACAGGGTCTGCTTCATGATGGCAATACCCTTGTCCATCTCCTCCTTGGTAATGGTCAGGGGTGGCAGCAGGCGCAGGCCCGGGCCGGCGGTCAGGCACAGCAGGCCGTTTGCGATCAGCTTTGCCGCCAGCTCCTTATTGGTCTTTTCGCCCTTGACCTCAATGCCGATCATCAGCCCCATGCCACGGGTGGCGCCCAGACAGGGCAGGTTCAGAGCCTCGATCTGCTCGCGCAGGTACGCGCCCTTTTCCTTAACCTGAGCCAGCATGTCGTCGTCCAGACGGTCCAGCACGGTGCAGGCCGCGGCAGCGGCGATGGGGTTGCCGCCGAAGGTGGTGGCGTGGGTGGCGGGGGTGAAGACCCCGGCGCACTTCTCGTTGGCCATGATGCCGCCGAAAGGCAGACCACCGGCAATACCCTTTGCAAAAGATACCACGTCAGGCTGAATGCCGTACTGCTGGAATGCAAACAGGGAGCCGGTGCGGCCCACGCCGGTCTGCACCTCGTCAATAAGCAGCAGCCAGTCCCGCTCGGCACACAGGGCGGCCACCTTCTGCACGAAGCCCGCGTCCAGAGGCAGTACGCCGCCCTCGCCCTGTACAAGCTCCATCATCACGGCGCATACGTCGTGTCCGGCCACGCTTTCCAGACTGTCCATGTCGTTGGCGTCGGCGTGACGGAAGCCCTCGGTAAAGGGGAAGAAATAGTTGTGGAACACGTCCTGACCGGTGGCGGCCAGAGTGGTGATGGTGCGGCCGTGGAAAGACTTGTTCAGGGTGATAACGGTCCCTCTGCCCTTGCCGTACCGGTCGAAGGAATACTTGCGGGCCAGCTTGATCATGCCCTCGTTGCTCTCCGCGCCGGAGTTTGCAAAGAAGGCGTTGCTCATGCCGGTGCGCTCGCACAGTTTCTGTGCGGCCTTGATGTAAGGCTCGGAATAAAACAGGTTGGAGATATGGCCCAGCTTCAGGGCCTGATCGTAAATACTTTTTGCCCATTCCTCATCGCCGTAGCCCAGGCTGCACACGCCGATTCCGGAGGTGAAGTCGATATACTCCTTCCCCTCCACATCCCAGAGGGTAGCGCCCTTGCCGTGGTCAATAGCCACGTCAAAGCGGCCGTAGGACTGCATCACATACTGGTGATCCAGCTGTTTGATCTGTTCAAAGCTCATGGTATTGCCTCCTTATCAGTGGAGCATGGTGCCGATACCTTCATCGGACAGCAGCTCGATCAGGATGGAGTGGGGCACTCGGCCGTCGATGATGACGGCGCTGTTCACGCCGGAGCGCACCGCCTCTACACAGCACTCCATCTTGGGGATCATGCCGCCGGAGATGATGCCGTCCTGAACCAGCTCGGGCACCTGAGAAATATGCACATCGGGAATGAGTGTGTTCTCGTCCTTGGGGTCACGCAGCAGACCGCGCACATCGGTCAGCAGGATCAGGCGCTCGGCGCCCAGCGCCGTGGCCAGCTTGGCCGCGGCAGTGTCAGCGTTGATGTTGTAGGAACATTCGGCATCCACACCCTGAGCCACAGTGGACACCACAGGGATATAGCCGTTGTTCAGAGCATCCTCCACCACACCGGCATCCACCTTGATGATCTCGCCCACCTGGCCGTACTTGTCGTCCAGACACTTGGCCTGGAACAGCGCACCGTCCATGCCGCACAGGCCAAGGGCCTTGCCGCCCATGCGGTTCAGGGTAGCTACAAGATCCTTGTTCACCTTGCCGCACAGGATCTGCTGCACGATGTCCATGGTCTCCTCATCGGTATAGCGCAGGCCGTCCACAAATTTGGACTCCTTGCCGATCTTCTTGAGCATGCCGCTGATCTCAGGGCCGCCGCCGTGGACCACCGCCACCCGGATGCCGACCAGAGACAGCAGAATGATGTCGGAGATGACCGCATGGCGCAGTTCTTCGGAGATCATGGCGTTTCCGCCGTATTTGACCACTACGGTCTTGCCGGTATATTTCTGGATGTAGGGCAGGGCTTCGGCCAGCACCGTAGCCCGGTCCATTTCGTGATTGAAAGACATGGGAGTTCCCTCCTGTAAAATAGAATCAAGCCTTCGCACGCGGAATTTGATCAAGTGCCTGCACGCAGAGAAAATTTCGTCAGACGAGGCGTGGGGTTCCGGCGGCGAGGGAGCATACTTGAAGTATGTAACCGAGCCGCCGCGGTTCTCACAACAAAGTATGACGGAATTTAATCAAGTGCGGTAATCACCATTGATCTTTACATAGTCATAGGTCAGGTCACAGCCCCAGCACTCAGCACTCTGATCACCCTCGTGCACGTCCACGCCGATGGTGATCTCGTTCTGGGTGAGGATCTTCTTGGCCTGCTCCTCATCAAAGGCCACCGACGCGCCCTGCCGGCACACAAGGATCTTTCCGGCCGAGGACTCAAACCAGATATCCACATACTCGGGACGGAAGGGGGCTTTGGAGTAGCCCATGGCGCAGATCACGCGGCCCCAGTTGGCGTCGGCACCGAACATGGCCGCCTTGACCAGAGAGGATCCCACCACCGCCTTGGCAAGCCGCTCGGCAGTCTCCTCGCTGCGGGCACCCTGCACGGTGCAGGTAACCAGGCGGCTGGCGCCCTCGCCGTCGCCGGCGATCTTCCTGGCCATGGCCTTGCACAGGGTGAGCAGCATATCGTAGAAGATCTGGTAATCCTCGTCCTTCCACTCGATCAGGGCGTTGCCCGCCATGCCGTTGGCCAGCACCACGCACATATCATTGGTGGAGGTGTCGCCGTCTACGGTGACACGGTTAAAGGTCTTGCTGACGATATCCCGCAGGGCGTCCTCCAGCATCTCATGAGTGATAGCGCAGTCGGTGGTGATGAAGCACAGCATGGTACCCATGTTGGGATGGATCATGCCGGAGCCCTTGGCCATACCGCCCATGGTGACGGTCTTGCCGCCGATCCGGCACTGCAGGGCCACCTCTTTTTTCACGGTGTCGGTGGTCATGATGGCCCGGGCGGCGCTGTCGGCGGCGGCTTCACTGCGCTCCAGCTTTCCGGCCAGAGGAGGCAGGGCGCTTTCAATGGCGGCGATATTGATGGTCTGGCCGATGACACCGGTGGAGGCCACCACAAAGTCCTCGGGGGCTTTGCCTGTGACCCTGGCGGCGGCGGCACACATGGCGTGGGCATTCTCATGGCTCATGGGGCAGCAGGCGTTCGCGTTGCCGCTGTTGGCGACCACGCCCCAGGCCACGCCGTTTTCCAGATTCTCCATCGTCTTATAGACGGGAGCCGCCTTCACCCGGTTCAGGGTATAGGTGGCGGCGGCGGTACATTCCTTTTCAGACAGGATCAGAGCAAGGTCGTTCTTGTCCGGGCTGCTGGTAGCCTTGACGCCCGCATGGATGCCCGCGGCCTGAAAACCCTGTGCGGCGCATACGCCGCCGTTGATCTGTTTAAACATATTCAACACCTCTCACTGTTCACCGGATAGAAAGTCCGGCGGTCTCATCAAAGCCCAGCATGATATTCATGTTCTGGACAGCGGCGCCGGACGCGCCCTTGCCCAGATTGTCAAACAGGGCGGTAACAAGGGTCTGCTCCTCGTGACCGGAGACGATCAGTTCCAGACAGTCACCGCCCGCCAGCCCGTTGGCGTGGATGCGGGGCATATTGCCGCCGAAAGGCTGCACGCGGACCATTTTGCTGCCCTCGTAGTAGCCGCACAGCAGTTCGTGGATGGCCTGCGCTGTGGGCCGCCCTTTGAGCAGGCGGTTGTGCAGCATGATGCTGGTGGCCATACCCTTGTAATAGTCGCCCAGAACGGGGACGAAGACAGGGGGATTGTCCAGACCGGCCAGCTTCTGCATTTCGGGCAGATGCTTGTGGGTAAGTCCTGTAGCGTAGGGCGCAGGTGCATCCAGCAGAGTATCCCGGTCGGCCGCTTCGTATTCCGCGATCATCTTCTTCCCGCCGCCGGAATAGCCGGTCAGGGAATAGCAGGTCACGGGATAGTCCGCACCCATGACTCCCAGCGCCGTCAGGGGCGCGGCAGAGGCCAGAAAGCCGGTGGCGTGGCAGCCGGGGTTTGCCACCCGCTTGGCCGTGCGGATGCGCTCGCGCTGGCCGGCCAGCAGTTCTGCAAAGCCATAGACCCAGCCCTCCGCCGTCCGGTGGGCGGTTGATGCGTCAATGACCCGGGTATCGGGATTTTCAATAAGGGACACAGCCTCTATGGCGGCTGCGTCGGGAAGGCACAGGAACACAAGGTCGGCTGCATTAAGGAACTTCTTGCGCTCGGCGGTGTCCTTGCGCTTATCCTCGTCGATCAGCAGCAGTTCAATGTCCTGCCGGCCGCCCAGCCGCTCGTAGATCTGAAGGCCGGTGGTGCCCTCCTTGCCGTCGATGTATACTTTGGGTTTACTGCTCATATGTGATCTTCCTATCTGTCAGCTATGTTCAGCAATGAATTTCTCCATGTTCTCGATCTGGATGGCCACGGACTGGCCTGCAGGGCCGCCGTAGACCTTTCTGCCGTTGACGCAGGTCTTGAGGGCCAGGGCCTCGTACACATCCTCGTCAAACAGGCCGGAAATAGCCCGGAAGTCCCGCAGGGTCAGGGTGTCCAGCGTCTCGCCGTTCTTGATGCACATGTTGACCAGACGGCCCACGATCATATAGGCCTCCCGGAAGGGCATGCCCTTTTTGACCAGATAGTCGGCACAGTCAGTGGCGTTGATGAAGCCGCCGGAGGCCGCCTTGGCCATGTTCCTGGGGCGGACCACCAGCGTGTCCACCATGGCGGCGAACACAGGCACGCACATCTGCACGGTGTCGATGGCGTCAAAGACAGGCTCCTTGTCCTCCTGCATGTCCTTGTTATAGGCAAGGGGCAGGCCCTTCATCACAGTCAGCAGGGTGATCAGCGAGCCGTACACCCGGCCGGTCTTGCCGCGCACCAGCTCTGCCACGTCGGGATTCTTCTTCTGGGGCATGATGGACGAACCGGTGGAATAGGCATCGTCCAGATCCACGAACTTGAACTCCCAGGAGCACCACAGAATGATCTCCTCGGAGAAGCGGGACAGGTGCATCATGAGGATGGACAGGTCGCTGAGCAGCTCCAGGGCAAAGTCGCGGTCGCTGACGGCGTCCATGGAGTTGTCCATGGGCTTGTCAAAGCCCAGCGCCGCGGCGGTCTGGAAGCGGTCAACGGGATAAGTCGTGGTTGCCAGCGCGCCGGCGCCCAGAGGGCACTCGTTCATGCGCTCCAGACAGTCCTCCAGGCGGGTGACATCCCGGCGCAGCATGTTGGCATAGGCCATCATAAAGTGAGCAAAGGTGGTGGGCTGGGCACGCTGCAGGTGGGTGTAGCCGGGCATGACCGTATCCAGATTGTCCTTGGCCTTGTTCACCAGCACCTTTTCCAGATCCAGCACCTGCGCGATGATGACGGGGATCTGCTCGCGCACATACATGCGAAAGTCCACCGCCACCTGATCGTTACGGCTGCGGGCGGTATGCAGGCGCTTGCCCGTGTCGCCGATGCGCTGGGTGAGCAGCGCTTCGATGTTCATGTGGATATCTTCGTTATCCAGAGAGAATTCCACCTTGTCGTCCTCGATGTCCGCAAGGATGGCCTTGAGCCCCTCGATGATCTTATCGGCCTCGGACTGCTCGATAATGCCCTGCCTGCCCAGCATGCCTGCGTGGGCGATAGAGCCGGTGATGTCCTGCTTATAAAGCCGGGCGTCAAAGCCGATGGAGGAGTTAAAATCGTTGACCAGTGTGTCCGTTTCCTTCTGGAACCGTCCTGCCCAGAGTTTCATAATACAACACAGCCTTTCGCTGAAAAATGCGGAATGCAGGGGCGGCCTGTGCCGCCCCTGCTTCGCCTCGCAGAGTTCGTGCCCGCAGGCACGAATAAAGTCAAATCATTTTTCCGGCGACATGCGCGTCGGAAAAATTCATCTCAGGCTGCAAACGTGCCGGCAAAGCCGGTGCGCCGCAGCAGCCTGCACCCCCTCAAGCAAAAGCAAATGCTTTTGCTTGATTTAAAGCTTGCCCTGATCGCGCAGGCCCAGGACCTTGTCGGACATGCCCCACAGGTTGATAAAGCCGGTGGCGTCCGCCTGGTTATAGTCGCTCTCGCCGAAGGTGACGATCTCCTCGGAGTACAGGCTGTCGGGAGAGGTGACGGAAGAGGTGATGATGTTGCCCTTGTACAGCTTGAGCTTCACCTGACCGGTAACGTGCTCCTGAGTGGCCACGGCGAAGGCCTGCAGAGCCTCGCGCAGGGGGGTGAACCACTTGCCGTTGTAGATCAGATCTGCAAAGTCCACAGCCAGCTTGCGCTTGGCATGCATGGTGTCCTTGTCCACTGTGATCTGCTCCAGCACCTCGTGGGCGCGGTAGAGGATGGTGCCGCCGGGAGTCTCGTACACGCCGCGATCCTTCATGCCGGTCATGCGGTTCTCCACGATGTCCAG
The DNA here is from genome assembly GCA_017624915.1 of Oscillospiraceae bacterium. GTDB lineage: Bacteria > Bacillota > Clostridia > Oscillospirales > Oscillospiraceae > Lawsonibacter. The sequence continues at coordinate 40,556 of JAGAMC010000027.1, read as the reverse complement.
CAGACCGATGCCGTTCTCGCCGCCCAGCTTGTTCAGCTTGCGGATGATATCGGAGGCCTTCATCTTCTCGCCGTCGATGGCCACAGGCCAGCCCTTTTCAAAGTCCAGGGTGACCACGGTGGGCTGCTCGGGAGCCTGGAAGGGAGAGATACCCATCTCCAGGAAGCCGGGCTTGTCATACTGGGGCTCGTTGGCGGGATCCTCCAGATCCAGACCCTCGTGGGACAGGTGCCACAGGTTCTTGTCCTTGGAGTAGTTGGTCTCGCGGCTGATCTTCAGGGGGACGTTGTGGGCCTCGGCATAGTCGATCTCCTCGTCGCGGCTCTTGATGTCCCACTCGCGCCAGGGGGCGATGATCTTCATCTCGGGAGCAAAGCGCTTGATGGCCAGCTCAAAACGGATCTGGTCGTTGCCCTTGCCGGTGCAGCCGTGAACGATGGCGTCTGCGCCCTCCTTCTTGGCAATATCCACCAGACCCTTGGCAATGATGGGCCGGGCAAAGGCAGTACCCAGCAGGTAGCCCTCATAAGTAGCGCCCATCATCATGGAGGGGATGATCACATCATCCACCATCTCATCCGTCAGGTCCAGAACATACAACTTGGACGCGCCGGTCTTGATGGCCTTTTCTTCCAGACCATCCAGCTCGTCATTCTGACCCACATCGCCGGCCACGGCGATGATCTCGGGGTTATTGTAATTCTCCTTCAGCCAGGGGATGATGATAGAGGTGTCCAGACCGCCGGAATACGCCAGCACCACTTTCTTTACGTCAGCCATGTTATTTTCCTCCGTATTTTCCGGGTTATCCCGCCGCGCAGCACCGCAGCGGGCACCCTGTTTTTTTAGTCTAACGGAAGTCTACCACGTCAGCGCACAAAAGGCAAGTGTTTATTTGCATAAATATCCGCTTATTTTTATTTTGCTCCGTGTTATTTTCACTATAAATGAATATTATTCATGTTTATTCAGTTTTTTCTGCATATTTTACACATATATACAAAAAACCGGGTCCGGGAGTATTTCTCCCAGACCCGGTCTTCGGATATTTTAGCCCTTGCAGGCGGCGTTGAAGTTGGTCACGACCTCCTCGGTCATGCCGGAGACCACGAACAGAGCAACGTAGTTGCCGTTGACAACTACCTGAGCTTCGGTCTCCCACGCCTCGGTAACCGCAGGATAGTTGTACTGGTTCTCCACCTGAGAATCAATGCGGCCCTGGAAGATAGCCTTGACCGCATCCACGTCGGAGGAATTGGCACACTCCACCATGACGATCTCGCAGGCCACAGCGGTGATCATGGGCATGTAGGCCACGGTCTGCTTCAGCTCCACCTCGGCCAGGCCGGGGTAGAAAGACTCCAGCATTTCAGCCTCCAGAGGCATCATGGCGGGGGCGTTTGCAGGATCGGTAAAAACAGTCTGATAGAACTCTTCCAGGTTCACCTCAGCAGTCTTCTGAGCGCCGTTGGAGCAGGCGGTCAGCATACCCAGGGACATGGCCAGGGCCAGAGCGAAAGTCAGGATCTTCTTCATGGTTGTATTCTCCTTTTGATTTCATCAAATTCATGTATGGAACTGTGTTCCGATAAGCTTTGACGGAAGACACTCGGAAAAGTTCCCTGTTTTGAAAAAATTTTATGAAAAAATTTCCACCTGCCGCGGTGCAGAGAAATTGGAGGTCAGCCGCTCGTTCAAAGCTGCGGCATCAAATGTCATGGCGTGTGCGGGGCAGGCGTGTACACAGGCCATACAGCTGATGCACCGGTCCGTATCCCACTCCAGCGTTTCCGTGTCCATGGCGCCGGTGGGACAGACCGCGGCGCACCGGCCGCACCGGGTACACAGCGCCGCATCCCGCTCCTTTGCCACGGGAACAGCCTTTTTCGGTTCCGGCCGGGGGTTGCCGGGAAGCTTCGCTGAGTGGATCTGTCCACGCTCCAGCCGTTGCGTTACTTTTTGCGCCAGCTGGGCCAGAAGGTCACGATCTGCCTCGTCGGGCCGTCCCCTGCCCAGTGTGGGGGCAAAGACGTGGGGTGTAATGACCGCCGCCGCACCCACGCAGCAAAAGCCCTGCTCCTCCAGCATCGCCTTCATCTGGGCCAGCGCGTCGTCATAATGCCGGTTTCCGTAGGCGGCCAGCAGCACACATGGGGTATTCTCCCCCCGCAGGCCGTTCAGCAGCCCCTTCACCGCCGGGATCTGCCCGGCGTATACCGGCAGGGCCAGCAGGAGCAGTTCATCCGCTCCCAAGCATGCCGCCCGCTGTCCGGCGTCGCCCAGATCAAGGTATGTATCCGCTCCGCCCAGAAGCGCGGCCATCTGTTCCGCCGCCCGCCGGGTGCCGCCCGCGGGGCTGAAGCAGGCCAGCGTTATCTTTCTCATCTCTTACGACCTCCCGGAGCACTCACAGGCACTGAAGATACTTGCCGTACAGGGTCATGCCCAGCTCACTGCCGGTGGCGTGGAGCTGTTCGGCGGTGATCCAATCCTCATAGTAGCCCAGCTCCTCCAGACAGCCCACATATCGGCCGGTGGTGTCCTGAATGCTCTTGATGGTCTGACTGGCTGTCAGCAGGCTGTCGGCAGTGCCGGCGTCCAGCCACGTAAAGTCCTTGTCCAGCGCCACCACCTTCAGCTGTTCCCGGCGCAGGTATTCCAGATTCACATCGGTGATCTCCAGCTCCCCCCGGGCAGAGGGCTTGAGGTTGGCGGCGATCTCCATGACCTGATTGTCATAGAAATAAAGGCCGGGGATGATGTAGTTGGACTTGGGGTAGCGGGGCTTTTCCTCAATGGAGATGGCACGGCCCGCCTCATCAAACTCCACCACGCCGAAGGGTCTGGGATCCTCCACCCAATAACCGAACACCGTGGCCCCCACGTTATTTTTGGCGGCCTTTTTCAGGGTGCTGCCCAGAGTGGGGGCATAGAAGATATTGTCTCCCAGCACAAGGCACACACTGTCATCGCCCACAAATTCACGGCCAATGAGCAGTGCATCGGCAATGCCCCGGGCAACAGGCTGCTCGGCATAGTGCATGTCCACGCCGAACTGGCTTCCGTCACCCAACAGCGCTTTGAATGTGTCTGTCTCTCCGGGAGGGACGATGACCATGATCTCCCGGATCCCCGCCTGCATCAGTACGGCAATGGGGTAGTAGATCAGCGGCTTATCGTACACCGGCAGCAGAGGTTTGCTCACCGGCTTGGTCATGGGGTACAGGCGGGTGCCTTTACCGGCTGCAAGTACGATACCTTTCATAGTTGCCTCCTTATCAGTTCAGAAAATCCTTCAGCTTCTTGCTTCTGGAGGGGTGTCTGAGCTTGCGCAGGGCCTTGGCCTCGATCTGGCGGATACGCTCACGGGTGACGTTGAACTCCTTGCCCACTTCCTCCAGGGTGCGGGTGCGGCCATCCTCCAGCCCAAAGCGCAGCTTGAGCACCTTTTCCTCTCTGGGGGTCAGGGTGCCCAGCACCTCCACCAGCTGTTCCTTGAGCAGGGTGAAGCTGGCCGCCTCGGCAGGCTCGGAGGCGTCCTCGTCGGGGATGAAGTCGCCGAGGTGGCTGTCCTCCTCCTCACCGATGGGGGTCTCCAGAGAGACGGGCTCCTGGGCGATCTTCAGGATCTCCCGCACCTTGTCCACGGGCATGCCCATATCCTTGGCGATCTCTTCGGGACTGGGATCGTGGCCCAGCTCCTGCAGCAGCTGGCGGGAGACGCGGATGACCTTGTTGATGGTCTCCACCATATGCACGGGGATACGGATGGTGCGGGCCTGATCGGCAATGGCACGGGTGATGGCCTGACGGATCCACCAGGTGGCGTAGGTGGAGAACTTGAAGCCCTTGACGTAGTCAAATTTCTCCACTGCCTTGATCAGACCCAGATTGCCCTCCTGGATCAAGTCCAGGAACTGCATACCGCGGCCCACGTAGCGCTTGGCGATGGACACCACCAGACGCAGGTTGGCCTCAGCCAGCCGCTGCTTGGCGGTCTCGCCCTTTTTGATGATCTTTTCAAGTTCCTCCCGCACCTCGGCAGGCACTTCCTCGCCGGCCTGTTCCAGTTCCTCAAGCTGGCTGCGGGCCTCGTTGCCCGCGCCCATGGCCTGAGCAAGTTCCACCTCCTCATCAGAGGTGAGCAGGTTCACCTTGCCGATCTCCTTGAGGTACATGCGCACGGGGTCGTCGCTTCCGAAGGCGTCCATCATGGCAGCAGGGTCCACAATCTCTTCCTCGGTCAACTCCTCCATCTCACCGGGGGCAGGCTCACCGTCTTCGGCCAGTTCGGGGACATAGTCCTCGCCCACGGTATCGATGCCCAGATTCTCCATGGTGTCATAGATCTTGTCCAGTTGTTCTGTCTCAAGGTCCATTTCCTCCAGCACATCCATCAGCTCGGAAGAGGACAGGTTGCCCTTCTTCTTGCCCCGCTCCAGCAGTTCATTGAGCTTGTCCGCGCCGGGCATACCCTCCACGATTTTGAGCATTTCCGCCTTGCTGTGCTCGGCTACGGCCTCCTTGCTCTGCTGCAGTTCCTGCTCGTGGGCCGCCTTGTTCTTTTTCTCGCTCATGGTCATTCTCCTTCGTATGCTTTCGCTTCTTTATATTTTGCCTGGGCCGCGCGCAGGATGTCCTCATCCGCTCCGCCCCCGCGTTTCATCCGCTCCATTCGGATGACGGCTATGTAGTCGGCCAGCGAGCGCTGGCTGTGACTGAGATTTTCAGGCCGGTCGGTGATACGGGCCAGATGGCTCATCTCCTCCGGCGTTAAGGTATTGGCAAGTCCGCCCAGCTGAATGGGCCGGCCGTCGGCGTGCCTGTCCCGCAGCAGGTCAAACACCTTGCCCAGCAGCGGGGCCGAAAAGTCCGCCCCTGTCAGGTCGCCTACCCGGTCCAGCAGCACGGGCTCCAGCAGGACCAGCCGCAGCACGCCCTCCTCCGCCAGAGCAGAGCGCACATTTTCATAGCGCAGGGTGCGCGCCTCGGGCTGAGCGTTTGCCGCTGGAGCCAGATCCCGGCGCTCCTGCCGCTTTTTCTCCTTGCTGATGCGCCGGCGCAGTTCCTTTTTGACCTCCTGTCCCAGCGCCTCCGGCGAGATGCCCGCCGCCTGAGCCGCCCGGGTTCCGTAGACCTCCCGCTCCACCGCGTTGGGCAGCGAGGCGATCAGCCCGGTGACCTCGTGCAGAAAATCCACCCGCTGGCCGTCGTCCCGCAGGTCGTATTTGCGTTTGATCTGGTCCAGACGGTACTCGATGTGGTTCTCACTCTCGTCCAGCAGCTTGGCAAAGGCATCCCGTCCGTAGGCCTTGATAAATTCGTCCGGGTCTTTCGCTCCGCGCATGCGCAGCACCTTTACCTTCAGCCCCGCCTTCTCCAGCAGAGGAATAGCACGCTGGGCCGCTGCCACGCCCGCTCCGTCGCCGTCGTAGGCGATGACCGCCTCCTTGGTATAGCGGGACAGCAGCTGAGCATGTTCAGCAGTCAGAGCCGTGCCCAGACTGGCCACAGCGCAGTCAAAGCCCGCCTGATGCAGGGCGATGGTGTCCATATAGCCCTCGGTGAGGATGATGCGCCCGGCCTTTGACTTTTTGGCAATATTCAGGGCAAAGAGGTTTCGGCTCTTGTTGTAGACCGGCCCTTCCGGCGAGTTGAGGTATTTTGGCTTGGAGTCGTCCATGACCCGTCCGCCAAAGCCGATGACCGACCCGCGCACATCGATGATGGGAAAGATGACCCGGTTGCGGAACCGGTCGTAGATGCGGCCCTTGTCATTGCTGACGGCAAGCCCGCCCTCCAGCACCATCTTTTTGTCGTAACCCTTTTCTCCAAGAGCGTTGAGCAGCCCGTCCCAGCTGTCCGGGGCAAAGCCCAGCCCGAAGTTGGTCAGCGTGCCTTGGGAAAGGCCGCGGCCCCGCAGGTAGGCAAGGGCCTGCGCCCCCTGCGGCGTATAGAGCTGGGCGTGGAAATACCGGGCGGCCTCCTTGTTCATCTCCAGAAGGCGCTCGCGTTTTTCCTTCATGCCGGTATTGTAGCCCGTCTCTGGCACCTCCATCCCTGCCCGCTGGGCAAGGTGGCGCACCGCGTCCACAAAGGAGAGATTTTCCAACTCCATCAAAAAGTTGATGGCGCCGCCCCCCTTGTGACAGCCAAAGCAGTAACAGATCTGCTTATCCGGTGAGACGGAGAAAGAGGCCGTCTTTTCGCTGTGGAAGGGGCACAGACCCCAGTAGTTATTCCCCTTTTTATTCAGCCGCACATAGCCGGACACCAGATCCACAATGTCGGTGCGGCTGACCAATTCGTCTATAAACTGTTCGGGAATGGCCATTTTTCTCCTCCTCTCTTTTTGTCTCTTAAATTACTTTCGCCGCAAAGCGGCAAAACGCTGCGAGACTTTTATTTCACCGTCCAGCCCATAGGGATAAACAGTTCCTCAAATTTCTGCACAGCGAATGGATCGGTCATACCGGCGATGTAGTCGCACACGGCCCGCTCCACTCCCTCCTCCATGCGGATATCCTGAAAGTCGGCGGGCAGCTCGTCCGGGTTTTTGCAGTAGTGGTCAAAGAGCATGCGCAGCATATCCTGCGCCTTGCCCTCCTCCCCTTTGGCAAGGGGGTTGGTATACACGTTGGCAAACATAAAGTCCTTCAGCGCCAGCATGGCCTCCCCCACCTCCGGGGTCTGGCGAATGGCGCTCTGGTCTGTACTGGCCCGTATGGCATCCATGACCAGCGTATTGATCCGCTCGCCGTGGGTAAAGCCAAGCACATTGGAAATTTCCAGCGGGATGTCCATGGGGAAGATGATACCGCCCCGCAGGGCATCCTCAATATCGTGGTTGATGTAGGCGATGTGGTCGGCAAGCCGGACCACCTGTCCCTCCAGCGTGGCGGCAGGCTCGCCCTTGGTGTGACAGAGGATGCCGTTGCGCACCTCCCACGTCAGGTTCAGGCCGGCACCGTTTTTTTCAAGCCGCTCCACCACACGCACCGACTGGCGGTAGTGTGCAAAGCCCCCGGGCATCACAGCGTCAAGAGCCCGCTCACCGGCATGGCCGAAGGGGGTGTGACCCAGATCGTGCCCCAGAGCGATGGCCTCGGTCAGATCCTCGTTCAGACCAAGGGCACGGGAGATGGTGCGGGCGATGCGGCTGACCTCCAGCGTGTGGGTCATGCGGGTGCGGTAATGATCTCCTTCCGGCTGGAGGAACACCTGCGTTTTGTGCTTTAGCCGCCGGAACGCCTTGCAGTAGACGATACGGTCCACATCCCGCTGAAAACAGGTTCGCACATCACACTCCGTCTCCGGGTGCTGGCGGCCTTTGGACTGTTCGGAAAGGCATGCGTGAGGCGACAGGAGCGTGCGCTCCTGCAGTTGGATCCGCTCTCTCAAATTCATACACAGCCCTCCTTTTCTTTTTGTATTTGTTATATACGCTCTAAAAATGAAATATCCTGCAAGCTTTTCAACTTTTTTAAAGTTTTTCAAAAAACAGAGCAGCTGCGCACGTGCAGCTGCTCTGTTTTGCTTTTTATATTTCTCAGCCCAGAGTGACCAGAAGATCATCGGTATTGACCGCGCTGCCCACGGCGGCGGAAATGGCCTTGACCGTTCCGGCGCAGGGGGCAGTGACCTCGATCTCCATCTTCATGGCCTCCAGGATCACCAGAATATCGCCGGCATTGACCGACTGACCCACGGAACACTCCACCTTGAATACGTTGCCGGGCATAGGGCTGTTGACCGCAGTTTCACCGGCATCCACGGCCGCAGCAGGGGCAGCGGGGGCGGGAGCAGCTGCCTTGGGGGCAACAGGGGCGGGAGCAGCCACAGGAGCGGCAGGGGCAGCGGGAGCCGCGGCCGCAGGAGCGGCGGCGGAAGCAGCGGGAGCGTTGCCCACAGCCACGCTGACCTCATAGTTCTTGCCGTTGACGGTCAGGCGGTAGTTCTGGCTCTTGCCGGCCACAGGACCGGTGGGGGCAGCGGCGGGAGCGGGGGCAGGGGCGGCAGCCTTGGGGGCGGCGGGAGCGGCCTTGGCGGGCTCCTCCTTCTTGGGGAAGCCGGCCTCGCGGTCCTTGAAGAAGGCCATAGCCACCTGGGGGAAGGCGATGTAGCTCAGCACGTCCTCGTCGCTCTTGGCGGTGGCTCCCAGTTCCTTCTTGGCGGCCTCAAATCCGGGCTCCAGACTGTCGGCAAAACGGCCCTCCACCAGAGGGGCGCTGCCCACGATCTTCTTCTGGATCTCCGGGTCGATGGGAGCGGGGGTGCGTCCGTACTCGCCGCGGCAGTAGGCCTTGATCTCCTTGCCAACCACCTTGTAGCGCTCGCCGGCCAGCACATTCTGCACAGCCTGAGAGCCAACCAGCTGACTGGTGGGGGTGACCAGAGGAGGATAGCCCAGATCCTTGCGCACCTTGGGGGTCTCGGCCAGGGCCTCGTCCAGCTTGTGGATGGCGTTCATCATCTTCAGCTGGGAGATCAGGTTGGACAGCATGCCGCCGGGGATCTGATAGGTCAGGCACTGGGTGTCGGTAGCCATGGAGATGGGGTCCAGCAACCCGTCCTTCAGTGCTTCGGCGCGTACGCCCTTGAAGAAGTCGGCCATCTGGATGAGCACCTTGTCGTCCAGATCCACCTGATAGCCCATCTCACGCAGAGCGTAGGCCATGGTCTCGGTGGCGGGCTGGGAGGTGCCGCCGGACAGGGGGGAAATGGCGGTGTCCAGCACGTCGGCACCCGCCTCCACGCACTTGAGATAGGTCATGAAAGCAAGGCCGGTGGTGCAGTGGGTGTGGATGACCACGGGCATATCGGGCTCGGCATCCTTGATGGCGGACACCAGATCATAGGCCTCCTGAGGACCCATGATGCCGGACATATCCTTGATGCAGATGGAGGAAGCACCCATGCTCTTCAGATCCTTGACCATGCCAACGAAAGTGGCCTGTGTATGGACGGGGCTGGTGGTGTAGGAGATGGTGCCGGAAGCGTGGGCGCCCTGCTTGACAGTCTCGTCAATGGCGACCTCCAGATTGCGCACGTCGTTCAGAGCGTCGAAGATGCGGATGATGTCGATGCCGTTTTTCACGGAGTGCTCCACGAACTTGCGCACCACATCGTCGGGATAATGCTTGTAGCCCAGAATATTCTGGCCGCGCAGCAGCATCTGCAGCTTGGTGTTGGGCATCTTGGCGCGGATCTTGCGCAGGCGCTCCCAGGGATCCTCCTGCAGGTAGCGCAGGCACACGTCAAAGGTGGCTCCGCCCCAGACCTCGGCGGAGTAGTAGCCGGCTTTGTCAATGGTCTCAAGGATGGACTCGAACTTGCTGTAGGGCAGGCGGGTGGCAATGAGGGACTGATTCGCGTCGCGCAGGACGGTCTCGGTCAGCTGAACTTTTCTCATGTTCAAAACCTCCATATTGTTCATTTGATTCAAAATGTCCCGTGTGGGGAAATTTATTATTTTTATTATACTGTCCCCCCATAGAAAAAATCAAGTCGTTTGACCATTTTTAGCCAATTCCCGCAAGAATGCGCGGAAGATTAGCATGTTTTTCCCGGAATCATTCAATTCCGCTCGCTTCATCCAGCCGTTCCCGGATCACCTGCACATTGTTTGCCAGCCGTTCATCCAGCGGGGACAGCCGCGCCGCTTCCTGGGCCGCCTCCAGCGCTTTGTCCAGACGCCCCGTGTGGTAAAAAGCAATGGCCCGCAGGTCCCAGGGCAGGCTGCCCCACGCCGCCGCCTCGCAGATATATGTTCTGGGTCTTTCGGCAATGGCCAGAGCGCGGCCCGTGAAGTAGATCACACCGTCCCACTCCTCCCGGTCATAAAGGAACGCTGCAATGTCCGTACACGGCTCCCGCAGATGGGGTGCCTGAGCGACCGCGCGCAGATACCAGCACAGCGCCGCGGTCTCATCCCCTTTGTTGGCATACGCTCTGGCAATATAGCGCATGGAGGCCGCCCGTTCATCCGCCCAGGTGGCCGTGGACATCTTCAGGTGCCGCTGCAGAGTCCGGATGCAGTCATCCCAGCGGCCCCGGTACATATACTCCCGCCCCAGATAGTGCATATTCCGGTCATCCTCCGGCGCCTCCTGCACAGAAAGCTCCAGCAGGGACAGGTACTGCCCTCTGGATTTCCCGTGATCCGGATAGTGGTCCAGCTGGATCCCCTCTGCCGGTATTATGGGCGGGCGCGCTCCCTCCCCCGTCCACTCCAGCACCTCGTGGACCGGGTGGGTCCACCGCCAGCCGTGGCGGGAGTGGATCTTTTCGCTCCAGAATACATAGCCCTCCGAACCGTCCGCCTCAAAGGACCATGTGTACCGATAGGAAACCTGCTTCACTTCAGGCTTCCACATCCGCTCCAAACTGTCCCGCCAGCCGGGGTGAAAGACCTCATCCAGATCGGTGCATACGCAGATATCCACATCCTGCGGCACCAGTTCCAGTGAGCGGTTGCGTGCCGTGTCAAAGCGCCACGGGACGATCTGCTCCACCGTGACCTGTGCCCCCGCATCCTGCAGTCTCCGGGCCGTATCATCTGTAGACCCGGTGTCCAGCACCACCACCAGATCCGCCTCGGACATGGAATCCATCCAGCGCTCGGCGAACTTACCCTCATTTTTACAGATGGCATAGACACACACCTTGTATTTCCCCATAGGTCAGTCTCCTTACATACAAATTGCAAACGGCGCCCCGGAGGGCGCCGTTTGCGCACGTCAGATCAGGTCTCGATGATTCCGGCAGCACGCAGGGATGCCAGCAGCGCATTCACGGTGGCGATCACATCCGCCAGTGTGGCCGTAGCCGGAAGATCTGCTACAGCAGCCACGGGGGTGATGGTGCCGGCAGGTCCGGTGGGTCCGGTGGGTCCAACCGCACCAGCAGCACCGGCAGGACCAGCAGGACCAGTGGGACCCTCAGCACCAGCAGCACCGGCAGGACCGGTAGGACCAGTGGGACCCTCAGCACCAGCAGCACCGGCAGGACCGGTAGGACCAGTGGGACCCTCAGCGCCCGCAGCACCGGTTGCGCCTGTAGCGCCGGTGGGGCCGGTGGGACCGACAGCACCGGCAGCACCCGTTGCACCCGTAGGGCCGGTGGGACCGACAGCGCCGGTGGCTCCGGTAGGACCGGTAGGACCAGTGGGACCCTCAGCACCAGCAGCGCCGGTTGCTCCGGTCGGGCCGGTAGGACCAACAGCACCGGTTGCACCTGCAGCTCCGGTCGCACCCACAGGGCCGGCAGGACCGGTAGGGCCGGTGGGACCGACAGCGCCGGTTGCACCCGTTGCACCCGCAGGGCCAGTAGGACCGACAGCGCCAGTCGCGCCTACAGGACCGGCAGCACCGGTTGCGCCTGTAGCGCCAGCAGGGCCGGTGGGACCAACGGCGCCGGTGGCTCCGGTAGGACCGGTGGGGCCGTTAGGCCCGGGGATGCCCTGAGGGCCGGTGGGACCGGTGGGGCCGTCAGGCCCGGGGATACCCTGAGGACCGGTAGGGCCTACCACATACTCAGGGCAGCAGGGAGAGAAGACCGGGGTACAGCCGCAGCCGCAGTTCCGGCTGTCATAGCCGGAGCCCGTGCGCAGAGGCAGCCCGCAGTCAGATGGAAGATATCGATTCATGGAATTCTCCTTTTCGCTATGGTTTCAGCGATGTGGCTTTGCCACATTCCATCTTATGCACCGATGCGCTCCCGTGCCCATAAAAAAACCTCCGGCCGAGCACTCGACCGGAGGTTGATGCTGTTCAGTTCACACCTCGTCCGCCTCAGCGTCGTAGATGGGGCGGGTGCCTGCCGCGGGGGCAGGGGCTGCGGAAGCGCCCGCTGCGGCACGGAAGCGCACGCGGGACTTTTTGATCTCGTCATATGCCTCGGCCACAGCCTCTTCAGTGCGGCGCAGGGCGTCCTCGCAGTATTCGTTGGCGGCGCGCTTAAGCTCACGGCTGCGCTCCTCCGCCTGCTGCATCATTTCGGCACTGCGCTGGCGGGCCTGATTGAGCACCTCGTTCTCAGCCAGCATCTGCTTGGCCTTTTCTTCCGCCTGCTGGCGGATCAGGTCAGCCTCCCGCTTGGCAGATGCGATATACTCCGTTCGGGTGTTCAAAAGGCGCTTGGCCTCAGCCAGCTCCATGGGAAACTGGGCGCGGATATCATCAATAAGATCCAGGGCGCGGTCGCGTTCGATGATGCATTTATCGCTGGAAAATGCGGCATTTTTTGCCTCATCCACCATTTCAAACAACATATCCAGCAGTTCTTCCACTCCGGTCGCCATGTTACGTTCCCTTCCTTTCCTGTAGCTGTTTCATTCGTGCGTTCACATCGTCCACGATCTCCCGGGGAATGAAGTCGGACAGGTCCGCCCCATACCGGGCCATCTCCTTGACGATGGTGGAGCTGAGATAGGTATACTTCTCGCTGGAGGCCAGAAACATGGTCTCCAGTCTGGGGTTCAGCTTGCGGTTGATGACCGCCATCTGGACCTCCTGCTCGAAATCGGATACGGCGCGCAGGCCCTTGACCACCACATGGGCCTTTCTGCGCTTGGCATAGGCGGCCAGCAGTTCGTCGGAAAAGTCCACCTCCACGTTGGAAAAACGTGCGGTGGCCCGCCGCAGCAGTTCCACACGCTCCTCCGGGGTGAACATGCCCTGCTTTCTGGAGTTGATCATGACGCACACGATCACCTTGTCAAAGCACTGGCTGGCCCGCTTGATGATATTCAGATGGCCCAGCGTGACCGGGTCAAAACTGCCGGGATAGATCGCAACACTCATAGCACGGCACTCCCCTGTCGGCGGTATACAGACAGCTTGATCTTTCCATATCGGTACTCTCTGCCCTTTTCATAGGGCTCCTGCAGATCAGGCAGCTGCTTTTCCGCCGCACTTTCACACACCATTATACCATGTTCCGACAGAATGTCAAACTTTGCGACAGCCTGAATGCAGTTTTCCAGCAGCTGGCTGTGATAGGGGGGATCCAGAAGGATCAGGTCGAATTTCTGCCGGCAGCCGGCCAGAAATGCAAGGGCATCCCCCTGCTGCACCGCCGCCCGGTCGGAAAATCCCACCGTCTTCAGGTTGTCGCGGATGACTGCCGCGGCCTGACGGCTCATATCCACAAAGGTGCAGTGGGCCGCGCCCCGGGACAGGGCCTCGATGCCAAGCTGGCCGGTGCCGCCGAACAGGTCCAGCACCCGGCGGCCTTCGATGTCAAACTGGATGATATTGAACAGGGACTCCTTCACCTTGTCGGTGGTGGGCCGGGTATCCATACCGGGCAGTTCCTTCAGCCGTCGGCCCCGGGCTGTACCGGAGATCACGCGCATAGATCTTCTTCCTTTCTTTCAGGGCGTTTTGTTAAAATATTCGTAGACCGCCCGGGCTGTCTTTTCGGGCACTGCCTGACGCAGCTGCTCCAGATTGGCGGCTTTCACCGCCTTGACGGTCTTAAATTGCTTCAAAAGCTGGGCCCGCCGCTTTTCCCCCACTCCGGGTATGTTATCCAGCACCGAGCCCTTCACGTGCCCGGACCGGAGCTGGCGGTGATACTCGATGGCAAAGCGGTGGGTCTCCTCCTGAATTTGACCGATCAGAGCAAACAGGGCCGGAACGGCCTGTATGCCGATCTCCCGCCCGTCCGGGTGGACAAGGGCCCGGGTGCGGTGGCGGTCATCCTTGACCATGCCGTAGGCCGGGATGTCCAGCCCCAGCTCCGTCAGCACCCGCCGGGCCACCCGCACATGCTCCAGTCCGCCGTCGATCAGCAGCAGGTCGGGGCGCTGGTCAAATTTCTCATCTCCGTCCAGATAGCGGCGGAAGCGGCGCTTGAGCACCTGCTCCATAGCCCCATAGTCGTCCGCCCCGTCCATCTCCTTGAGCTTGAACCGGCGGTAATCCCGCTTCAGGGGCTTTGCGTCCACATAGACCACCATGGAGGCCACAATGTCGCTTGCCCCGGTGTTGGAAATATCGTAGGACTCCATGCGCCGGGGCGGCCCATCCAGCCCCAGCATGCGTCCAAGTGTCTGCAGCAGTTTGTTCTGCCGTTCCTCCCGGGTGGTGGCCCGCTCCACCTCCTCCCGGGCATTCTGATCAGCAAGGCGGATCAGGTCCATTTTCGCACCCCGTTGGGGGGTGAGCAGCTCCACTTTGCGCCCCACCTGCTCGGACAGCATCCGGGTCAGAGGCACCCGGTCGGGCAGTTCGCAGGGCAGCAGGATCTGTCTGGGCAGTGCGGTGCGTCCGCCGTAGTATTGTTTGACCAGAGAGGAGACGATATCCTCCGGCTGTTCCTCCAGCGGCGTTTCGAACAATTCCATATCCTTGGCCGCCAAGTCGCCCTGCACATAGTGCAGCACCACAAAGCAGCTTTTTGCCTCGCCCCGGAAAAAGCCGGTCACGTCGGTATCGGCAAGGGAGCCTGCCACCACCTTCTGGCGCTTGCCCAGAAGTTCAATGGCCCGCAGCCTGTCCCGCAGGGCGGCCGCCTTTTCAAATCGCAGCTCCTCCGCCGCCAGCTCCATCTCGGAGCGCAGACCGTCCACCACGTCCTTGAACCGCCCCTCCAGCAGGGACACCGCCTGGGCCATGGCATCGTCGTGGTCGGCCTTGAGCTGTTCGGTGCGGCAATAGCCGTCGCACTGACCCATGTGGTAGTTCAGGCAGGGGCGCTCCTTTCCGATGTCCCGGGGAAATTTCTTTCCGCAGGAAGGCAGCTTCAGCGCCGTGCGCAGGGCGTCGATGATCCCCTGTGTGCTGCCCCGGCTGCCGTAGGGGCCAAAGTAGCGGGCTCCGTCCTGTGCCAGGCGGTTGACAAGGGAAAAGCGGGGATAGTCCTCCTGCGTGCTCAGCCGGATATAGGGATAGCCCTTGTCATCCTTGAGCAGGATGTTATAACGGGGCTGGTGGCGTTTGATCAAAGAGCATTCCAGCACCAGCGCCTCAAACTCGCTGTCGGCGATGATCACGTCGAAGTGGTCGATCTGGCTGACCATGGCGCGGGTCTTGCCCGAATGGGAGGCGGAGTCCTGGAAATACTGGCTGACACGGTTGCGCAGGGCCTTGGCCTTGCCCACATAGATGACCGTGCTTTGCTTGTCCTGCATGATATACACGCCGGGCTTCAGGGGCAGGCTGTGGGCCTTGTCCCGCAGCTGTTCAAAGGTCATATCTCCACCCTCCTTTCGGCAATACTGAAAAAGGCACCGCAGAGCGGTGCCTTTTTTGGTCGTGCTTATTCAGCGAAGTCAGAAGAGATCAGCTTTACCAGCGCCTCAACCGCTTCTTTCTCGTCGGCACCGTCCGCGATCAGATTGATGGCAGTACCCTTGATGATGCCCAGAGAGAGAACGCCCAGCAGACTCTTGGCGTTCACTTTGCGCTCCTCGCGCTCGACCCAGATAGCGCTTTTGAACTCGTTGGCCTTCTGAATGAAGAACGTAGCGGGTCTGGCGTGCAGACCGACCTGATTGTTCACAACAGCCTCTTGACTATACATACACTTGCACCTCCGCTTCAAAAAGGCATATCGTCAACTGTAGCATATCAGATTGCATGCCACTTCGTCAACGGCAATTTCACCAAAATGCAGCCCGTCTCTTGTCTAAAATAACAACAACACGCGCTGTTCGCTCCATTTTGTGCCGGAATTTCCCTTTCCTGCTCCGAATCAGCGCAGGGTGGCCACTGTGACGCCGTCCTCTCCTTCGCCATAGCGGCCGGGGCGGAATTCTTTGATATAGCGGCTGCGCTTCAGGTGCTCCCGCACCGCCTTGCGCACCGCGCCGGTCCCCTTCCCGTGGATGATGCGCACCGTCTCCAGATGGCCCAGCAGGGCGTTGTCCAGAAAAATATCCAGACTTGCCAGCGCCTCGTCCACCATCATGCCCCGCAGGTCCACCTCGGAGCTGGCCGCGGCGGAGCGCAGCTTGTGCTCTGCCTGACGGATGATGCGTTTGGCATCCTTCTTGGCCTGGGCATCGCTGCCCTCCACCACCCGTACTTCCTCCTGTCTGGCGGAGATCTTCAGGATGCCCGCCTGCAGCTGCAGGGAGCCGTCCTTGTTCACCGTGAGCACCGTGGCCCGGGTGCCTATGGACACCAGTTCCACTGTATCGCCCTCCACCGCGGGTCGAGTTGGCGGCAGCACTTCCTGCTCCGCTTCCCCGCCGCCGATGCCGCGCTCCGCCTCGTTGAGCAGGCGTCGGGCTTCGGCCCGACGGTCGTTTACCGCCTGCCAGTTATCCTGCTTCTGCTGCTGGCGGCGCATATCCTTCAGCTCGGCAAAGACCTGATCGCTGGCATCCCGGGCCTGCCGGATGATGTCCCGGGCCTCGGCCTGAGCCTTTTCCACCACCTTGGCCCGCTCCTCCTCCAGCTTTTTGCGGTATTCCCGGGCGGTTTTGGCTGAGTCCTCCATCTCCCGGCGCAGCTGGGCGGCTTTGCGTTTCTCCTGCTCCATCTCCTGCCGCTGAAGGTCCAGCCTGGTCAGCACGTCCTCAAAGCGCACATTTTCCGCATCCAGACGGGCTGCCGCCCTCTGGATGATCTCCTCGGGCAGACCCAGCCGCCTGGAAATGGCAAAGGCGTTGGACTTTCCGGGAATGCCGATGATGAGCCGGTAGGTAGGCGCCAGCGTCTCCACATTGAACTCGCAGGAGGCATTCTCCACCCCCGGCGTGGTCATGGCGTACACTTTCAGTTCTGCATAGTGGGTGGTGGCAGCCACCTTGGCACCCAGCCGGCGGGCCTGCTCGATGATGGCGGCGGCCAGAGCCGCGCCCTCCACCGGGTCGGTGCCCGCCCCCAGCTCGTCCAGCAGGATCAGCGTGTCCTCGTCCGCCTCGTCCAGAATGCCCACGATGGTCGTCATGTGGGATGAGAAGGTGGACAGGGACTGGGCGATGGACTGTTCGTCTCCAATATCGGACAGCACCCGGCGGAACACCCGTACGGTGCTGTCCGCACCGGCGGGGATGTGCAGGCCGCACTGGGCCATCAGGGTGAGCAGGCCGATGGTCTTCAGGGTCACCGTCTTGCCGCCGGTGTTGGGGCCGGTGATCATCAGGGTATCAAATTCTTCACCCAGCATCAGGTCGTTGGCCACTGCCTTTTTCCGGTCCAGCAGCGGGTGTCTTGCCCGGACCAGCCGCAGCCCCTTTTCCGACAGGCGAGGCTGGGCCGCATCCATATGCACCGCCAGCTTGGCGCGGGCAAAGATGCAGTCCAGCAGGACCAGCAGGTGGTAGTCCTGCAGAATATTTTCCTTGTGGGCTGCCGCCTCGGCGGACAGTTCGGCCAGAATGCGGTCGATCTCCTTGCGCTCTTTGGTCTGCAGCTCCCGCAGGTCGTTGTTGGCCTTGACCACGCCCATGGGCTCAATAAAGAATGTGGAGCCGGAGGAGGATACGTCATGCACAAGGCCGGGAATGTCGTTTTTATGCTCGGACTTCACCGGAACCACGTACCGGTTGGAGCGGATGGTGATGATGGACTCCTGCAGATACCGGGACTGGTTGGATGAGATGATCTTCTGCAGAATGTCGCGTACCTTGGCCTCGGTGGCCCGGATGTGGCGGCGGATGGAGGCAAGCTCCGCACTGGCCGAATCCGCGATCTCGTCATCGCCCAGAATGGAGTTGGTGATCCGGTCCTCCAGATAGCGGTTCGGGGTCAGGGAGCGGAACAGATGGTCGATGCAGCTGCTCTGCCCCGCGCCGTCCCCGTACTCGCCCACGATGCGGGCACAGCGCAGCACCCCGGCAATATCGGTCAGTTCCCGGGTGTTGAGACTGCCCCCCATATCCGCCCGCTGCAGACTGGCGCCCACATTCTTAACCCCTCCAAGGGCGGGAGTGCCCCGCAGGGCAAGCATATTCACCGCCGCAGCCGTCTCTTCCTGTGCCCGCTGCACATCGTCCGGGTCGGTCATGGGCCGCAGGGCAATGGCCCGATCTTTTCCCTCCTGGGTGGCCGCCCGCTCCGCCAGCATCTCCAGCACACGGGGCAGTTCCAGCGTCTGTATGGACTTTTCAAACAGATCGGTCATAACGTTTCGTCCCTTCCGGAAGTTGTTTGTTTTCTTTATCATACACCAAAACATCACCTCCATGCAACCCGAACAGGCCTCTTCGGGCACGCGGCAGGCTCCGTATTGCTTTTTTGCTCTGATTGCAGTAAAATGTACGCTGTATTGGAATATACTCGCACTGTTATCCGGCCGGCTATCCGGCATTTTGCGCCAATCGCGCGGAAAGGATGATTGTTTTTGAAAATCATTATTGTGGGCGCCGGCAAGGTAGGCTACGCCCTTGCCGAACAGCTGACCCGTGAAGATCACGACGTGACCATCATTGACTCCTCCGAGGAGGCTCTGCGCCGTGTGTCTGACGCGCTGGACGTTATGAGCATCAAGGGCAACGGTGTCACCATCCAAACACTTGCCGAGGCCGGCGCGGCATCCGCCGACCTGCTCATCGCAGCCACTGATCTGGACGAGGTAAATATGGTGTGTTGTCTGACCGCCCGGAACATGGGCACCGGATATACCATCGCCCGCATCCGAAACCCCGAATATTACACCAGCATGGGCAGGATCAAGCAGGACATGGGCATCAACATGGTCATCAACCCGGAGCTTGCCACCGCCCGCGAGATCGCCCGGCTGCTGCGCTTTCCCTCCGCCGCCAATATCGAAAGCTTTTGCCGCGGCCGTGTGGAGCTGATGGGCTTCCGGGTGCAGGAGGGGGACTTCCTTGTGGGCAAGCCCCTGTACTCTCTGGCCGACCGGATCCAGAAGCTGTCCATGCTGCTGTGTGCCGCGCAGCGGGGCGATGAGCTTATCATTCCCAACGGCTCCTTCGTGCCCGCCGCGGGAGACAAACTGTATATCATCGGCCAGCCCACCGGTCTGGACCAGTTCTTCCACCTGCTGGGCCGCAACACCCACCGGGCGAAAAGCGTCTTTGTCATCGGCGGCGGCCGCATCTCCATCTATCTGGCTCAGCTACTGGAAAAAATGCACATCAAGGTCAAGATCGTGGAGCGCAGCGAGGAGCGCTGCCGCGCCATCAGCGAGCGGCTGCCCAAGGCCATGGTCATCTGCGGCGACGGCACCGAACAGGAGGTGCTGGATTCGGAGAGTCTGTCGGCCAGCGACGCCTTCGTGGCCCTGACCGACCGGGACGAGGATAACCTGATCATCTCCCTTTACGCCATGCAGCAGGGCATCCCCAAGATCATCGCCAAGTCCAACCGCCAGAACTACGCGGGCATTGCCCGGGCCTCCGGTCTGGACAGCGTCATCTCCCCCAAGCTGATCACCGCCGCCCACATCCTGCACGTGGTGCGCGGCATGCAGAACTCTCAGGGCAGCGTGATGCACGCCCTGTACCGCATTGCCGATGACCAGGCCGAGGCTCTGGAGTTCACCGTCAGCGCCGGCACCATGAAGCTGGGGGTCCCCCTGAAAGATCTGCGGCTGAAAAAAGGCGTGCTGATCGCCGTTATCATGCGCGGCGAGCAGATCATCATCCCCGAGGGCTCCTCCTTCATTCAGGAGGGCGACTCGGTGATCATCGTGACCAAGGACCACGCCATTCTGGATATCAACGACATCTACGACACCTCCACGTTGATAGGAGGCAGCGATGAACTTTAATCTTGTGCTGAATATCACGGGCAAAGTACTGATGCTGGAGGCTGTGGCCATGTGTCTTCCCCTCGGGGTGGCACTGCTGTACAACGAATCGGCCCTGCCCTTTGCCTACTCCATATGCATTCTGCTGGCTGTTGGCTTTGCACTGGGTCTGCTGCCCCGCAAAAAAGGTTTTTTTGCCCGGGAGGGTTTCTTTGCCGTAGGTCTGATCTGGCTTTTGATGGGCTTTTTCGGCGCGCTTCCTTTCTACTTCTGCGGCGGATTCAGTTCCTTTGTGGACTGCCTGTTCGAATGCTATTCCGGCTTTACTACCACCGGTGCCACCATCCTGACCGATATCGAGGCCCTGCCCAGAGGCATCCTGTTCTGGCGATCCTTCACCCACTGGCTGGGCGGCATGGGCGTACTGGTGCTGACCACGGCCCTTTTGCCCTCCATGGGCATCCGTTCCCACTTTCTGATCCAGGCCGAATCTCCCGGCCCCGTCTTTTCCAAGCTGGCCCCAAAGCAGTCCCACACCTCCAAAATTCTGTACACCATCTACTGTGTTATGACGGTGGTGGAGGTCATCCTGCTCAAGCTGGCGGGCATGCCCCTGTATGACAGCTTTATCCACGCCTTCTCCTCCGCCGGTACAGGCGGCTTCTCCAACCGCAACCTGAGCGTGGGCGCCTACAACAGTCCCCTGATCGAAATGATCATTGCCGTGTTCATCCTGCTGTTCTCCCTCAACTTCGCCATATACTTTCTTTTGCTCTGCCGGCGGGCAAAGGATGTGCTGCAAAGTGACGAGCTGCGCTTTTTCCTGTGGGTCGTAGCCCTGTCCACTCTGGCCGTGTCCATCAACATTTTCCCCGTATACAAATCCGCGTGGGAAAGCTTCCGCTATGCCTTCTTTCAGGTGACCTCCATCATATCCACCACCGGATTTGCCACGGCTGACTATATGCACTGGCCGGTATTTTCCCAGGTCATCATGATGCTCCTGCTTCTGTGCGGCGCCTGCGCCGGCTCTACCGGCGGCGGCATGAAATGCTCCCGTGTTCTGCTGGGCCTGCGCAGCCTGTTCCGGGAGATCCGACAGATCATCCACCCCCGCAGCGTATCCGTGGTCAAGCTGGACGGCAAGGTGGTGGAGGAATCTACGGTACGCAGTACACTGATTTTCATTAGCTGCTACTTCCTGATTTCCCTGGTCGCCACCCTTGTGGTCTCTCTGGACAATTTCTCCTTTTCCACCTCCCTCTCCGCCGCTCTCACCTGCATGAGCAACGTGGGTCCGGGCCTGGATGTGGTGGGCCCCGCAGGCAACTTTTCCGCCTTCTCCCCCCTGTCCAAGCTGGTGCTGTCCGCCTGTATGGTCATTGGACGACTGGAGATCTTCCCCATCCTTGTACTGTTCAGCCGCGGCGCGTGGCGCAGGACCTGATTTCCGGGAGACGCTGCAGCGGGTGTGCAGCAGCATGTGCGCTGCGTATCACTGCCAGCCGACCATCCACGCACCTCAGTAAATCTGTCTGCGATCCAAAAACGCCTGACGCAGCAAATCTGCGTCAGGCGTTGATATTTTATTTCTTCTGGTCTTCCTCCCGGGGCAGGTTGTCCAGATACTCCACCAGCGGCGGCTCCAGCGTCAGGCTGTTTCCAAGGGGATTGATCACCAGCCCCTGCGCCGACTTATCCTTGAGGATCATGCGGGCATAGTCGGAAAAGGTCAATACCAGCGTCTGCTGATCCGCCCGGTCAAAACACTTGTGCAGTTCCGCCAGGTCGGTAAAGGCCGGAAAAAAGGCCCTGTCGTCCTGCGTGCTCAGCAGCTGAAAATGGATCTGCGCATCCCCCTTTTCGTGGGTAACACTCACCGGAGCAAGCAGTTGGGCCTTCAGCAGCAGCTGCAGGGTGACCATCTGGGCCTCACGGCTGTGCTCTCCCGCGTGCATGCGTTCTATGGCCTCTTTGAGTGCGGGATTACTTATGGGCTGTATTTTCTCACTCATATCGGCTCCTCCTTATGATCATATGGGTCAGATGAAGAACTGTGGCATACCGGCAAAGTATACCACAGTTCTTTTTGTTTGCAAAGAGATCATTTGTTGTCGCCCAGAGCGCGGCTTCTGGGCACCAGCACCTTCTCCTCGTAACAGGAGAAGGCATCGTCCACCAGAGCCTTGTCAGGCTTGGCCGTGAACGTGCTGACCACAGGGACGATGATCAGGCCGGCGATCATGCAGAAGGCACCGGCATTGATAGGCGACTGCAGCAGCGCGGGGAAGCCGGCTTTCCAGAAAATATTTGCTGCCATGAACACGGAAGAGAACAGGAAGCTGACCCAGCAGGCGGCCTTTGTGGCCCTTTTCCAGTACAGGCCGTACAGGAACGGCGCAAGGAACGCGCCGGCCAGAGCGCCCCAGCTGACACCCATGAGCTGGGCAATGAACGTAACGCTGGACTTGTGCTGAACGATGGCCAGCACCGCAGAGATGGCGATAAAGACCACGATGAGCACGCGCATGATCAACAGCTGCTGCTTTTCCTTCATATCCTTTACCACATGGCCCTTGAGCAGGTCCAGCGTCAGGGTGGAGCTGGAGGTGAGCACCAGCGAGGACAGGGTGGACATGGAGGCCGACAGCACCAGAACGATGACCACCGCGATCAGCACATCGGGCAGACCGGACAGCATGGTGGGGATCACCGAGTCAAAGCCGTTTTCCGCAATGTCGATCTTGTCAGAAAACAGTCTTCCGAAGCCACCCAGGAAGTAGCAGCCCCCGGCCACGATCAGCGCAAAGACGGTGGACACCACGGTGCCGGTCTTGATGGCTTTTTCACTCTTGATGGCGTAAAATTTCTGCACCATCTGGGGCAGCCCCCAGGTGCCCAGAGAGGTCAGTACAACCACGCCCAGAAGATTGATGGGGTCAGGGCCGAAGAAAGATGCAAACACGCCGGGGGTTTCAGAGGCCACAGGGTCACTGACCCGGGCCAGACCGTCCAGCGCAGCCAGAAAGCCCCCCTGACTGTTCAGCACCGCGGCGATGACCGCCACAATGCCCACCAGCATAATGACGCCCTGAATAAAATCGTTGATAGCGGTGGCCATATAGCCGCCGGCAATGACGTAAATGCCGGTCAGCACGGCCATGACGATCACACATACCGAGTAGTCAAGCATGGGGAACGCCATCTCAAACAGGCGGGACAGTCCATTGTACAGGCTGGCGGTGTAAGGCACAAGGAATATGAACACGATCACGGACGCGGCGATCTTCAGCGCCTGAGAGTCAAAGCGCTTGCCGAAAAACTCCGGCATGGTGGCGCTGTCCAGATGCTGGGTCATAACGCGGGTGCGGCGGCCCAGCACCACCCAGGCAAGCAGGGAGCCCAGAATGGCGTTTCCGATACCGGCCCATGTAGCCGCGATGCCGTACTTCCAGCCAAACTGTCCGGCGTAACCCACAAAAACCACAGCGGAGAAGTAGGACGTACCGTACGCAAAGGCCGTCAGCCAGGGCCCCACGGAGCGCCCGCCCAGTACAAAACCATTGACATCGGTTGCATTTTTGCGGCAGCAGATGCCAATGCCGATCATAACGGCAAAGAACACTACCAGCATGACAATTTTAACAAGCATGGGAATCCGACCTTTCTTTTACGGCGCTTTATCGCTTTCATGCATTGAAGTTTAGCGCACAAAAGCGATAAAGTCAAGAGTTTTTGCAAGAAAATCAAAAAAATCCACCTTTCCGGGAGGAAAGGTGGATCGAATCGGGACAGAGCGCCTATTGGTCCTGTATCACATGGGCTTTGACCAGATTGGTGGAGCCTGTCCGGCCCAGAGGGACCCCGGCGGCGATGACCACCACATCCCCCGCCCTGACCAGCTTTTCCTTCAGTGCTACCTCGGCGGACAGGGAGAAGATGCGGTCGGTGGAGTTGACCTCGCCGGTCAAAAACGGGATCACGCCCCAGCACAGGGCCAGCTGGCGGCGCACCTTTTCCTGCACGGTGAGGGCAGCTACCGGGCAGGCGGGCCGGAAGCGGCTGATCATGCGGGCGGTATGGCCGGTATGGGTTGCCACAACAATGGCTTTGGCCTCCAGATCCATGGCCGTCTTGCAGCAGGTGTGGGTGATGGCATCGTTGATGTTGCCCGCAATGGTGTACTGCCGCTTCTGAAAGCGGCGCCAATAGTGGATGGCTTCTTCTGCATCGGCAACGATGCGCACCATGGCGCTGAGTGCTTCGACAGGATATTTGCCGCTGGCCGTCTCTCCGGAGAGCATGACGCAGCTTGTGCCGTCAAAGACGGCGTTGGCCACATCGGATACCTCCGCCCGGGTGGGGCGGGGATTGCGCATCATGGAGTCCAGCATCTGAGTGGCGGTGATGACGGGCTTGCCCGCCTCCATGCCCTTCTGGATCATCCGTTTTTGCAGGATAGGCACTCTGGACGCGGCAATCTCCACGCCCAGGTCGCCCCGTGCCACCATGATGCCGTCCGCCGCAGCCAGAATGGCTTCCATGTTGTCCACGCCCTCCTGATTTTCGATCTTGGCGATGATCTTCACATCATCGCCGCCACAGTCGTGCAGCACCTTGCGCACGGCCTCCACATCAGCGGCCTGACGGACGAAGGAGGCGGCAATATAGTCAAAATCATTCTCCACACCAAAGCGGATATCGTCCACATCCTTTTGCGTCAGAGCCGGCAGCCGGATGTGGACACCGGGGATGTTGATGGACTTGTTGGCAGACAGGGTGCCTCCATTCTCCACCCGGCACAGGATGTCCTGTCCCTCTATGCCCTCCACCCGGATGGCCACCAGACCGTCGTCGATCAGCACCTGCTGCCCCACAGTCAGCTCCTCGTGCATCTGCGGGTAGGTAACGGACACGCAGGTCCTGTCCCCCACCACGTCCCGGGTGGTCAGGGTAAACAGATCTCCCGCATCCAATTCTACGCTCTTGCTGTCAAAGTTTTTGATGCGGATCTCGGGTCCTTTGGTATCCAGAATGGTGGCGACGGGGCTTCCCAGCGTGTCCCGGACGGCCTTGAGCCGGTTGAGCCGGGCCAGATGCTCCTCGTGGGTCCCGTGGGAAAAATTAAAGCGGGCTGCGTTCATGCCTGCCCGGATCAGGGCAAGGATCATTTCCTCACTGTCCACGGCAGGGCCCAATGTGCAAATAATTTTGGTCTTTCTCAGCATATTCGTTCCTCCCGGATCGGTCTTCTGTTATCTACCATATATCATACAGGAAATTGCGGATTTTTAATATCAACGGACTCTCTAAAATCTTGCCCAATTTCCTGCCAAAAAGCCAACAAAAAGCAAAAAGCGGCTGCCCTGCGGGCAGCCGCTTTCAGACGTTTACTTGTAGGAGTCGGCCAGTTCCTTGAACTTAGGCAGAGCACGGAGGATGGTCTCCGTCTGGACACAGTAGGACAGGCGGAAGTGACCGGGTGCGCCGAAGCCGGTTCCGGGCACCAGCAGCAGGTCAAACTGCTTGGCCCGCTCGCTGAAGGCCAGATCGTCAGCCTCCAGAGACCGGGGGAACAGATAGAACGCACCGCCCGGCTGGGCCACATGGTAGCCCATCTCCCGAAGGGAGCTGACCAGCAGACCGCAGTTCTCCTCGTACACCTTCAGGTCCGCGGTCATGTCGCAGCACAGGGAGGTCACCTGCTGAAACAGGCTGGGGGCATTCACATAGCCCAGAGAGCGGCCCGCGCCGGCCACAGCGGCGTAGACCAGCTTGGAGTCGGTCACCTGTCCGGGGACAAGCACATAGCCCAGACGCTCGCCGGGCAGGGACAGGGACTTGGAGAAGGAGTAGCACACGATGGTGTCCTTATAGATGTGGGGGATCCAGGGCACCTCAAAGCCGCTGAATACGATCTCACGATAGGGCTCGTCGGAGATCAGGTAGATGGGATGGCCGTACTGCTCGCTTTTGGCAGTCAGGATGGCGGCCAGCTTTTCCAGCGTCTGTCTGGAGTAGACCACGCCGGAGGGGTTGTTGGGGGTGTTGACCACCACGCCCTTGGTGTTGGGGGTGATGGCCGCTTCAAAGGCATCAAAGTCGATCTGGAACTTTTCGATCTCGGGGGGGATAAGCACCATTTTGGCGCCCGCTCCCTCAATGAACACCTTGTATTCCGGGAAGTAGGGGGCGAAGGTGATAAACTCATCTCCCGGGCAGGTCAGGCCATTGAACACACAGCACAGGGACGCCGCCGCGCCCACGGTGATGTAGAACTGGTCGGCGGTGTAGTCACCGCCGAAGCGGCGGTTCAGGGAGTCGGCAAACCGCTGGCGGGCAGCGGCATCGCCCTGAGCGCTGGTATAGCAGTGGATCACATCGGGGTTCTCCCGCAGGATGCGCATGGCAGTCTCGTTCACTGCATCGGGTGCGGGGACGCTGGGATTGCCGATGGAGAAGTCGAAGACATTCTCCGCCCCCACCACGGCTGCACGCTGCTTGCCGTATTCAAACAGTTCTCGGATCACGGATCGGGCAGTGCCCAGACCAAGCATTCTTTCGTTGACCATAGTTATTTCCTCCTAAAAAGCCTCGCAGATAAGTGAGGGCCGAAATCTCTGATTTCGCATCCCGAACTTATGCATCGCTGTTCGCACCCGCAGGCGCGAAAAAACTTAATCCGTTTTCTCCGGCGACATGTGCGTCGGAGAAAACACCGTTCGGCCTGCGCCCGAGCCCCGAAGGGGCGACAAAGTGCCCCTGGGGTGCAAACGTGCGAGCACAGCGAGTGCGCTGCAGCAGGCCGCATCCTACTCGAAAAAGTGGCCCGCCACTTTTTCGACTCAGCCGTTATTCTGCGCCTCCACCAGACGCACGCCGCAGTACTGCTCGCGCAGCCTGGGCTTTTCGATCTTGCCGGTGGCGTTGCGGGGCACGGGGGCGAAGATGATCTTCCGGGGCCGCTTGTACCGGGGCAGATCCATGCAGAACTGCTCGATCTCCTCCTCGGTACAGGTCATGCCGTCCTTTACCTGAATGATGGCTGCGGCGATCTCGCCCAGCCGGGGGTCAGGCAGGCCGATAACAGCCACATCGTGTACCTTGGGACAGGCGGCAAGGAAGTCCTCGATCTGCACCGGGTACAGGTTCTCGCCGCCGGAGATGATCACGTCCTTTTTGCGGTCCACAAGGAAGATGAAGCCATCCTCGTCCTGACGGGCCATATCGCCGGTGTGCAGCCAGCCGTTCTCCAGCACCTCGTTGGTGGCCTGCTCGTTGTGGTAGTAGCACACCATGACGCCGGGGCCCTTGACGCATAGCTCGCCCACGTCGCCCTGATTGACGATCTGGTTGAGCTCGTTGACGATCTTGACCTTCCAGCCGTAGCCGGGCACGCCGATGGCGCCCACCTTGTGGATGTTGTTCATGCCCAGATGGACACAGCCCGGGCCGGTGGACTCGGACAGGCCGTAGTTGGTGTCGTACTTATGGTTGGGGAAATACTTCATCCACCGCTTGATCAGCGAGGGGGGCACCGGCTGGGCGCCGATGTGCATGAGACGCCACTGGGCAAGCTCATAATCCTCGATCTTCATATCCCCGCGATCCAGTGCCGCCAGAATGTCCTGTGCCCAGGGCACCAGCAGCCAGACAATGGTACAGCGCTCCTGAGAGGCCGCGTCGAACACCGCCTTGGGCGAATTACCCTTGAGCAGTACGGCCTTGCTGCCGGTGAACAGTGAACCGAACCAGTGCATTTTCGCGCCCGTGTGGTACAGGGGCGGGATGCACAGGAATACATCCTCATGGGTGGTCTCGTGGTGGCTGGCCTCCATACGGGCGGACTGGCTCAGAGCGTGGTGCTTGAGCAAAATCGCCTTGGGAAAGCCGGTGGTGCCGGAGGAGTAGTAAATGGCCGCATCGTCCTCGTCGTCAATAAGCACCTTGGGTGCCTGACTGGAACAGTTGGCGGTGGCTCGGTGGTAGTCCTCCGCCCAGGGAGGACAGACATCTCCCACAAAAAACAGCAGGTGATCCTTTTTCAGCGTTGGCACGATGGTCTCCATACGGCCGATAAACTCCGGTCCGAAAAACAGCACATCCGCCTCCGCCAGCTTCAGACAGTATTCGATCTCGTCCGAGGTGTAGCGGAAGTTCAGCGGAACCGCGATAGCACCCGTTTTCAGGATCCCGAAATAAATGGGCAGCCAGTCAAGGCAGTTCATCAGCAGGATGGCCACCTTCTGCCCCTTGCGGATCCCCCGTCCCAGCAGCATATTGGCCGCGCGGTTGGCCTTTTCGTCAAAGATGGACCAGGTGATCTCCCGGCGGTATGGAGCGGAAGACGTGGGCTGGATCAGCTCATACTCCTTCCAGGTAACGCGCTGCTCCTCCTGGATCTCCGGGTTGATCTCCACCAGAGCAGTCTCGTCACCATAAAGCTTGCTGTTGCGCTCCAGCAGGTCGGTAATAGGCATGGGAAAGACATCCTTTCGCTGTACATTTTCGGCCGGCACGGGCATGTATCCCGTTGCTTTAACGATTTAAAGTTTGAAACCGTTAAAGTATCATACAACATTTTTTTATAAAAGTCAACGTCCCTGCCCCATCTTTTGCAAAAAAACTTTCCCGCTCCGACACACTTAAATAATTTCATGATTTAAAGTTTAACATCGTAAAGTTTTTCTTTACTTCTGCGCTTTAAGGTGTTAATATAGGGAGGTAATATACGGGCGCTTTCCGCGCCCCCGGAAGGAGTATGCTGCATGGCAAGGGTAGAACGAAAAGATCGCAGTATCGCATTGTATGAGACTATTTTAAAGCTGAAGGATCTGGATGAATGCTGCCGTTTTTTTGATGATCTGTGCACCCCCACCGAGCTGAGATCCATGGAGCAGCGTTTTGACGTGGCCGTTTACCTGAAGCAGGGCCTTGTCTATCTGGACATCCTGGATAAAACCGGAGCTTCCAGCGCCACCATCAGCCGGGTCCGCCGTTCCATGCTGGACAACGGTGCCGGCGGCGTGGTCGGCCATGTGATCGACCGTGTGAATGAAGAAAAAGAAAACAACTGACACAGCAAAAGAAAAGAGGATGGAATAACAATGAAACAGTTGATGTTGGGCAACGCCGCCGTTGCCCGCGGTCTTTACGAGGCCGGCTGCTGCGTGGTGTCCAGCTATCCCGGCACCCCCAGCACTGAGATCACCGAGGAGATCGCCAAATTTGACGAGGTCTACACCGAGTGGGCCCCCAATGAGAAGGTAGCCATGGAGGCTGCTTTCGGCGCGTGCCTTGCGGGCAAGCGCTCTTTCTGTGCCATGAAGCACGTTGGTCTGAACGTGGCCGCCGACCCCCTGTACACCATGTCCTATACCGGCGTCAATGCCGGTATGGTCATCGCGGTGGCAGACGATGCGGGCATGCACTCCTCCCAGAACGAGCAGGACTCCCGCCACCACGCCATTGCCGCCAAGGTCCCCATGCTGGAGCCCAGCGACAGTGCCGAGTCTCTGGCCTTTGCCAAGCTGGCCTACGAGCTCAGCGAGCAGTTTGACACCCCCGTGCTGCTCAAAATGTGCACCCGCGTGGCCCACTCCCAGTCCGTGGTGGACACCGGCGAGCGTGTGGTCCCCCCCGTCAAAACTTACGAGAAGAATATTGCCAAGTATGTCATGATGCCCGGCAATGCCAAGCGCCGCCACCCCGTGGTGGAGGAGCGCACCGCCGCTCTGGCCCGCTGGGCGGAGACTGCCTCCATCAACCGTGTGGAGATGGGCGGCACCAAGATGGGCATCATCACCTGCTCCACCTCCTACCAGTATGTGAAGGAAGTGTTCGGTGACAGCGTGTCCGTGCTGAAGCTGGGCATGGTCAACCCCCTGCCTGTGGATCTGATCCGGGACTTCGCCTCCAAGGTGGAGCAGCTGGTGGTGGTGGAGGAGCTTGACCCCATCATCGAAAATCACTGCCGTCAGCTGGGTCTGATCGTCACCGGCAAGGACAAGCTGCCCATGATCGACGAATTCTCCCAGAACCTGATCGCCGAAAAGCTGGGCGGCGAGGTACATACCGGCTCGGCTCTGGCCGACGCCATCCCGCCCCGTCCCCCCGTCATGTGTGCCGGCTGCCCCCACCGCGGCCTGTTCTACACTCTGAGCAAGAACAAGTGCACCGTGCTGGGCGACATCGGCTGCTACACCCTGGGTGCTGTCGCCCCTCTGGCCGCCATGGATATGACGCTGTGCATGGGCGCCTCCGTCTCCGCCGTCCACGGCTTCAATAAGGCTCTGGACGATCAGGCCGGCAACGTGGTGGCCGTCATCGGCGACTCCACCTTCATGCATTCCGGCATGACCGGTCTTGCCAACATTGCCTATAACCAGTCCAACTCCACCGTCATCATCGTGGACAACTCCATCACCGGCATGACCGGCCACCAGCAGAACCCCACCACCGGCTATACCATCAAGGGCGACCCCGCCGGCAAGATCGATCTGGAGGCCCTGTGCCGTGCCATGGGCTTTGAGCGCGTGCGCGTGGTGGATCCTTATGATCTGAAGGCCTGCGACGCCGCCATCAAGGAGGAGCTTGCGGTAAACGCCCCCTCCGTCATCATCTCCCGCCGCCCCTGCGCCCTGCTCAAGTATGTCAAGCACAGCGCTCCCCTGACGGTGGATACCGACAAGTGCCGCAGCTGCAAGGCCTGCATGAAGATCGGCTGCCCCGCCATCTCCATCAGGGACGGCAAGGCCCATGTGGACAACACCCTGTGCGTGGGCTGCGGCGTGTGTGAGCAGCTGTGTGCGTTCGGTGCCTTCCAGAGCACCAAGAAGGAGGGCTGAACATGAAAACCAAGAATGTTATGATCGTTGGCGTGGGCGGCCAGGGTTCTTTGCTGGCCTCCAAGCTGCTGGGCCATCTGCTCATGGAGCAGGGCTATGACGTAAAGGTCTCCGAGGTCCACGGCATGTCCCAGCGGGGCGGCAGCGTGGTCACCTACGTGCGCTACGGAGACAGGGTCTGCTCCCCCGTCATCGACAGGGGCGAGGCGGACTATATCGTCTCCTTCGAGGTGCTGGAGGCCGCCCGGTGGCTGTCCTACCTCAAGCCCGACGGACAGATCGTCACCTCCACCCAGCAGATCGACCCCATGCCCGTTATCACCGGCGCTGCCCAGTATCCCGAAGATCTGGTGAACAAGATGAAGACCGCCGGTGCCCAGGTGGATGCGCTGGACTGCCTGGCTCTTGCCGAGCAGGCGGGAAGCTCCAAGGCCGTCAATCTGGTGCTTATGGGCCGCCTGTCCAAGTATTTCGATTTTTCTGACGAGGCATGGCAGAAATCCATCGAGGCCTGCGTGCCCGCCAAGTTCCTGGAACTGAACAAGAAAGCCTTCGAGTTGGGCAAAAACGCCTGAGAATACCGTCATACAACAGAAAGGTCTGACCCCAATGGAACGTTACTATCAACCGAAACTCGAAACCATGCCCCGCGACCAACTGCGTGCCCTTCAGGACGAGCGCCTGGTCAAGCAGGTCAAGCACGTTTGGGACAACGTCCCCTATTACCGCGCCAAGATGGAGGCCAAGGGCGTCACCCCGGAAGACATCAAGGGCGTGGCCGATCTGCACAAGCTGCCCTTCGTCACCAAGGCTGACCTGCGCGACGCCTATCCCTACGGCCTGATGGGCAAGCCCCTGAGCGAGTGCGTCCGCATCCATTCCACCTCCGGCACCACCGGCAAGCGGGTCGTGGCGTTTTATACCCAGCATGATATCGACCTGTGGGAAGACTGCTGTGCCCGGGCTCTCACCGCGGCAGGTGCCACCAACGAGGATGTGTGTCAAGTAGCCTACGGCTACGGCCTGTTCACCGGCGGTGCCGGCCTCCACGGTGGTTCCCACAAGGTGGGCTGTCTCACCATCCCCATCTCCTCGGGCAATACCGACCGCCAGATCGGCTTTATCAAGGATCTTTCCGCCACCATCCTGTGCTGCACCCCATCCTACGCCGCCTACCTGGGTGAGAGCATGAAGGAGCTGGGCATGGGTCCCGACGACATCCCCCTGAAGGCGGGTATCTTCGGTGCCGAGGCCTGGTCCGAGGAGATGCGTCAGGACATCCAGAATACTCTTGGTATCAAAGCCTACGACATCTACGGCCTGACCGAGCTGTCCGGTCCCGGCGTGGCCTTTGAGTGCTCCGCCCAATCCGGTATGCATATCAACGAGGACCATTTCATCGCCGAGATCATCGATCCCGACACCGGCGAGGTACTGCCCGAGGGCTCCAAGGGCGAGCTGGTCTTCACCTCCATCACCAAAGAGGCCTTCCCCCTGCTGCGCTATCGCACCCGGGACATCTGCCAGCTGAATTACGAGCCCTGCCCCTGCGGCCGCACCCATGTGAAGATGTGCAAGCCCATGGGACGCAGCGATGATATGCTTATTATCCGCGGCGTCAACGTGTTCCCCTCTCAGATCGAGACCGTCCTGCTCAACCACGGCTATGCCGCCAACTACCAGATCGTCGTAGATCGTGTTAACCACAGCGACACCCTTGAGGTGCGTGTGGAGATGACCCCCGAAATGTTCACCGACAATCTGGGCCAGATCGACAAGCGCCAAAAGGAACTGGTGGCCGGTCTGCGCTCCATGCTGGGCCTGGCCGCCAAGGTCACGCTGGTAGCGCCCAAGTCCATCGTCCGAAGCGAAGGCAAGGCCGTGCGCATCATCGACAATCGCAAAATTTAACAGGAGGTGCTACTATGAGTGTCAAGCAGATCTCTGTCTTTCTGGAAAATAAGCCCGGCGAACTCAATGGCCTGACACAGGTACTGGCCCGGCATCATATCGATATGCGCGCCATGTCCCTGTCCGAGACCAACGAGTTCGGCATCGCCCGCATCATCGTAGATCGTCCGCTGGACACAGCTACCGTGCTGAAGGACGCGGGTTATGTATGCACTGTCACCTCCGTGCTGGCTGTGGACATCCCTCACGTCCCGGGCGGTCTGAATCAGGTGCTGAATATCCTGTCCGAGGCTAAGATCAATTTGGAATACGGCTACGCCTTTCTGGGCGGACGCAAGGACTCCGCTTATATGGTCTTCCGTGTGGCGGACAACGCCGCCGCCACCGCCGCTCTGCGGGCCAAAGGCATCCGGGTGGTGGACTCCGGCGAACTTGAAACCATGTAAACAGAATAAAAATCACCCCGCCGATTTCGGCGGGGTGATTTTCATTCCTCAGATTACTCCTGAGAGATAGCGCCCATGGGGCAGGAGTCAGCGCAGCTGCCGCAATCCAGGCAAGCGCCGGCGTCGATCTCGTACTGGGAAGCGCCCTGGGAGATCGCACCCACGGGGCAGGCATCAGCGCAGGAACCGCAGCTGACGCAAGCGTCACTGATCTTGTAAGCCATGTGTATGTACACCTCCATTTGAATGTACCCTTATTCTATCACATCTTTTTCAAAATGCAATGCTATTTTTAAAAAAAGCGGGCATAGTTCATAGGAAACAAATTGCGAGGTGTCATGATGCAGGACAGTCGTTTTACAAATTCTGCCCTCGGGGTGCTGCGCTGCGCCCAACAGAATGCCAGCTTACTGGGGCACAGCTATGTAGGCAGCGAACATCTGCTGCTGGGTCTTGCCGCTCAGAGCGAAACGCCCGCCAGCCGCGCCCTGCAGCGGCACGGGCTTAATGCGCCTGCTCTGCGCCGGGCGGCAGCGGATCAGCTGGGCTCAGGCCGTCCCGGCGCTGCCCCGCCCCAGGGTCTCACCCCCCGCTGTCAGCAGATTATCCAGTTTGCCGTCATGGAGTCCAACCGCATGGGGCAAAAGTCAGTCAGCGCCGAGCACCTTTTGCTGGGTCTGCTGCGGGACAGCTCCGGAGGGGCGGCCCGTCTGCTCAGCGGCAACGGGGTGGAGCCGAAAAAGCTGTATCAGGAGGTCTGCGCCTCTTTGGGCGGCAGTGATATCCCTCCTGCCCGCCGTACCCGGGAGCAGGAGCGCACCGCCGCCACTGAGACACGCCTGCTGGACCAGTGTTCCCGGGACCTGACCCGTCTTGCCGCCCAGAGCCGTCTGGACCCGGTCATCGGCCGGGAAAAGGAGCTGGAACGCGTCATCCAGATCCTGTCCCGCCGCACCAAAAACAACCCCGCCCTCATCGGCGACCCCGGCGTTGGCAAAACGGCTCTCGCCGAGGCCCTTGCCATCGCCATTGCGCATGGCAGCGTCCCCGCCCATCTG
Organism: Oscillospiraceae bacterium; assembly: GCA_017624915.1. Lineage (GTDB taxonomy): Bacteria > Bacillota > Clostridia > Oscillospirales > Oscillospiraceae > Lawsonibacter. Next base: position 6,626 of record JAGAMC010000027.1, on the reverse strand, counting down.
CGTGGCAGGCGGGTATGTGCTCTGGATCTGAGCGCCATGGTGGCGGGCACCAAATACCGGGGCGAGTTCGAGGAAAAGCTGCGCAAGGTGCTGGACGAGGTGCGCCGGGCCCGCAACGTCATTCTCTTTCTGGATGAACTGCACACCATCGTGGGAGCTGGCAGCGCCGAAGGCGCCATCGACGCCGCCAATATTCTCAAGCCGGCGCTGGGTCGGGGAGAACTGCAGGTACTGGGCGCCACCACGCTGGAGGAATACCGCAGGTATATCGAAAAGGATGCCGCCTTGGAGCGGCGGTTTCAGCCGGTCACCATCAGCGAGCCGGACCGGGACACCGCCATCTCCATCCTGCGGGGGCTGAAAAGCCGTTACGAGCGCCACCACCACCTGGCCATCACGGACAGCGCTCTGGTGGCCGCGGTAGACCTGTCCCGCCGCTATCTGCCCCAGCGTTTCCTCCCCGACAAGGCCATCGACCTGATGGACGAGGCCGCCTCCCGGGTGCGCCTTGCCCGTCACGCACTCCCCCCCGAGCTGCAGGCACTGGAACAGCGGGCGGGCACCGCCGCCCAGGAGAAGTTTCTGGCCATTCAGGAGCAAAATTATGAAAAGGCGGCCATGCTGCGGGACGCAGAACAGGATTTCCGCCGGGAGCTTGAGACACAGACCAAACAGTGGCACAGCACACACCCTCCCCTGCAGGTCACCGAGCAGGATGTGCGTGCGGTACTGACCGGCTGGACGGGCATCCCGGTCACCGAGCTGTCCCGGGCAGAGCAAAAGCGGCTTGCAGGTCTGCGGGACGCTCTGCAGCAGCAGATCGTTGGGCAGGATGCCGCAGTGGAGGCGGTGTCCCGGGCAGTGCGCCGGGGGCGGCTTGGTCTGAAAGACCCCAACCGTCCGGTGGGCTGCTTTCTCTTTCTGGGTCCCAGCGGTGTGGGCAAGACCCAGCTGTGCCGCACTCTGGCCAAGGTTCTGTTCGGCAGTGAGGACGCTCTTATCCGCTTTGATATGTCGGAATATATGGAGGCCCATACCGTCTCCCGGCTGATTGGCTCTCCCCCCGGCTATGTGGGCCACGAAGAGGGCGGGCAGCTTACCGAGCGGGTGCGCCGTGCTCCATGGTCGGTGGTTCTGCTGGACGAAATCGAGAAAGCTCATCAGGATGTGTGGAGCCTGCTGCTGCAAATCATGGACGAGGGCACGCTCACCGACTCTCTGGGCCGCAAGGCCGACTTTCGCAACACCGTGCTGGTCATGACCTCCAACCTTGGTGCCCGCCACTTCGCCTCCGGCGGACAGTTGGGCTTCGCCCCGGAGGCGGACCGGGCAAAGCGCAACGCGGCCGTGGAAAAGGCCGTGCTGTCCGAAGCCAGACATACCTTCCGTCCGGAATTCTGGGGCCGTCTGGACGGAGCACCCGTATTTCACCCGCTGGACGAGCAGGCTCTGGGCCAAGTGGCCCAGTTACAGATGGACGCCACCCGCGCCCGATTGAAGTCTCTCGGCATCGCCCTTTCGGTCAGTGACGCCGCCATCGCACATCTGGTTCGCAGCAGCACCGACCCCGCCCACGGTGCCCGCCCCCTGCGCAGGGCCATTACCGAGCAGATTGAAGACCCCGCCGCCGAACTCATTCTTTCCGGCTCACTTGCGGCAGGCAGCACCCTGACAGCCGATGTATCCGGCCAACAACTGAACCTTTCGGTACAATGAGTTTCTCTTGGAATCATCTCTACCCTGTGCTATACTTTAGATGATCCAATCCACCTCAAAAACGGAGGAAAACATGATGTCCAAACAGCGTTCAAGCGGTATTCTTATGGCGGTATCCTCCCTGCCCGGGCCATACGGCATGGGCTCGCTGGGCAGGAACGCTTATATGTTTGTGGATTTCCTTGCCAAAGCAGGACAGACCTACTGGCAGATCCTGCCCCTGGTCCCTCCCGGTGACGGCGCTTCCCCCTATATGTCCCCCTCCGCCTTTGCCGGCAACCCCTATTTCATTGACCTTGACCTTCTGGTGGAAGAAGGTCTGCTCACCGGCGACGAGGTCGCCCACGCCCGTTGGGATGACCCCGACCGCGTGGACTACGACTGGCTGGCCCGCAGCCGCATGCCTCTGCTGCGCCGGGCATGGGAGCGCTCCAATTCCAGACCCCCCGCGCAAAGCCCTGTCCCTCTGGACTGGCTGGAGGATTATGCCGCCTTCGCCGCACTCCACGACCGGTACAACTGTACCTGGCAGGACTGGCCTGCAGAGGCAGTCCCAGATGCGGAGGAAATGGACTTCCACCGTTTCCTGCAGAACACCTTCTACCGCCAGTGGTTTGCCCTGAAGGACTACGCCAACAGCAAGGGCGTGCGTCTCATGGGCGATATCCCCTTCTACCTTTCCCCCGACAGCACCGAAATGTGGAAACACCCGGAGCTGTTCCTGCTGGACGAAAACGGCCGGCCCAAGGCCGTTGCCGGCGTGCCTCCGGACGCCTTTTCCGAGGATGGGCAGCTGTGGGGCAGCCCCCTCTACGACTGGGACGGCAGACAGCAGGAGGTATTTTCCTTCTGGCGCAGGCGCATCGCGTGGTGCGCCCGCCTTTACGATGCGGTGCGCATTGATCATTTCCGGGCCTTCCACACCTATTGGTCCGTTCCCGCCGGCGCGCAGACCGCCGCCGAGGGCCACTGGAATCCGGGCCCCGGCATGAAGATTCTGGACGCCCTGCATCAGGCGGCGCCGGAGCTGGAGCTGATCGCGGAGGATCTGGGCGATCTGGATGCCGACGCACTGAACTTCGTGCGCACCTGCGGCGTGCCCGGAATGAGGGTACTGGTGTTCGCCTTTGACCCCAGCGGGCAAAGCGATTTTCTCCCCCACAACTGCGGCGAGAACTGCGTGGTATACACCGGCACCCACGATACCCCCACCTTTGTGGAGTGGCTGCACGACACCGACCATGACAGCGCCCGCTATGCCCGCAGCTACCTGCGCCTGCGGGAGGACGAGGGCCTCGGCTGGGGCGTTGTGGCCGGTGCGTGGTCTACTGCCGCCCGGCTGGCCATTGCCCCCCTGCAGGATGTGCTGGGTCTGGGTGGGGATGCCCGCATGAATACCCCGGGCACCATGGGATCCCACAACTGGTCCTGGCGGGTGCGGGAGCAGGCACTGAACGACGTGGTGGCAGGTAAACTTCTGGACCTCACCCGCACTTATAGCCGTTGAATTTTCCTTTTACCCTTTTTGTTGCGCTGAGTCTTAAATCAATCCCCTTCATCGAAATGGCGGAAATGGGCATAGGAAAAGGCACCACAGGACTTTGAAATCCCGTGGTGCCTTATTCTTTTCAAATAGACCGACAAATTGGAATTTGTCTACGATTGTATTGTTGATTTAGTTCTCTTTATCGTAATATACATACTGTTGTAAATCAAAGTCCCAGTAACACCCTTGATAATCCTGCCACAGCCATTCACTCCAGATACAAAACTCTGCCAATGGATCTTTTGCGAAGCTACCTTCCCCGAAAAGGCCGCATACTCCATTGGCAGAAGCATCGATAAGAAATCGTTGGTCTTTTCCGTTAAATTTGATTCTATAAGCAATTTGATACACTTTATCGCCACGGAAATCGACACCATAGGAAGCGGATGCTCCAATATATTCAAAGGATTCAATGCCACCCAGCGCATTAATATTACTTTCCCCCAACTCACAGAACTTCTTAAGGGCATCCGCTTCAAAATTTACAAGGTCTTCTTTTTTGAAATCATCACTTTTTAACCACTCATGTTTTTTTGCTTCAGTATCCCAATAGGAGAAAGCTTTTTCATAGTCACCTTTAGTTAAGGCTTCCATAAAAGAGTTGGCACAGGCTAATTCATCCAAATTGGAAATTCTTATGCCTTGTCCGCTATATTCATTCCACGCTAAAAATGCGATTGGGATTAGCAACAGAATGGCAATGAATGTAATTAACCAATGCATTTTCTTTTTTTTATAGCTCTTTTGGATTTTCTTCAAGGGTTTGATATCGTCAACATTCTTTTCAGGTGTGGCGATATCGGAACGAAGCTCTGACAGAATGTGGCTGCAATAAGGACAATCTTTCAAATGTTCTTCAACCAGCGCAGCACTTTCCTCGGAGCATACTCCATCATAATACATAGGTAGAATATCTTCGATGACTTTGCACGATAGCTTCATTTTAATTCCTCCTTTATTCGCAACCTTGCTCGGTGATAAGTGACTCTTGCCCAGGCTTCGGTTTTTCCAAACAGTTCTGCAATTTGTTTGAAAGGCAGCTCTCCAAAAGTTCGGAGAGAAAAGACTTCTTTGTATGGCTCGTCCAGAGTGTGCAGAACCTTATGAATTGCAAGCGCTGTTTCTCTATTAAAGAAGATTTCTTCAAAAATTTCACCACCTTGGGATAAATCTGTTTTAACATTGGGATCCAGATATTTATCCTTTCGGCACATAGATATGTAGGTATTCTTTGCTATCTGGCATAACCAAACAGATATCTTGCACTTGCCGTCAAAACTGTCCAGCTTTGCCAGAGCCTTATAAAAGGTTTCCTGAGTTATTTCTTCTGCTATAGATTCATTTCGGCAAAGGGATAATGCGTATCGGTATACCTCTCGGAAATATAGGACGTACACCTCTTGGAAATCGGTCACTTTCTCACCTCCTCACCTATATGACGCACGAAAATTAATTTCGTTACAAGAATCGTTGATATTTTTATTGTACCAACAATAGGAATAATGTCAAAAAGCAGCAGTTTCCACAATGAAAACTGCTGCTATCTATTTGACAAATTCCAATTTATCGTTCAGTTTACTTTAATATTTTTCGCCTCCATCAACGCATAGTGAAACTGACGCAGATGGCATCCGTCAGTCCAAAAGGTAAAAGGGACCGCTAAATCTCCCTTTTACCTTTTGGACTGATTTTGGATATAAAGAACTTCCCTCCGTCAAAATAACGGAGGGAAGTATATTAACAGAACACAACCGTTCGATAAATGTAAATTTGACGCTCCATCAAACTGAAAGTTTCTGTTTCCCACAAACGGTATTTGCAACATCATAACTGTTCGATTTCATTTGCAACCATAGATACCGATTTTTCATTAGTATCTATTTTTATCGTATTGAGTGTTTTATACATCAGGATTCTTGCTACGCTTCTCTCAATCACATCCTCAGAGCGAATACCTTTTTCCACATCTTTAGTCAATCGCTTTCGCAAATTGGCTTCATCAGCAATAAGTGAAACACATTTCACCTCACAGTTTTGTGTGTCCAATTTTTCCAGGATAGAATCTATGATGGACTGTTGATGCATTACCCAGCAGAAAATCACATTTTCATAAGCAGAGCAATGTAAAAAGTTATTTAGTAAGTAACAAATATTATCTGTTACCATTGCTTTGGTTTCATTGGTTACGTGGAAAGGATTTGCATCCCAACACCAATCCCCATCAAGAAATACGCTATTGGGTAAATCAGATTTTAGTTGCTGGCTAACAGCAGTTTTGCCGACTCCCATTGTTCCTCCGATTATATATAATTTTTTCATATCCACTCACCTACAACTTCAAGTTTATCGAACTGTTTTACATATCGGAATTTACTTCCTTGCCTTTATTATATTGAGCATATCTTTATAAGAAATACCATTTATTGCAAGCACTCTGTTTTGCATAATAGCAAAACTCACGAACATACAAGCAATACCAAGCAAACAGTCTTTTCTTGTTATCATTTTGTTTACTGATAAATAGTAAATATTGAAAACAGATACTGCCAACATCATATATGCCGTAACCATTCCTGGGGTGTAGAATTTTTCTGCTTTGGAGAGTTTGACTCCCATGGTATGTACAAATCCTTCAAAAACGCCAAGAAAGATAGGAACCAAAGTCAGAAAAACTACTGAGTCAAAAAGATATGGAATAATATGAATCACAAGCAGTAAAATTATCACCGGAATATGCGATAGTTCCTTTGCATCTTCACTGAATTTCTTGCCAATCATTCCTTCCATAATTTTTACAAATCCACCTGGGAATCTGTTTTCCTCCCACTCGTGTAACGTAAAAAGAAACACATATGCTATAAGCATTTTTTGCGTAATTGATGGGGTCACATTAAAAATTGCACTGGCTGTAACGAATAAAAACATCAATGTGCTCAATATTTCCAGATTATATTTTATAAGAAATTTTTTCATATAGCGAATACCTCCGTAAAATTCAATTTCCCACCTATTCGACCTATTCAAGTTTATCTAACTGTTCTACAAATTGGAAGTTAGCGAATTAAGTATTCCATCAATTGAGCAAGAAAGGGCGGTTCCTCCATAACGACATTAGAGAGGATAATGATTGCCACTTTATCCTTAAAATTCAACCTTTGCCAATGTCTCAATCCTGGCAATCCTCCATCATGTCCAAACCAACCATTATCGAACTGCCATAAACCACATCCATAAGGATTTGGGTTAAAATTCAGACATTTCTTCCAACTGTTAACAGACAATATATCGGCATTTAGTATAGCCTTGCACCAAAGTCCTAAATCTGTTAGCGAAGAAACAACGCTGCTATCACCACTATCCATGG
>JAGAMC010000026.1 GCA_017624915.1 Oscillospiraceae bacterium | reverse complement strand
GACCGCCGTCAGGGCGGCTTCAACCGCGAGCGCCGCGACGGCGACCGCCGCCAGGGCTTCAACAACCGTGGCCCCCGCCCCGCCGGTCAGGCCAATGCTCCTAAGGAAGGAGGCGCTCAGTAATGCTGCTGCCCAAGAGAGTCAAGTATCGCCGCGTTCACCGTGGCCGCCTGAAGGGCAAGGCCATGCGCGGTAATACCGTCAGCAATGGCGAGTGGGGCCTGATGGCCACTGAGCCCAGCTGGATCACCAGCAACCAGATCGAGGCCGCCCGTATCGCCATGACCCGCTACACCAAGCGTGGCGGTAAGGTTTGGATCAAGATCTTCCCCGATAAGCCCGTGACCGAGAAGCCCGCCGAGACCCGCATGGGTTCCGGTAAGGGTTCCCCCGAGTACTGGGTGGCCGTGGTCAAGCCCGGCCGCGTCATGTTTGAGATCGCCGGCGTCTCCGAGGAGGTCGCCCGTGAGGCTCTGCGTCTGGCCAGCCACAAGCTGCCCGTCAAGTGCAAGATCGTCAAGCGTGAAGAAACTGAGATGGGTGGTGAAGCGTAATGAAGGCAAACGAAGTTCGCAAGATGTCCGCCGCTGAGCTGGACAACAAGCTGGCTGAGCTGAAGAAGGACCTGTTCAACCTGCGCCTTCAGCATGCTACCAACCAGCTGGAGAACCCCGGCCGCATCGCCGAGGTCAAGAAGGATATCGCCCGGGTCAAGACCATCATCCGCGAGCAGCAGCTCGCCAGCCGATAAGAAGGAGGAAATAGACAATGGAAAACAGAACTTCTTCCCGTAAGACCAGAGTCGGCCTGGTGGTCTCTGACAAGATGGACAAGACCGTGGTGGTCGCCATCGCGGACCGCGTGGCTCATCCTCTGTACAAGAAGATCGTTAAGAGAACCTATAAGCTCAAGGCTCATGATGAGCTCAACAGCTGTGGCGTGGGCGACCGTGTCCGCGTTATGGAGACCCGCCCCCTGTCCAAGGACAAGCGCTGGCGCGTGGTTGAGATCATTGAGAAGGCTAAGTAAGGAGGTGCCGGCATGATTCAGCAGGAAACTTATCTGAAGGTCGCCGACAACACCGGCGCCAAGGAAATTAAGACCATCCGCGTGCTGGGCGGCTCCAAGCGCAAGTTCGGCAACATTGGCGATGTCATTGTTGCTTCCGTGCGCAAGGCTGCTCCCGGCGGCACGGTCAAGAAGGGCGAGGTCGTCAAGGCTGTTATCGTCCGTTCTTCCAAGGGCGTGCGCCGCGCTGACGGCAGCTACGTCCGCTTCGATGACAACGCCGCTGTCATCATCAAGGACGACAAGAACCCCCGCGGCACCCGTATCTTTGGCCCGGTGGCCCGCGAGCTGCGCGACAAGGATTATATGAAGATCCTGTCCCTGGCTCCCGAAGTGCTGTAAGGGAGGGCGATGAACATGAATAAGATGAGCATCAAGAAGGACGATCTGGTGATCGTTCTGTCCGGTAAGGACAAGGGCAAGCAGGGCAAGGTCCTGGAAGTTATGCCCAAGAGCGGCAAGGTCGTTGTGGAGAAGATCAACGTCGTCTCCCGCCACACCAAGCCCCGCAAGCAGGGCGAAGAGGGCGGCATCCTGCAGAAGGAAGCTCCCATCTACGCCTGCAAGGTGCAGAAGGTCTGCCCCAAGTGCAACAAGCCCACCCGCATCGGCCACAAGGTCGAGGGTGACAAGAAGATTCGCGTCTGCAAGAAGTGCGGCGCCGAGATCTGAGAGAGGAGGAGTTAAACAATGGCTGATAAGAAAGTGCCTAACCTGAAGGCGAAGTACCAGGCCGAGGTTGCTCCTGCTCTGATGCAGAAGTTCGGCTACAAGTCCACCATGCAGATCCCCCGCCTGGACAAGATCGTGATCAACGTCGGCTGCTCCGAGGCCCGCGAGAACCCCAAGGTTCTGGATGCCGTGGTGCGCGACCTGACCACCATCTCCGGTCAGAAGGCCGTCATTACTCTGGCCAAGAAGTCTGTTGCTAACTTCAAGCTGCGCGAGGGCATGCCCATCGGCGCCAAGGTCACTCTGCGCGGTGACAAGATGTGGGAGTTCCTGGATCGTCTGTTCAGCGTGGCTCTGCCCCGCGTGCGTGACTTCCGCGGCATTTCCGCTGACGGCTTCGACGGCCGCGGCAACTATGCCCTGGGCATCAAGGAGCAGCTGATTTTCCCCGAGATCGAGTACGACAAGATCGACAAGATCCGCGGCATGGATATCGTTATGGTCACCACTGCCCAGTCTGACGAAGAGGCCCGCGAGCTGCTGACTCTGATCGGCGCTCCCTTCGCCACTCGCTAAGGAGGAACACAGACATGGCTAAGAAATCTATGATTCTGAAGCAGCAGAGAGAGGCTAAGTTCTCCACTCGCCGCTACAACCGCTGCAAGATGTGCGGTCGTCCCCACGCCTACCTGCGTGACTACGGCATCTGCCGTATCTGCTTCCGCGAGATGGCCTACAAGGGCCAGATCCCCGGCGTGAAGAAGGCGTCCTGGTAAGCAAACATTGTTCCCGGAGAGGAGCCAAAAGGCTCCTCTCCGGAATAATCTTTCCACGCGCTCGTGTGCGCGGGCGCAAAAACCCTTGTATTTCCAATAAAAACAGGGTATAATGAATTGTTGCGATTTCCGCAGCAGACGAAAAGACTCCCAACGCAGTCGGGAGTTCCTCTGCCGGGGCAGCGCAAATAACCCGCAAACTGTGCGAAAAACGCATGGGTGCGGGGCTTTGCCGCGTACAGAGGAAAAACAGGTCAAACCTGCGCTCACGCAGTTTTGATATAAAACCGTGCCTGCCCCAACCAGGCACAAAGACGGACAACAGGTCGAAGCGCACCTAACTTCGATACCTTGCCGTCTATACGGGCAAACCCCGTAACCTAAAAAGGAGGTCAAAATCCATGCATATCACCGATCCCATTGCGGATATGCTCACCCGCATCCGCAACGCAAACAACGCAAAGCATGACACTGTGGATGTCCCCGCTTCCAACATGAAGAAGTCCATCGCTCAGATCCTGCTGGATGAAGGTTATATCAAGAACTTCCAGCTGATCGACGATGGTACTCAGGGCGTCATCCGGATCACCCTGAAGTACGGCGCCGGTAAGGAGAAGGTTATCTCCGGTCTGCGCCGCGTTTCCAAGCCCGGTCTGCGTGTGTACGCCGGCGCTGAGGAACTGCCCCGTGTTCTGCACGGTCTGGGTATCGCCATCGTGTCTACGTCCAAGGGCGTCATGACCGACAAGAAGGCCCGCGAGGCTCATGTCGGCGGCGAAGTCCTGGCGTTCGTCTGGTAAGGAGGTAAATCGAAATGAGCAGAATTGGTAGAGCTCCGATCACCGTCCCCGCCGGCGTGGAGATCACTCTGGGCGACAACAACGTCGTCACCGTCAAGGGCCCCAAGGGCACCCTGACTCAGCAGTTTGACGCCAACATGGCTATCGCCGTGGATGCCGGTGTCGTGACTGTTACCCGCCCCAACGATGCCAAGGAGAACCGCTCCCTGCACGGCCTGACCCGCACCCTGATCAACAACATGATCGTGGGCGTGACCGAGGGCTACAAGAAGGAGCTGGACGTCAACGGCGTCGGCTACCGCGTGGCGAAGGAAGGCAGCAAGCTGGTCATGAACCTGGGCTACTCCCATCAGGTCATTATGGAAGAGGTCCCCGGCATCACCATCGAGGTCCCCGGTCCCAACAAGATCATTATCAACGGCTGTGACAAGCAGCTGGTTGGTCAGTTCGCCGCCAACGTGAGAGAGAAGAGACCCCCCGAGCCTTATAAGGGCAAGGGTATCAAGTATGTGGACGAGGTCATCCGCCGCAAGGTTGGTAAGACCGGTGCCAAGAAGTAAGAAGGAGGTGTGCCACAATGATCAACAGACCCGATACCCGTTCTCAGCGCCTCAAGCGCCACAAGCGCGTGCGTGCTAAGATTTCCGGCACGCCCGAGCGTCCCCGCCTGAACGTGTTCCGCAGCGAGACCAACATCTATGCCCAGATCATCGACGATGTGAACGGCGTGACCCTGGTTTCCGCTTCTTCCCTGGAGAAGGACTTTGCCTGTGAGGGCACCAAGTCCGATGCCGCCAAGCAGGTCGGCATGAATGTGGCCGAGCGTGCCAAGGCCAAGGGCATCGACACCGTGGTGTTCGACCGCGGCGGCTATGTCTATCACGGCCGCGTGAAGGCTCTGGCCGAAGGCGCCCGCGAGGGCGGCCTGCAGTTCTAAGGGAGGAGGAATACAACAAATGGCTAGATTTGAAAGAGAGCCCAGCGAGTTCATCGAGAAGCTGGTGTATCTGAACCGCGTTTCCAAGACCGTTAAGGGCGGCCGTGTTGCTAAGTTCTCCGCTCTGATGGTCGTGGGCGACGAGAAGGGCCGCGTGGGCTTTGGCACCGGAAAGGCAGCCGAAGTTCCCGAGGCTATCCGCAAGGGCATTGAGGATGCCAAGAAGAACATGATCACCGTGTCCCTGTCCAACACCACCATCCCCCACGAGGTGATCGGTGAGGCCGGCGCCGGCCGCGTGCTGATGAAGCCCGCTTCTGCCGGTACCGGTATCATCGCCGGCGGCCCCGTGCGTGCCGTGATGGAGGCTGCCGGTATCAAGGACATCCGCTCCAAGTGCCTGCGCTCCAACAATCCTCAGAACGTTGTTGCCGCTACTTTCGAGGGTCTGAAGTCTCTCAGAACTCCCGAGGAAGTCGCCCGCGTGCGCGGCAAGAGCGTGGAAGAGATCCAGGGTTAAGGAGGACGTTCAAAATGGCTAACCTGAACATCAAACTGGTCAAGAGCCTGAACGGCCGCATCGCCAAGCACAAGGCGACTGCCGAGGCTCTGGGCCTGCGCAAGATCGGCGATACCACCGTGCAGCCCGACAACGCGGCTACCCGCGGCAAGATCGCCCACATCGGTTATCTGCTCCAGGTGACCGAGGAACAGTAATAGGAGGTGCGCAACAATGAATCTGCATGATCTCTCCCCCGCTGCCGGCTCCAACCCCAAGGCCTACCGTAAGGGCCGCGGCAAGGGTTCCGGCAACGGCAAGACTGCCGGCCGCGGTCACAAGGGCCAGTGGGCCCGCAGCGGCGGCGGTGTGCGCGTGGGCTTTGAGGGCGGCCAGATGCCTCTGGCGCGCCGCCTGCCCAAGCGCGGTTTCCACAACATTTTCGCCAAGCGTCTGGAGGCCGTGAACCTCTCCGCTCTGGAGAAGTTTGAGGACGGCGCCACCGTGAGCGCAAGTGATCTTCTGGAGAAGGGTATCCTCTCCAAGTGCGAGTACGGCGTGAAGATCCTGGGCAACGGCAGCCTGACCAAGAAGCTGACCGTTCGTGCTTCCGCTTTCTCCGCTTCCGCCAAAGAGAAGATCGAGGCTGTCGGCGGGAAGGCGGAGGTGGTCTAAGTGATCCAGACCATCCGTAACGCATGGAAGATCCCCGAGCTGCGCAAGAAGATCCTGTTTACCATCTTCGCGCTGCTGATCTTCCGCCTGGGCTCCGCCGTGCCGGTGCCCTATATCAACACTGACGCACTGGGCGAGTACCTGACCAGCCGCAGCGGCACCATCTTTGACCTGATCAACGCCATGAGCGGCTCCGCCTTCTCCATGGCAACGGTCTTTGCCCTGTCCATCCAGCCCTACATCAACAGCTCGATCATCATCCAGCTGCTGACTGTGGCCATCCCCGCTCTGGAGCGGCTGGCCAAGGAGGGCGGCGAGGAAGGCAAGAAGAAGATCGCCGCCATCACCCGCTACACCACCGTGGCCATCGCTCTGCTGCAGGGCTTCGGCTACTACAGCATGATCAAGTACTACGGTCTGCTGAACGCCGGCGAACTGCCCGGCCTGTGGGTTGGAATCGTGATCGTGCTGTCCTTCACCGCGGGTTCTGCTTTCCTGATGTGGCTGGGCGAGCAGATCACTGAGTTCGGCATTGGAAACGGTATCTCCGTGATCCTCTTTGCCGGCATCATCTCCCGCGTGCCTCAGGCGGCCATCACCCTGTACACCGGCGTGCGCAACAGCATCACCGGCGTTACCGATGCGGGCCTGGTCGTCCTGCCCTGGTGGGCGGCCATTCTGGTCGTGGTCGGCATGCTGGCTCTGGTGGTGTTCATCGTGTTCGTCAGCAATGCCGAGCGCCGCATCCCCGTCCAGTACGCCAAACGCGTGGTGGGCCGCAAGATGTACGGTGGCCAGTCCACCCACATTCCCATGAAGGTGAACATGAGCGGCGTTATGCCTGTCATCTTCGCGCAGTCCATCGCCTCTCTGCCCGCCACCATCGGCGCGTTTATCCCCTCCTCCGGCACTGAGGGCACCTTCTGGTACAACGTACTGAAGGTCTTCGACAGCTCCGGCCTGTTCTACAGCGTCGTCTACTTCCTGCTGATCGTGGGCTTCAGCTACTTCTACGCCGGCATGAGCTTCAACCCCGTGGAGGTGGCCAACAACCTGAAGAAGAACGGCGGATTCATCCCCGGCTTCCGTCCCGGCAAGCCTACCGCCGACTTCATCACCAAGGTGCTCAATAAGATCACCATGTTCGGTGCTCTGTATCTGGCCGTCATCGCGCTGGCCCCCATTGTCACCGCCAACCTCATCGGCTTCCAGTCCCTGGCCATCGGCGGAACTTCCGTCATCATCGTGGTGGGCGTGGCTCTGGAGACCGTCAAGGCTCTGGAAGCCCAGATGCTCATGCGTCACTACAAGGGCTTCCTGGAGTAAGAGGAGCGCAGTATGGGCCTTAAGCTGATCCTGCTGGGCGCCCCGGGCGCCGGCAAAGGAACGCAGGCGGCCGAACTGAGCAAGCGGCTGAACATCCCGACTATTTCCACCGGCAACATCCTGCGTCAGGCCATCAAGGATGGTACTGAGGTGGGGCTGCAGGTCAAGGCTCTGATGGACGCGGGCAAATTTGCCCCGGACGATCTGATTATTCAGATCGTGTCTGAGCGGTTGGCCCGGAGCGACTGCCGGAACGGCTATATTCTGGATGGTGTGCCCCGAACTCTGGCTCAGGCCGAAGCTTTGGACAAGGTCGGCATCGTGTTCGACCATGTGATCTCGCTGGAAGTCCCCGACCGGGACATCGAGGAGCGCATGGGCGGCCGCCGGGTGTGTCCCGCCTGCGGAGCAACCTATCATATCCAAACGATTCCGCCGAAGCAGGATGGTATTTGCGACTCCTGCGGCGGAGCGCTGATCCTGCGCGCGGACGATGCCCCCCAGACGGTGCACAGCCGCCTTGAGGTGTACCACGCGCAGACCGAACCCCTGAAGGACTATTACGGCAAGCGCGGACTGCTGCGCGAGGTGGCCGGAACGGGCGCCATCGACAGCATTACCGCTGCGATCATGGAGGCTGTGGGTCTGTGAAGAGTGTGGAATTGATTTCACTCAAATCCTCCCGCGAGATCCAGGCTATGCGCAAGGCAGGGCGGATCACCGCTCAGGCCCGGGCGCTGGCCGGCTCCATGGTCAAGCCGGGTGTTACCACCAAAGAGATCGACAAAGCCGTGCGCGACTTCATCAAAGGCTGCGGCGCCAAGCCCTCCTTTCTGGGCTACGGCGGATTTCCCGGCTCGGCCTGTATCTCGGTGAATGACGAAGTCATCCATGGCATCCCAGGATCCCGCGTTTTGCAGGAGGGCGACATCGTCAGCATTGACGTGGGCGCATTCATTGACGGTTTTCACGGCGACTGCGCAGCTACCTTCCCCTGCGGGCAGGTGAATGACGAAGCACGCCGACTGATCGCCGTTACCGAGCAGAGCTTCTGGGAGGGCATCAAGTTTGCCCGACCGGGCTTTCGGGTGTCCGACATCTCCCACGCCGTTCAGCAGCACGTAGAAGCCAACGGTTTCAGCGTGGTGCGCGAGTATGTGGGACACGGTGTGGGGGCAAAGCTGCACGAGCCGCCGGAGGTTCCCAACTACGGCCCCGCCGGTCACGGTGCTCGGCTCCAACCGGGCATGACTCTGGCGGTGGAACCTATGGTGAACGCCGGAGACAAGGCCATCCACGTTCTGAAAGACGGCTGGACCGTCAAAACAAACGACGGCGCTCTGTCGGCGCACTACGAAAACTCCATCCTCATCACCGAGGGGGAGGCCGAGGTGCTTACCACCGTTGAGGAGATGCCCAATGACTGACCGCACCGGTTGGATCGTCCGGTCTGTTGCCGGACATGACAAGCATGAATTGTTCTGTGTGGTCGGGGAGCACGCGGCTGACGGCCGCCTGCTTCTTGCCAACGGAAAACAACGAAAGGCCGCGTCGCCGAAGCTGAAAAAGCCCGGCCACGTCCAAACGCTGGACCGGGGTGCATTCGAACACCCGGTCATCCGTAAACTGCAAAACAAGGAAACTGTGTCTGACAGAGAACTGAGAAGTGCTCTGGCTGCCTTCAAGGGAGGTAACGAAGCTTGGCAAAAGACGATATGATCGAGCTGGAAGGCGTTGTGACCGAGTCTCTGCCCAACACCACGTTCCACGTGGACATCGGCAACGGCCACATCATCCTGGCTCACATCTCCGGCAAGCTGCGCATGAACTTTATCCGCATCCTGCCCGGAGACAAGGTGACTGTTCAAATGTCCCCTTACGACCTGACCAGGGGTCGCATCACCTGGCGCAGTAAGTAATAACGACCGGCGGAAAGAGACCTTGCTCTCCGATCCGCCGGGGCCATCAAGGCATTCATAGGAGGTTATCACAATGAAAGTAAGACCGTCCGTGAAGCCCATGTGCGAGAAGTGCAAAGTCATCAAGCGCAAGGGCAAAGTCATGGTAATTTGCGAAAACCCTAAGCATAAGCAGAGACAAGGTTAATTGGAGGTGCTGTAAAAAATGGCTCGTATTGCCGGTATTGACCTGCCTAGAGAGAAGCGCATTGAGATCGCTCTCACCTATATCTACGGCATTGGGCGCACCAGCGCCAACAAGATCCTGGCTGAGGCTGGGGTTAACCCCGACATCCGCGTGAAGGACCTGTCCGAGGAGGACGAGGGCAAGCTGCGCGACGTGATCGGCCAGAGCTACACTGTGGAAGGCGATCTGCGCCGCAATGTGGCTATGGACATCAAGCGTCTGACTGAGATCGGCTGCTATCGCGGCATCCGTCACCGCAAGGGTCTGCCCGTGCGCGGTCAGCGCAGCAAGACCAACGCCCGTACCCGCAAGGGTCCCAAGCGTACCGTCGCCAACAAGAAGAAGTAAGGAGGGATAAGCAATGGCTGCAAATACCAAGGGCAAGAAAGTTGTCCGTAAGCGCCGCGAGCGCAAGAACGTAGAGAAGGGCCAGGTGCATATCCGCTCTTCCTTCAACAACACCATGGTCACTGTGACCGACGCGCAGGGCAACGCCCTGTCCTGGGCCTCCTCCGGCGGTCTGGGTTTCCGCGGCTCCCGTAAGTCCACTCCCTTCGCTGCCCAGACCGCGGCTGAGACCGCTGCCAAGGCCGCTATGGAGTATGGCCTGAAGAGCGTTGAGGTGTTCGTCAGAGGTCCCGGTGCCGGCCGTGAGGCTGCTATCCGTGCCCTGCAGGCCGTGGGTCTGGAAGTCACCATGATCAAGGACGTGACTCCTGTTCCCCACAACGGCTGCCGCCCCCCCAAGCGCCGCCGCGTGTAATCTGGAAGAAGGAGGAATTTGATCCATGGCTAAGAATATGCAGCCCATCGCCAAGCGTTGCAAGGCTCTGAACCTGTCTCCCGCCGCTATGGGCTATAACAAGAAGGATACCAACCGCAATCCCAAGGGTCAGATGCGCAAGAAGCAGTCTGAGTACGCCCTGCAGATGACCGAGAAGCAGAAGGTCAAGTTTGTCTACGGCATCATGGAGAAGCAGTTCCACAGCTACTATGAGAAGGCTTCCCGCATGCCCGGCAAGTCCGGTGAGAACCTGCTGACCCTGATCGAGCGCCGTCTGGACAACGTCGTGTTCCGTCTGGGCTTCGCCATGACCCGCCGTGAGGCTCGTCAGCTGGTGAGCCACGGCCACTTCACCGTCAACGGCCAGCGCGTCGACATCCCCTCCTACCTGGTGAAGGTGGGCGACGTGATCGAGGTCCGTGAGAAGAGCCGCGCTTCTGTCAAGTTCAAGAGACTGCTGGGCGAGGACGCCATTGCCGTCAACGTGCCCAAGTGGCTGGACCATGCCAAGAACACCCTGGAGGGCAAGGTCGTTGCCCTGCCTGTCCGCGAGGATATCGACTTCCCCGTGGAAGAGCACCTGATCGTTGAGTTGTACTCTAAGTAATCCTTAGACCCTCAATATTGGTGAGCTGAACAAGGCGGCACCATGCCGCCGCAAAAAGGAGGGTAACATTGCATGGTAGAAATCGAAAAGCCCCGCATTGAATGTGTAGAGAATCCCGGTGACGGTTCCTACGGCAAGTACGTGGTCGAGCCTCTGGAGCGCGGCTACGGCACCACGCTGGGCAACTCCCTGCGCCGCATTCTGCTGTCCTCTCTGCCCGGAACCGCGGTCACGTCCATCAAGATCGCGGGAATCCAGCATGAGTTTTCCACCATTCCCGGTGTGAAAGAGGATGTTACCGAGATCGTGCTCAATGTCAAGGGTATCATCGCCAAGCTGCACAGCGAAGGCGTGAAGACCGTTTATATTGAGGCCACCGGCCCCTGCACGGTCACTGCCGGTGACATCAAGGCTGATGGCGAGGTGGAGGTCCTGAATCCCGATCTGCACATTGCCACCCTGGATACGGACGCCACACTGAATATGGAGCTGACTCTGTCCCACGGCCGCGGCTATGTTCCTGCCGACAAGAACAAAACCGCTCAGACCGTGATCGGTGTGATCCCTGTGGATTCCATCTACACCCCCGTGCGCAAGGTCAACTACACCGTGGAGAACACCCGCGTGGGTGACGCCACGGACTATGACAAGCTGACGCTGGAGGTTTGGACCAACGGCACCATCGATGCCCGGGACGCTGTGTCTCTGGGCGCCCGCATTCTGTGCGACCACTTCACCCTGTTTACCGATCTGTCCGAGACCATGGGCAACCGGTCCACTGTGGTGGAGAAGGAGTCCACCCAGCGGGACAAGGTGCTGGATCTGACTATTGAAGAGCTGGACCTGTCCGTCCGTTCCTTCAACTGCCTCAAGCGCGCCAACATCAACACGGTGGCGGACCTGATCTCCAAGACCGAGGAAGAGATGATGAAGGTGCGCAACCTGGGCCGCAAGTCCCTGGAAGAGGTCATCAACAAGCTGGAAATGATGGGCTTGGCTCTGTCCAAGGAAGAAGCTTAAAACGAGCGGCGTAATGCCGCAGCAGGTGCTGGGAAAAAGGTATGTAACGTTCCGCTTTACCCACGGCAGCAGTGCCGTCCGCCCGCGGAGCACCGGGCCGCAAGGCCGAAAGAACGAATTTTTAAAGGATCTCGCCACGCGAGGTCGAAGGAGAGTTTACTATGTCTCTGAAGAACCGTAAGCTGGGTCGTACCAGCGACCAGCGCAAGGCAATGCTGCGCGCCATGGTCACCTACCTGCTGGAGAACGGCCAGATCAAGACCACCGTCACCCGCGCCAAGGAAGTCGCTCCCGTGGCGGAGAAGATGATTACCCTGGCTAAGACCAACAACCTGGCCTCCTACCGTTCCGCTCTGGCCTACATCACCAAGGAAGATGTTGCCAACAAGCTGTTCAAGGAGATCGGCCCCAAGTACGCCGACCGTAACGGCGGTTACACCCGCATCGTCAAGATCGGTCCCCGCCGCGGCGACGCCGCTGAGATGGCCATCATCCAGCTGGTGTAATCAGATCATCAGATCAAGGAAAGCCCCCGACCTGTGGTCGGGGGCTTTTTGCGTCGGCTAAAAGGTGGTGCAAAACCGACAAAGACTGCAAACTGGTAGGGACAATTTTATAACTATGGACCACTTGAGGGCCCCTCTGTGCTCTGCTATAATCTATTAAAAAAGCTCGCGAAAATTACATGGCGTATTAATGGAAACAGGTCCAAATGTATTTAAGAGGAGGAGAATGATGGGAAAGAAGATAAGTCAGGAAGAAATTATGCAGCTGTTGGATAAGCTGTATAGCCAGTCGGTGGAAGGAATTGCCCAAGTCAGCCCCCCGGTTGACAAATTGGCCAATGATTACTTACAAAAAGCCGAGAATGTTGATGCTGCGGCAAAGAAGCTCATTGCTTACCAGGTTGCAAAATGCACCACATCGGGGTTTCTAACAGGATTAGGTGGGCTGATTACGCTTCCGGTGGCGATTCCTGCAAATGTGGGAAGTGTTATGTATGTCCAGATGCGTATGATTGCTTGTTTAGCGTATATGGGCGGATATGATACAAGTAGTGACCAAGTGCAAACGCTGGTATATGCATGTCTGGCGGGCATTTCTATTGACCAGATTCTCAAAAATGTTGGTATACAGTTCGGAACGAAGTTTACTATGGCAATGGTAAAGAAAATTCCGGGCACAGTATTAACAAAAATTAACCAGAAGGTTGGGTTTAGATTTTTGACTAAATTTGGGTCCAAAGGTCTCATCAATCTTGGGAAAGCCGTTCCGATAGTTGGTGGCGTTATTGGTGGTGGGTTTGATTTTACAGAGACCAAAATTATTGCTACACGTGCATATAAGATGTTTATTCAAGGAGACCTTGGCGTACTGTCTAGCAATGACGACGAAAGTGTTGAAATCGTTGAAGATATTGAGGTCGCTGGCAATAGTTAAATTTTGAGGCTCCATCCAAAAGGGCAGAGCCTCAATGTGAGTTTGGAAGAATGACGCGGCAATAGAATTAGGAGAGTTGAAACTCTGAAGACAAAAGAACAGAGCCGGCCAAGTGGTGTAATTAAGGGCTGACAGATGGTGTCGTTGATGGAGGGTAATAGTAGTGACATTAGAAAACCGGCTTGAATTAGAACTGCGGAAATTATTTGATGATGATGAATTTGTGATAGGGGTTTTGTGCTCTGCGGCCTGTAAAGATGAACGCAGGGCGCTTTTGGAGTTTATTCTAACTGATGATGATGTTTCGGTTGAAACGGTTACCATATTGGCATTAGAACTCAATGATGCAAGAAAAGAGAGAAGAAGGAAGAAACGAATAAAGAAAGGAAGTAGACGGTCATGGCGACAATCCCGTGTAAGGGGAGATAAACTTTAATTCTGGGGATAGATATAGGAGAAGGTTCACAGATGTAAAAGCTATAATCAGGGGCATTGCCAAAGAAAAACCGCACAGCAATCGCTGTGCGGTTAAATCTTGCATTATCTGCGGCCGTTTCCCCTGCGGGAGCTGCCCTTCTTCTCCATATAGCGAAGCTCGGAGAGCTTGCTGTCAGAGGACTGCATAAACTGCTTGAGCCGGTCCTCAAAGTCCATAGGCTCCTTGTTGGCGGCAGGACGGGGAGCAAAGCTGGCGCCCCGGTTTGCGTTGTTGTTATTAAACTGGCGCGGCGGACGGCCCCCGGCGGGAGCACCGGCCTGATTGACAGGAGGCTGAGAAGCCTGCTTGATGGACAGATTGATCCGGTTGGAATCATCGATGCTGATGACCTTCACCTTGACCTCCTGGCCCTCTTTCAGAAACTCGCTTACCTCATTGACATAGGAATAAGCGATCTCGGAGATATGTACCAGACCGGACTTGCCTCCGGGCAGGGACACAAATGCCCCAAATTTTGTGATCCCAGTCACTTTCCCCTCTACGATGGAACCTACAGCAAACTCCATAATTGACCCTGAAATCCTCCTTGTAATGTGAAGAAACGGTTAATCCGCAATGTCCACAAACAGCTTTTCGCCGGCCTTGACAAAACCCTTGTCACGGGCGACGGCCTCCAGAACGGCGGGGTCGTCCTTGTTTTGGATGGTGTCGGACAGCTGTGCGTTTTGCTGGGCGATCTGCGTGACCTGTGCGGCCAGAGCGTCTTTCTCCGCCTGGTAGGTCTGCAGTTGGGTGCGCAGGTTCAGCAGGGTGGTGGCCATATACACCAGCAGCACCAGAACGATGATCTTTGTCAGAAAACCGGCTTTTTTGACCTGCATCACTCACACCTCCGGACCGGCGGACCGCGCGACGGCGTTCCGCTTGCGCCATTTCTTCTGCCAGATGCTTTATTTTATACCATTTGCAGGCATAATGAAAGGTCTTTTTCAGAAAAATTTTCATTTTTTTAAGGAGAAAAACGGCGGTCATAATGGGCAGAAGTAACAAGCGGAACAGGACTGTGACCAAATCGGCGGTGTGGTAACCCAACTTTAAAAAAGCTGCGCTGAGCAGATGGAAGTAAAGCAGCCCGCCGGTCAGCAGGCACGCCGCTCCGTACAGGCGGACCCGCCCGCCCCAGGCATCCAAAGACCAGAGGAAAAGCATGCCCGTAACACACAGCCAGAACAGCAGATCCAGCACACTGCCCAGCAGCCTCACATGTACGCGCACACGGAGGATCCGAAACAGGTCGTACAGCACGCCGGCCAGCACGCCAAGAGCCAGAGCCTGTACCACAGCACGGCCCTGTGCGGCAACGGAGATGCCCATCTCAGCGGAACAGGCGGGCCAGAAGTCCTGTGCGCTCGCCCCCTTCATCCTCATAGGTCAGTGATTCCACGTGGCCCTCCACCCGCAGCTGCCCTCCGTCCAGACTGAGCTGCTCAATGTGCAGATCACTGCCCCGAACCACCAGCGTTCCCCGCACCGTGACCATGACGATACCGCTGTCGTCAAAGCTCTCCACTTCCTCCACGCCGCTGACCACCAGCTGCTCCCGGTCCTCCAGCGTGATGCGGTGGACTGTGTTCTGGTTGCGTTCCGATTCAAATGCCATAGCCAGTCACCCTTTCCCTGTTTTATTTCAGTTTATGGGACGGGGTCGGGGAATATGCCGCTGGACGGCGGGGCGCAGATGCATTATAATAACAGGGAAGTATGGTTTGGGGGTGGACGGAAGTGGAACGCAGACAGGGCGG
Source organism: Oscillospiraceae bacterium (assembly GCA_017624915.1). Taxonomy (GTDB): domain Bacteria; phylum Bacillota; class Clostridia; order Oscillospirales; family Oscillospiraceae; genus Lawsonibacter. The sequence continues at coordinate 15,186 of JAGAMC010000026.1, read as the reverse complement.
CCTTGTGGGGCGGGAGATCCTTCGGCTGGAGAGCGTGGATTCCACCAACAGTCTGGTCAAGCACCTTGCAGCCCAAGGGGCACAGGAGGGACTGGTGGTCATCAGCGAGGAGCAGACCGCCGGCCGGGGCCGGCGGGGCCGCAGCTTTCAGTCCCGTAAGGGGCAGGGACTCTACCTGTCTGCACTGGTCTGCCCCGGAGGCGGGGCTGAGCAGGTGGCGGAGCTGACCGCGTGGACTGCGGTGGCCGTGAGCGACGGCATTCAGGCGGCCTGCGGTGTGCGCCCGCAGATCAAGTGGGTCAATGACCTTGTCCTGGGCGGAAAGAAACTGTGCGGCATCCTCGCGGAATTGTGTGTGGCACAGGACGGCTCGCCCGCCGGCGTGGTCATAGGAGTTGGCATCAATATAAGCCAGCGGGAGGAGGACTTCTCCCCGGAACTGCGCACCGTAGCCACCTCTCTTTCACAGCAGCTGGGACGCCCCGTGGACCGCGAAAGGGTGGCGGAGGAGGTCGTGCGGGCACTGGACCGGATGTACTGCTGTTTTCCCCGGGAAAAACAGCAGTATCTGGAAAAATACCGCAAGGACTGCCTCACCACCGGCAAGCAGGTGCAGCTCATCACCCCCGCGGCGGTGCGGGAGGCCTTTGCCTGCGGCGTTGATGATGAGTTCCGTCTGCTGGTCACTCTGCCTGACGGGAGCACCGAAACTGTGGCGGCGGGCGAGGTGTCTGTGCGGGGAATGTACGGCTATCTGTGATCCTTTGGGGAATACACCCAATCCGGGCGGGAAATGATGCGGGATTTCTCCCTTACAACGGGTTGTCAGTTCGTCCGTTTTGCGATAAAATAAAATGCAATGTTAAAGTGGGCGTTTGGAGGTGGGCCGGCATGAGTATGGAGTTAAAAACCGTACATGGGGTCTGCTTTCTTTCCAGCGGTTTGCTGGAACAGGCGGACGGCGTGGCCCACGGATTTTCCACCCGGCAGGGGGGCGTCAGTGCACCGCCTTTTGACACCATGGATCTGGGCTATAACCGGGGCGACGACCCTGCCTGTGTGCGGGAAAACTATTGCCGCTTCTGCACAGCCATCGGTGCTGACCACGCCCGGGTGGTAAAGACCCGGCAGGTCCACAAAGACACGGTGCGCTGCGTGACAGCGGCTGACGCGGGCCTCGACCCGTGTACCCCCGCGCCTTACGAGGCGGACGGCCTTGTGACCGACGTGCCCGGTCTTTGCCTGAGTGTTTTTTCAGCCGACTGCGTGCCCGTTCTGCTCTATGACCCCGTGCGGCGCTGTGTTGCCGCAGTCCACTCCGGCTGGCGTGGGACGGCACGGTCCATCGCATCCAAGGCCGCGGCCATAATGGTCGACAATTACGGCTGCCGGGCGGAACACATTCTGGCCGCTATCGGACCTGCCATTTCAACATGCTGCTTTGAGACCCATGCCGATGTGCCCCGGGCCATGCTGGATGCCTTTGGGGACGAGGCGGAGGCCTTTATCAAAAGGGTCGGGGATGACAGATTCCGGGTGGATTTGAAGGGGATCATCGCCCATGGCCTGATCACTGCGGGGATCGCCCCGGAACATATTGACATATCCGACCACTGTACCGCCTGCCGCACAGACCTGTACTGGTCTCACCGCCTGACGGGGAATGCCCGGGGCAGCATGGCCGCCATGATACAGCTGACCGGAGCATAAGGAGGACACCATGGGCCTGCGACCGCTGCTCAACTGCATACTGGCTGCGGCGCTTGCCCTGACCGTGACCGGCTGCTACGACCTGCCCCAAGGGCCGCAGGAGCCCACCTCCGACGTGTTGCCCGGAACGGAGGAGCCGGTGGGGACACAGGAGCAGACCATCACGCTGCCCTTCTACCCCGAAAGCAGCCTGCACCCGGTCCTTGGAAGCCACCGGGTCAACCTGACGCTGGCGCCGCTGCTGTACCAGGGGCTGTTCGAACTGGATCCCTTCTTCGTGCCCCAACCCGTGCTTTGTGAGGACTGGACCGTCAGTGAAGATGGTCTGCGCTGGACGTTTACACTGAAAAGCGGGGTCGTATTTTCCGACGGAACGCCGCTGACAGCCCAGATCGCCGCAAGCGCTTTGGAAACGGCCAGAACAAGTGCCCGCTACTCCGCCCGGCTGTCCTGTGTGATGGCTTTTGGGGTGGACGAGGGTGGTCAGCTCGTTGCGAACCTGTCCCGGCCCAATATGGGGCTGCCCGCTTTGCTGGATATCCCCATTACGCCGGATACCGGACACCGGCCAGCCGGGACGGGAAGCTATGTACTGGCGGAGGATGAAAAGAGCCTTGTTCTGCGGGACGGACATCCTACACTGCCCCGGAAGATCCAACTGCAGCCCATTTCCCGGCAGCAGGAGCTGACAGGGGGGCTTGAGCCTGACGGGGTGCTGACCCTTGTGGACACCGATCTCACCGGAACCGGAGCTCCGGGCTTTTCCGGGGCGTATCATACGGTGGATTATGATACCACGGCCCTGATCTATCTGGGCTTCAACACAGGACGCAGTGTGTTCCGCTCCCCACAGAGCCGCGGGGCGCTGTCTTCGGCATTGGACCGGGACGAACTGGTGTCCGCAGCTTTTTCCGGCCACGCACTGGCCGCTACCATCCCCATCCATCCGGCATCCCCGCTGTATGACGAAAGTCTGGCAAGGCAGCTCAGCTCCAACCGCCCGGCCCGGGAGATTTTGGAGCAGGCGGGACTTGCCGGTCGGACCGTTACGCTGTTGGTCAGCAGCGAGAATACCGCTATGGTCACAACGGCACAGCTGATCGCCCGACAGCTGGAAAAGGCGGGCATGCAGGTCAGGGTATCTGCTCTGGGATGGAGCGACTACCTGTCTGCCCTAAACGCAAGACAGTTTGATATGTATCTGGCCCAGGTCAACCTTGCAGCCGATTTTGATCTGACTCGGCTTGCGGGGAGCGGCGGAACACTGAACTACACCGGCTGGTCCGCAAGTCGGACGGACGCCCTGCTGCGGGAGTTTCTGGCAGCCCCGGAGGACGACCGGGTCCGGGCTGCTGCAGACCTGTGCAGTGAGCTGGCCCGGCAGTGTCCCGTCAGCCCCCTGTGTTTCAAGCGCAGCAGTGTGCTGGTGCGGCCCGAAAGCGGGCTTTCCACGCTGACCCCCACCCGGGCCAACGTGTTTTACAGCTGGTTTAAATGAGAGAAAAAGAAACTTCAGATATATGGAGGAGTGGACATGAGCGTTTTTCGCTGTTATTCCCAGAAGAGGGCAGGATTTGACGTTGAGGCACAGGGCCTGTGCCGCCAGCTGCAGGAGCAGTTGGGAATATCTTCCCTGACCGGCGTTTCCATCCTGAACCGCTATGATGCCGACCAGATCGACCCGGCCGTCTACGAGCAGGCCAAGAGCATCGTATTTTCCGAGCCTCAGGTGGATGTGGTCTATGACGAGACCTTCCCTGTGCCCGCCCAGACCCACAGCCTGTTGGCGGTGGAGGCACTGCCCGGTCAGTTTGACCAGCGCGCGGACTCCTGCGCCCAGTGCATTCAGCTCATGGCGGGGGTGGAGCGTCCCCTGATCGCCTTTGCCAGAGTGTATATTCTGGAGGGCCAGCTGTCTGCGGCGGACATGGACAAGATCCGCGGCTATCTCATCAACCCTGTGGAGAGCCGGGAGGCCTCCATGGACAAGCCCGAAACCCTGGCGCGTACCTACGACATCCCTGACCGGGTGGCCGTTGTGGACGGCTTTGTGGGTCTGGATGAGGCTGGCCTTGCCGACCTGCTGGGCAAGCTGGGCCTTGCCATGGATCTGGACGACCTGAAATTCCTGCAGGCCTACTTCCGGGATGAGGAGGGGCGTGACCCCACCATCACTGAGGTGCGGGTGGTGGACACTTACTGGTCCGACCACTGCCGCCACACCACCTTCTCCACCCATATCGACACGGTGGACATTGCCGATCCGGACATCAAGGCGGCTTACGAGCGCTATCTGGCCGCCCGGGTAGAGGTGTACGGCGAGGAGAAGGCCGCCAAGCGGCCCCAGACCCTGATGGATCTGGCCACCATCGGCGCCAAGACCCTGAAAAAGCGCGGCCTGCTTCCGGAACTGGACGAGAGCGAGGAGATCAACGCCTGCTCCATCCACGTGCCCGCCAATGTGGACGGCAAGGAGCAGGACTGGCTGCTCATGTTCAAGAACGAGACCCACAACCACCCCACGGAGATCGAACCCTTCGGCGGCGCAGCCACCTGTATCGGCGGCTGTATCCGCGACCCCCTGTCCGGCCGCGTCTATGTACATCAGGCTATGCGCGTCACCGGCGGCGGCGATCCCCGGGTGCCCTTTGACAAGACCACGCCGGGCAAGCTGCCCCAGCGCAAGCTGGCTACCACGGCCGCTGCCGGCTATTCCTCCTACGGCAACCAGATCGGCCTTGCCACCGGCCACGTGGCTGAGGTCTATCACGATGGCTTTATCGCCAAGCGACTGGAGTGCGGCGCTGTTGTGGGCGCTGCCCCTGCGGAGAATGTCCGCCGCGAGCGTCCCGCCCCCGGTGACGTGATCGTGCTGCTGGGCGGCCGCACCGGCCGTGACGGCATCGGCGGTGCTACCGGCTCCTCCAAGAGCCACAACATGAAGTCCCTGACCACCATGGCCTCCGAGGTCCAGAAGGGCAACGCTCCTGAGGAGCGCAAGATCCAGCGCCTGTTCCGCAACGGCGAGGTGACCCGCCTGATCAAGCGCTGCAACGACTTCGGCGCCGGCGGCGTGTCCGTTGCCATCGGCGAGCTGGCTGACGGGCTGGAGATCCAGCTGGACGCCGTGCGCAAGAAGTACGACGGTCTGGACGGAACCGAGCTTGCCATCTCCGAGTCTCAGGAGCGTATGGCCGTGGTCGTGGCTGCCGAGGATGCGGACAAGTTTATTGCCGCGGCTCAGGCTGAGAATCTGGAGGCCTACCGCGTAGCCACCGTTACCGAGTCTCCCCGCATGGTCATGCACTGGAAGGGCCAGAAGATCGCCGACCTGTCCCGCGCGTTCCTGAACACCAACGGCGCGGTCAAGCATGCGGGCGTGAGCGTTGCCTCCAAGGACCGCTCTGAGCTGTCCAAGGCACAGTTCTCCGACCTCAAGCAGATGGCAGCCAGCCTGAAGTGCGCCAGCCGCCGGGGCTTGACCGAGCGCTTTGACGGCTCCATCGGCGCCGGCTCTGTGCTGATGCCCTTCGGCGGCAAGACCCAGACCACCCCGGCACAGGCCATGTCCGCCTTGCTGCCCGTCCTGCCCGGCCAGTCCACCGACCAGGCCAGCATCATGTCCTGGGGCTTTGACCCTGACCGCATGAGTGTGGATCCCTACGCCGGAGCACACGACAGCGTCTATACCTCCATGGCCAAGCTGGTGGCCGCCGGCGGCGACTACCGCAAGGCGTATCTGACGTTCCAGGAGTTCTTCGAGAAGCTGCGCACCGAGCCCGAGCGCTGGGGCAAGCCCTTCTCCGCTCTGTTGGGCGCGCTGGATGCCCAGCTGGAGCTGGGTGCGGCCGCCATCGGCGGCAAGGACTCCATGTCCGGCTCCTTCCTCGATATGGACGTGCCCCCCACTCTGATTTCCTTTGCCATCGCCCCTGCCAAGGCCGGTGAGGTCCTCTCTCCCGAGTTCAAGAAAGCGGGCAGCCCCGTCTACCTGTTCCGCACCGAGGACAGCAAGACCGCCTGGGAGTGCTTCTACGACCTGCATACCGCCGGCAAGATTAAGGCCGCCTGGGCGGTGGAGAACGGCGTAGCCGAGGCCGTGATGAATATGTCCTTCGGCAACCGAATCGGTTTCCGGGCCGGCATGGAGGACGTCAGCTGGTACACCGCCATGCCCGGTGCCATCGTGGCTGAGGTGAGCGAGGAGGTCAACTGCTCCTGCGTCAAGCGCCTGGGCGAGACGACCGAGGCTCCCTTCGTGGCCCTGCCCGGCGAGGCGGTGTCCATTGAGGAACTGCTCAAGCTCAACGAGGACGTGCTGGAGAAGGTTTACGCCACCCGCGCCGGAACCACCGAGACGGTGTCTGCCCCCACCTGCGACAAGCGGGCTCCCATCGTGTGCAAGAACCGGATCGCCCGCCCCAAGGCGGTCATCCCCGTGTTCCCCGGCACCAACTGCGAGTACGATACCGCCCAGGCCTGCGTGCGGGCCGGCATCGAGCCTGAGATCGTGGTGGTGCGCAACCTGACCACCGACTTCCTGTCCCAGTCCGCCAAGGCGCTGGAGCAGGCCATCCGCTCGGCCCAGATGGTGGTGTTGCCCGGCGGCTTCTCCGGCGGTGACGAGCCCGAGGGCTCCGGCAAGTTCATTGCCTCTTTCCTGCGCTCTCCCGCCCTTACTGACGCAATCATGGACATGCTGAAGAACCGGGACGGTCTGATGCTGGGTATCTGCAACGGTTTCCAGGCGCTGGTCAAGCTGGGCCTTGTCCCCTACGGCGAGATCCGCCCCATGGACGAGGGCTGCCCCACCCTGACCTATAACCTCATCGGCCGCCACCAGTCCCGCTATGTCACCACCCGTGTGGCCAGCGTCCAGTCTCCCTGGATGCTCAAGAGCAGCGTCAACGACCTGCACACCATCCCCATCTCCCACGGTGAGGGACGCTTTGTGGGGCCAAAGGACGTCATCGACAGCCTGATGGCAAACGGACAGGTGGCCACCCAGTATGTGGACGAGCAGGGCCGGCCTACTATGGATATTGCCCACAATCCCAACGGCTCCATGCAGGCTATCGAGGGTATCTTCTCTCCCGACGGCCGCGTGTTCGGCAAGATGGGCCATCTGGAGCGCCGGGGCGAATTTGTTGGCAAGAATATCCCCGGCAACAAGCATCAGCCCCTGTTCGAGTCCGGTGCGGAATACTTCAAATAATAGGGGCTCGCCCCTTTTCGGCGGCGGAGCGCACAGGCGCTCCGCCGCCGAAATTTCCCGCAAAAAATTCACTTTTTTTGTTGACATTCCGCCGCGAATCGGATATACTAACTCTTGCCCTGTTTGACAAGGGTCTATTTGGCGGCATAGCTCAGGTGGCTAGAGCATACGGTTCATACCCGTAGTGTCCCCGGTTCGAATCCAGGTGCCGCTACCATTTACAATTTCATAGGACAGTAACCTGCCCTATTTAAACGGCCCGGTGGTCAAGCGGTTAAGACACCGCCCTTTCACGGCGGTAACACGGGTTCGATTCCCGTCCGGGTCACCACCTTTTTTCAGCCGTTCCACATGGAGGCGTAGCTCAGCCGGTAGAGCACTTGCTTCACACGCAAGGGGTCACAGATTCGAGTTCTGTCGTCTCCACCACAAAAAAAGACACGCGTATGCGTGTCTTTTTTTGTGCCCGGAAGCAGTAAGTTTGATACAAAACATTCCCTTTATACGCAGAACATGGTATGATAAACAGGAAAAGGAAAGTATCCCTGCGTGCGGGGCGTGAAAAGGAGAAAAAGCTTATGAAATATCTGGTAATTGGTGCCGGCGGTACCGGCGGTTGTCTGACGGCCTATCTGGCGGCGGCAGGCAAGGATGTGCATGTCATCGCCCGGGGGCAGCATCTGGAGGCTATTCAGAAAAACGGCCTGGTGCTGGAGACGGCCCATCGCGGCACCTTTGCTGTGCCCGTTCCCGCCAGCGACATGGAGCACTACGAGGGCTCCCCCGATGTGATCTTCCTGTGCGTGAAGGGCTATTCCATTGAGGACAGCATTCCCTTTATCCGGCGGGTGGCCAAGCCTGATACCGTGGTTATTCCGATCCTGAACGGCTTTGGCATCGGCGGTTCTATTCAGCCCAGTCTGCCCGAACTGCTGGTCACCGACGGCTGCATCTACATTGCCGCCGAGATCAAGGCCCCCGGCACCATCCTGATGAGCGGCGCGGTGTTCCGCATTTTCTTCGGCGTGCGCAAGCCCGAGGACTATCGTCCGGTGCTGGAGGACATCGCCAAGGACCTGAACGAAAGCGGAATCGAAAGCGGCGTGTCCGACAACATTCAGCAGGCCGCCCTGCAGAAGTTCTCCTTTGTCTCCCCCATGGCGGCCTGCGGCCTGTACTACGATGTGAAGGCGGAGTCCATGCACAAGCCGGGGCAGGAACGCGACACCTTTGTGGCGCTGGTCAAAGAGGTGGAGGCACTGGCCAAGGCCATGGACATCACCTTCCCCGTGGATCTGGTGACCAACAATCTGGCCATTCTGGACAATCTGGCTCCCGGGGCATCCACCTCTCTCAAGCGTGACGTGGACGCGGGCAAGAAGTCCGAGCTGGATACCCTGCTGTTCCAGGTGGTCCGTCTGGGCCGGCAGCTGGGCGTAGCTACCCCCTGGTATGAAAAAGCGGCCAAGAAGATGGGATTTGAAGGATGATCAACACTACCCTTTGCTACATCCTGCAGGATGGCAAGTGCCTGATGCTCCACCGCACAAAGAAGGAAAACGACCTGAATGCGGACAAGTGGATCGGCATCGGCGGAAAGTTCGAGGACAAGGAGAGTCCGGAGGACTGCCTGCTGCGGGAAGTGCGGGAGGAGACGGGGCTGACCCTTACCGATTACGCCTACCGCGGCATTGTCACCTTCGTGTCCGACCGCTGGCCCACGGAGTATATGCACCTGTTCACCGCCGATGGCTTTTCCGGGACGCTGAAGCAGTGTGACGAGGGCGAGCTGGAGTGGCTGCCGTGGGAGAAACTGACCCAGATCCCCCACTGGGAGGGGGACGAGATCTTCCTGCGGCTGTTGGAGCAGGGCGCGCCGTTCTTTTCCCTGAAGCTGTGCTATGAGGGGGAGAAACTGGTACAGGCGGTGCTGGACGGCAAAGCATTGAAATGAGGAGGATAGAGATGAAACCTGTTTATGCAAACACCTTTGGCCTGCGCAAGGTGAGCAATCCTGAGGGCGAGATCATGGAGGTCACGCTGGATGCCACCTATAAGTACATGGAAACTGCCATGACCGTCACGGCCAAGGGCGTAGAGGCGGTGTCCACCCCCGCTGCCGAGCAGGTGGTGAGCATCGTGATGAACCGCAGCAGCGCCCTTGCCCTGCGGGACCTGCTGGCCAAGACGCTGGAGGAAGGCTGAGCCGCCAGAACAGACAAATTAAAACAAGGCATGACGCAAGTCATGCCTTGTTTTTCGTTTAAAACGTGTTGCCCTTGAAGCTGCTCTCGGGGGGCAGGTAGTCGCCGAAATAGGAGGAGAAATCCATCCCCAGATAGTTGCACAGGTCCAGCACCTCTACCATGGTGTTGTCCAGCACGGGGATGCCCTCCTTCATGCGCAGGGCTACGGCCTCCACTTCCTTCTCGCCGTGGGTGTAGATGCGCTGGGCGCCCTCGGCCTTGGGAGATTCCCGCAGCTCCTGCAGATAGCCGGACAGGTGGTCCCTGATGGCCTTGGCGTCGCCGAAGATGTTGGGGTCGATGGCCACGAAACCGTGGCAGATCAGGCCCTTGTTGTTCATGGTGGTCAGGTGGGAGGGAGTGCCCAGAGACAGGATGGAGGAGAAGATCTCGCAGATCATGCCGTAGCCGTAGCCCTTGTGGCCGCCGAACTGCTCGGTGTCGCCGCCCAGAGGCATGATGCCGCCGCCGTTTTTAGCGGTGATGTTCTTGAGCACATCGTCGGCGTCGGAGGAGGGCTTGCCGTCCTTGTCCAGCGCCCAGCCCTGAGGCAGGGGCTTGCCCTGCTTGTTGTAGACCTCCAGCTTGCCCCGGGTGACCACGGTGGTGGAGGCGTCGAAGAAGAAGTCGTAGGGCTCTGCGGGCATGGCTACGGCGATGGGGTTTGTGCCGATCATGGCCATGCGTCCGTTGGTGGGTACCATGATGGCGGTGGAGTTGGTGCAGGACATGCCGATCAGCCCCTGATCGCAGGCCATTTTGGCATAAAAACCGGCAATGCCGTAGTGGTTGGAGTTGCGGGCGGTGACGATGCCGATGCCCACCTTTTTGGCCTTTTCGATAGCCATGGTCATAGCCTTGTGTCCGATGAGCTGGCCCATGCCGTCGTGACCGTCGATAACGGCGGAGACAGGAGTTTCAAAGACCACCTCCGGCTCCACGCCCAGCTTGATCATGCCCCGCTCGATACTCTTGTGGTAGCGGGCCATGCGCTGCATGCCGTGGCTTTCAATGCCAAACAGGTCGCTGATCAGCAGAACGTCGGTGATGATGCGGGCCTGCTCCCGGGTAAAGCCAAACTTGGGATTGGTGAAGGCATCCATGCACAGCCGGTCCAGCGTTTCATAGCTCCAGTACTGGTATCCCATGATAAACATCCTCTCTGTCGGGTAAGGTTCCTTTATTATATAATAAGAAGAAAAGAAAAGGAACCGGAAAGAACATAAAAAATACTGAATTCAGGGTAAGCAAAAGAGGTTGAGACAAATGTCTCAACCTCTTTTGCTGTGAAAGGGGGATTATACGCCAGCCTTAGCGCGGCGCATCTGCTCGGTCTCGGTAACGCCGTTTTCGGAGACGTGACCGGGCAGAGGAATAAGCTTGTCGTTGATGGCATCCAGGATCCAGCCGGCCTGGGGGAAGAAGAACTCGTCGAACTCGAAGGGAGGAGTGATCCAGTTGCGGGCGCCCACAACAACGGGAGGAGCGTCCAGATCGTCGAAGCACAGCTCGGTGATCTTGGCGGCCACGTCGTTGAGGAAGGAACCGCGGGCGCAGGCGTCGGAGGCCAGAACCACACGGCCGGTCTTGCGCACGGACTCCACGATCTTGGTGTAGTCCAGAGGAGCCAGGGAGTGCAGGTTGATGATCTCGGCCTCGATACCGTACTTCTCGCTCAGAGTCTTGGCGGCGTCGATAGCACGGTACAGGGTGGCACCGATGGTCAGGATGGTGACGTCCTTACCGGAGCGGACCAGGTTGGTGTCGCCGATGGTGATCTCATAGCGCTCCTCGGGCACGCCGCCCTCGTGGAACTGCTCGCCCACATCGTACAGGCGCTGGCTCTCGAAGAAGACGACGGGGTCGGTACCCTTCAGGGCGGTCTCCATCAGACCCTTGGCCTCCCAGGGGGTGGCGGGGAAGCAGACCTTCAGGCCGGGGATGTGGGCGCACAGAGCGGTCCAGTCCTGGCTGTGCTGAGCGCCGTACTTGGAGCCCACGGACACGCGCAGAACCAGAGGCATCTTCAGGATGCCGGCAGACATGGACTGCCACTTGGACATCTGGTTGAAGATCTCGTCACCGGCGCAGCCGATGAAGTCGGCGTACATCAGCTCCACCAGAGCGCGACCGCCGGACAGGGCGTAACCCACGGCGGTGCCCACGATGGAAGCCTCGGCCAGGGGGGAGTTGAACAGACGGCAGTGGGGCAGGGCATCCATCATGCCGCGGTACACGGCGAAAGCGCCGCCCCAGTCACGGCAGTCCTCGCCGTAGGCGATCAGGGTGGGATCCTCGTAGAAGCGGTCATAGATGACCTCGGACAGAGCGTCGCGCAGGTTGAACAGCTTCATCTTGGAAACGGGCTTGCCGTCGGCGTCGATGGGGCTGCGGCTCTTGCTCTTGAGCTTCTTGTAGCCCTCGGCCTCCTCCTTGGGGACGGTGACTTCGGGCTCGCGGTCGTCAAACTTGTCAACCTGCTCGTTGGAGAACATCATGCGCTCCACAACGGCGGGATCCTTCTTGAAGTCGCAGTAGGGGCTGATCTCGGGATCGGCAGCGGCCTTGCAGATCATGGTCATACGGGCGGAAGTCTCGGCCAGGATGGCATCCACATCGGCCTGAGTCAGCACGCCGGCCTCAACCAGCTGGGCGGGGTAGGTGGTGAGGGGATCGACTTCCTTCCAGGCGTCCATCTCTTCCTTGGTGCGGTAAGCGTTCTGGTCGGAGACGGAGTGACCGGAGAAGCGGTAGGTGAGGGTCTCCAGCAGGACGGGGCCCTGACCGTTGCGCAGCAGCTCCAGCTTGCGCTCCATGGCGTCGATGACAGCCAGGGGGTTGAAGCCGTCCACGGTCTCGGCGTGGAACTGGTTGGGGCTGATACCGGAAGCGATACGGGACATGCAGCCCTGACCCATGGTCTCGCCGCGGGTCTGGTCGCCCATGCCGTAGGAGTTGTTGAACACGTTGTACAGGATGGGCATGCCGTCGTTGTGGCTCTCCCACAGGGTCTTGTACTGATCCATGGCGGCGAAGTTCATGGCTTCCCAAACGGGACCGCGGGCCATGGAGGCGTCACCGATGTTGCACACGCAGATGCCCTTCTTGTTGTTGACCTTCTTGAACAGGGCAGCGCCGGTGGAGATGGTGGCAGAACCGCCCACGATGGCGTTGTTGGGATACACGCCGAAGGGCAGGAAGAAGGCGTGCATGGAACCGCCCATGCCCATGTGGAAGCCGGTCTCACGGGCGAAGATCTCGGACAGAGTTCCGTACAGGATGAAGCGGATAGCCAGCTCCTTCACGTCCTTGCACTCGCCCAGCTGCTGGGTGGAGCGCAGGCACTTGCCGTCCAGGAAGCTCTCCATCACGCCCATGAGCTGCTCGTCGCTCATCTTGTTGATGGTGGACAGGGACTTGGCCAGGATCTCGGAGTGGGAGCGGTGAGAACCAAAGGCGAAGTCGTTCTCGTCCAGCAGGTAAGCCTGACCCACGCAGGCGGCCTCCTGACCGATGGACAGGTGGGCGGGGCCGGGATAGGTGTGATCCACGCCGTTGTAGGAGCCCTGAGTCTTGATCAGGTTGAGCATGGTCTCGAACTCACGCAGGATGGTCATGTCGCGGAAAATGCGGATCAGATCTTCCTTGGTGTAGCGCTTGGCCTTCAGCTCCTGAGCGATGGTCTTCTTGTACTGGTTGACGGGGATATCCTTGAAAGTCACTTTACCGGGAGCGCGCACTTCTGCGGGATCCACAAACAAACTCTTAGGCATTTTATATTTCCTCCTTAGTTAGTTGTTAAATCTTGAACAGGGCCTCGCGGATGACCTCGGCCACGGTGGGGTGGGGGAAGACCATCTTCTGCAGGCGGGCGGGGGTCAGCTCGGTGTCCACCATCATGGTGGCGGTCATAATGATCTCGGAGGCGTAGCTGCCCACCATGAAGCAGCCCACCAGACGGTTGCGGTCGGTGTCCACTACCAGCTTGATGAAGCCGTCGCCGTTGTCCACCTCGGCCACGTAGCGGCCGGCGTAGATCATGGGCAGCTTGATCTCCTTGACATTCATGCCGCGGGACTTGGCAGCCTCGGCGGACAGGCCAACGCTGGCCACCTCGGGATCGGTGTAGATGACGGAGGGGATCACGTCGTAGCGCATCTCGTCCTTCTTGCCCAGCATGTGGTTGACGGCCACCTCGGCCTCGCGGTAGGCGGTGTGGGCCAGCATCAGCTTGCCGTTGCAGTCGCCCACGGCGTACACGCCGGACACGTTTGTGCACAGGAAGCGGTCGGTGACGATGGCGGCGCGGTCCATCTGCAGGTTCAGGGTCTCCAGACCGATGCCGGCGGTGGCGGGCTTGCGGCCGGCGGCCAGCAGCACCTTGTCGCAGGCGATCTCTTTCTTCTCGCCGTTCTCCTCGTAGACCACGGAGCCGTTCTTGACCTCAAGTACCTTGGCGGACAGCTTGAACTCCATGCCGTGCTTCTCGCAGGCCTTCTGGAGGATCTTGCAGATCTCGGGATCGGTGGCGCCGGCGATCTTGGGCATCATCTCGATGACGGTGACGGGCACGCCCACGCTGGCGAAGTAGTAGGCCATCTCCAGGCCGATGACACCGCCGCCGATGGCGACCAGCTTCTTGGGCAGCTCGGGCAGGTCCAGCACCTCGCGGTTGGTGGTGACGAAGCCGGAGGCGATGCCCTCCTTCAGGCCGGGCACGGGAGGCACCACGGTCTCGGAGCCGGCAGCGATGACCAGCTTCTTGCCCACGTAGCGCTGGCCGCCCGCCTCAACAGCGAAGCCTTCGGCATCGCGGCCCTTGATGACCGCGTCGGCAGTGATAACGGTGACCTTGTGAGCCTTCATGGTGGCGCCAACGCCGCCCACCAGAGTCTTGACCACCTGACCCTTGCGGGCGACCACCTTGGCGTGGTCGAACTTGACGTTCTCAGCGGTGACACCGAAAGCGGCGCTCTCGGTGGCGTGGCGGTACATTTTGGCGGAGTTGAGCAGGGTCTTGGTGGGAATGCAGCCCTCGTTCAGGCAGGTGCCGCCCAGAGCCTTCTTCTCGAACAGGCACACCTTCATGCCGCCCTGAGCGGCGCGCTCGGCACACAGGTAGCCGCCGGGGCCGCCGCCGAGGACCAACAGATCAAACAGTTCCATATTTCTCGTCTCCTTTATTTACTTAGCCAGCAGGGTGGTGAAGTTTTCCAGGTTCTTGCACAGCTCCATCATCAGGCGGGAGGCGGGAGCGCCGTCCACCGCGCGGTGATCGTAGGTCAGGGACAGAGCCATGGCGGGGTACAGCTCGATGCCGTTGGCACCCATGCGGGGACGCTGGACGGTGGTGCACACGCCGATGATGCCGGTCTGGGGAGGATTGATCACGGGAGTGAAGGATTCCACGCCGAAGGAGCCCAGATTGGACACGGTGAAGGAAGCACCGGACAGCTTGTCGGGGCTGATGGCGCCGGTACGGCAGGCGGCGGCCAGCTCCTTGACCTCCTTGGAGATCTCCAGCAGGCTCTTCTGGTCGGCGTTGAAGACGGTGGGCACCATCAGGCCGCGGGGAGTGTCAACGGCAACACCCAGATGCACGTGCTTGAACAGGCGGATGTTGTTGTCGTCCAGCATGTGAGCGTTCAGATCGGGGCAGGACAGCAGGGTGCGGGACACGGCGTACAGAATGATGTCGCCCAGAGTAATGCCGGCAAAGTCGTCGCCGGCGGCCTTCAGTGCCTTGCGGTAGGCCATGATGGCGGAGGCGTCGAAGGAGAAGTTGTGGGTCAGCTGAGCCATGCTGCTCAGAGAGCTCTTCATGGACTTGCTGATGGCGCGGCGGATGCCGCTGAACTTCACGTCCTTGTATTCTGCCACGGCAGCGGGAGCAGCAGCGGCAGCAGCGGCAGGAGCGGCAGCGGGTGCAGCAGCCACGGGAGCGGCAGCGGGAGCTGCAGCAGGAGCAGCAGCGGGTGCAAAAGCCTCATATTCGGCAACGCACATTGCTTTGTC